>NZ_AXCD01000027.1:0-97883 GCF_000475335.1 Acinetobacter sp. COS3
TTTATTTTTTATTGCCGAGTGAACATTTTTAAGCCAAATTTACATTTCTTCTTATATTTTTCGAACGAATTTGTTTTAATACTATAAGAACAACTAAATTGTATTCCTCATATATATGTTTTGCGTTAAGTGACGCAATCATTTTAATGACTGTATTTCGCTCTAACAGCGATTAAGGACTTATATGCATTACTCGAATTTTATCTTGCTTGGATTGCTAACTGCTGGAGCATGTTCATCCGCATTCGCACAAGAGACATCCAATGAAACAGCAGATCAAACTAATGCTGTAAGCACTCAAGTTGTTACAGAGCAGAAGCCTTCTACTATTCAGGCGATAAAAGATTTAAAGCATCTCACTAAAAATGATTTAAAAGTGAATGCAAATGCTGCTCAACCAGATTCTGTTAAAGATCCTTTACAACCATTGAACCGTCAGTTTTATGCTTTCAATGATATGGTAGACCGTAATGTATTAAAGCCTGTTGCAATTCAGTATGTCGCAAAAATTCCTGAACAAGTTCGCAGCCCTTATCGCCAATTCCGAAAAAACCTCGGTGAACCTTGGAATGCAGTAAATCAATTAATTCAAGGTCGCCCAGCTCGTGCGGCTAAAACTTTAGGTCGTTTTACCGTAAATACATTAACGACTTTAGGTTTCGCAGATCCTGCTCGTCGATTAGGCTTACCAACTGAAGAGGAAAGCTTTGGTGTGACTTTAGGTTATTATGGTGTTCCATCTGGCCCATACGTTATGTTGCCGTTCTTTGGTCCAAGCACTTTCCGTGATGGATTTGGTTTAGCAGCTGATAGCTATGGTCGCCCGCAAAAATATTTACTGGATGATCAAGAAGGAATTTACTGGTCAACCAATGTATTACAGGCTATCGATGCACGCTCTCAAATTTTGGATATTGAAGAAAGTCTGCAAGGTGATAAATATTCAATGATTCGTGATTTTTATTTACAACGCAAAGCATTCCAAATCGCTGAGAAACGTGGTGATTCGAATGACATCTCTTTCGTTGGGGATAGCGATGATTTAGATGATGCTTCATCTGAAGAACAATGATGTATCGCAATCAATATTTACAAACTTCTGTATTGTCAGCACGTTTAACTGCTGGCAATGCTTTGATCTAAGTCATCTTTCATCTATGATGAATTTATAATGATCATACAAAGGATTGGCTATTCATCTATGTATTTCATTCAACCCACGCGTTCCATACCTTGTTTAGATCAAGCTTTAACAGAGTTACCAAGTTTGCAAATCATTCAAATTGATGACTTGGATTTATACGATCAAACAATTATTGCTATTGCTGATGTACAAGATTTTTTAAAATATCAATGGAAATTACCAACAATTGTTCTTGCATTTGAACATGAAGGTGCAGCATTGGCACAGGCCTGGGAGCAAGGTGCTTTAGCGGGTTGGGTTTGGGATAATTTGCCTAAAAATCCTGTTCACTCTTTATTTAAGATAGATGCACAATATAAGCGTAATCAAGATAGTAGGGATTTACCCTCTGCTGCTGAATTACAAAAACGTCTTTTGCCAAATCCAATTGAGCTACCAAATTATCAATTTGAATCTTTTTTCCAACCATCAGCCTATTTATCTGGTGATTGGTATGACTATTGGAAGTTAAATGATCATGAAGTGCTTTTTTATTTAGCAGATGTATCTGGTCATGGTGTCACAAGTAGTTTACTGACCTCATGGATGGCTGCTTTTCATGGCCGTTCAAAAACACCTCGTCAACTCATTCAAAAACTGAATGCAATGTTAGTTCAAGAAAATATTGAAAAACATATCACCATGGTTGCAGGTACATTAAACCTCAAAACCAATACCGTTTGTTGGTCTAGTGCAGGCCACTACCCTCCTCCAATTATTTTAGAACAGAACCAACCACCAAAAATTTTAACAACAAGTAGCTTCCCTTTAGGTTTAACTGAAGACTTAGAGGTTGAAGAACATCATTGTGTATTAAGCAGCCATCACTCTCGGTTTATTTTGTGTTCAGATGGTGCTCTAGAGCCTTTTGATGGTGGACTCAATGATCAGTTCAACCAATTGGTCGAACATCTACAAAATGATTCATTTCAAGCACCAGATCATGTAGCAGATGATATTGCAATTCTTAGCATATGCCGAATGAATTAATATAAAAATCAAAAAGTTATTTTTTTAAAAGCATCTAACCACTTGTGTCTAGAATATCACTATGGGATAATTTTATATCCTTTCTCTGAAAATGGCATTTATATGTCAACAGGTCATGTTGAATATGCAAGTTTGAACGGAACGCATATTTTCAAGCTTATTGGCGAAGTCCGTGCTCATTCTTGTATAAGTTTAGACAAACTACTCAACAAGATTGAACAACAGCAAAATGTTGTTGGCGCAATCGTTGATTTAACCCAAACGACGTTTATTGACAGCACTGTTTTAGGTGTACTTGCAAAATTAGGTTTAAAGCTTAAACAAGTTCATCATATCCAAGCAGTTATGCTATCAACGAATCCAGATATTACGACCTTGGCCAACAGCATGGGGCTAGGGCAAGTTTTTGTGATTTTAAATTACTGTGGCGACCCAAGTGTTTGTACTTTAGAGCTGACTGAGGAGCAACATGTCACCCACAGTGCAATGTTAAACACGGTTCTTGATGCACATAAAACACTTATGCGCTTAAACGAAAATAATCAAAATATGTTTGAACCTCTAGTTAAACAATTGCAGAAAGAACAAGATTGTTTAAATCACGATGTACAAAAACAAAATGCTTGATCGTTAAACTAACTATCGAGGCACCTACATGACCTTACTTGCTGTTTCCCAAATGAATTCTCAAAATGACATTGAAGCGAACTTCGTTGTCATTGAATCATTAATCCAACAAAGTAAGGTTCAAGGTGCAGAACTCATCGTATTTCCTGAAAATTTCGTCTGCTTTGCAGCAGGCAAACAACGCGATACAGCCGAACAATTTGAAAGCATCCAAGCTCGTTTAGAGCAACTTGCACATCGTTATGAAATTTGGATCGTTGCAGGTACTCTGCCCTGTCCTTTTCGCCCAAATGGTTCAGTAATTACCGATGGTCGAGTACGCACAGTTAGTCTATGTATTAGCCCAGAAAGAACAGAGGCTCGTTACGACAAAATTCACTTATTTGATGTGCAAGTCAGTGATGCTGTCGGAGGATATCAAGAGTCTAAATTCTTTGAACCTGGCGAAGACGTTATTGTTGCAAAAACACCTTTTGGTCATATTGGTTTAATGGTTTGCTATGACTTACGTTTTCCAGAACTTGCCTTAACACTACGCCAACAAGGTGCCAACATATTAACCGCACCAGCAGCCTTTACCTATACAACAGGACAGTTACATTGGCAATTGTTGCTACAAGCGCGTGCGATGGATAGCCAATGTTATGTTTTAGGCGCAGCGCAGCAAGGTTGGCACGGCGAAAAGCGTCAAACATGGGGTCATTCAGGAATTACTGATAGTCGTGGTCAGTTATTGCAAATGGTCAATCATGAAGGTACTAGGTTAATTACCAGCGCTTTTGAACTTGAAGAACAAGAAATTGTGCGTTCATCAATGCCTCTAATGCAACATCGTCGAATCATCAACTACTAAATTCTTCTAAATCATTTATAAAACTTTCACTTTTTGACTCTAGCAGTCAATTTTTATGTAGCTATAAAAACTATGATCATGATTTAATAAGCATTATTCATCATCGTAGAACAAAATAAATACGTTCTGCTTGTAAGTTGATGTACCCTTCGCCACTCACAGCAATTAAGTTTTATTCATGTTTAAATTTATTCCTATTTTATTTTTTATAGGGGCAGCCGCACAAATCCATACTGCATCAGCAAATACAGAGGTTGATGTGGTTAGTTCTTCTTTACCTACTCCACAAAATTTATCACTGAACTTTTTTGGTCAATGGATTATTGGATGGGGAACAGGTGCTGAGGGTGCAAGACAACGTTTGAGTAGCATTCAACGTGAAGATGTTGAGATCATTAAGCAAAAAGGTACAACTTTAGAAATGATCAAAGCATGGCAAGAGTATTATGAACAAGAAGCACAGAAAAGTTTGGATAATCCAACCGCACGTTATCGAGCACGTTTGATGAAAAGAATCGCTGAATTTTGGTAGTTAAAATATCTGCATAAGTACGATCAGCATTCAAACGCTTCGTTATTTTTTATTTTAATCACCTGCAAACGCTTTAGCTATTCGTAGATCAAGATATACTTAATTGAATTGAAATCATTTAGAGATGTACATGGGCGAAGAACATAATCAACTGTTACTCGATAATCAGTTATGTTTTCTAATTTATTCGACCAATCTTGCCCTGCATCATGTATATCGTCAATTGCTCGCACCACTTGGTCTGACTTATCCTCAATATCTTGTTATGCTCGTGCTTTGGGAAAAAGATCAGCTTACTGTTTCCGAAATCGGTGAAAGATTATTTCTTGAATCCTCTACCCTAACACCTCTACTGAAAAAACTAGAAGCATCTAAATTAATTACTCGCCAACGTTCTACAAAAGATGAAAGACAAGTGATTATTACCCTAACTGGTCAGGGTGAAAAACTACAACAACAAGCAATTGATATACCGAATCAAATTGCTCAAGCAGCCTCATGCACCCCTGCAACGCTATCTGAACTAAAACAGCAGCTATCAGAACTGCGTCTTAATCTGACAAAATAATATACAAATTTACAAACCAACAACTTGTTTTTTAATTTATATCGTGTACGATTTAATTGTAAACAATATTTATTCAAAGGTAAGAACAAATGTCTCTAGAACAAGTCGTTTATCGTGCGAAAGCTAAAGCAACTGGTGGTCGTGATGGCCGTGCAACATCATCAGATGGTGTACTAGATGTTAAATTAGGTGTACCTAAAGAAATGGGTGGTGCAGGTGGTGAAGTCACCAATCCAGAACAACTGTTTGCTGCGGGCTATTCTGCATGTTTCTTAGGTGCTATGAAGTTTGTTGCGAACCGCGATAAATTTAAAATTAGTAAAGATGCATACGTTGAAGGCGAAGTTGGCATTGGCCCTATTCCAAATGGTTTCGGCATCGAAGTGACTTTAAATGTCTATTTGATTGGTATGGAACAGGCCGAAGCAGAACAACTTGTCGCAGCTGCTCATATTGTTTGCCCATATTCAAATGCAACACGCAATAATATTGATGTGAATTTTAATATTGTGACAACAGCTTAATTTTTAGGATAAAAAAAGCATGGTTGACCATGCTTTTTTAAATATTGAACTGATTTATTCTTCCGCCGCTTCGTTAGTGACACGTAAAACTTCCTCTAAAGTCGTTTTACCTGCCATAACTTTTAGCAAACCATCATCACGAATGGATGCTGCCTGACGTCGAGCATGATTTTCTAACTCATACTCAGCTGCATTACCATGAATTAAACGACGCATAGATTCATCAACAGGCACAATTTCATAAATCGCTGTTCGTCCACTAAAACCAACATGAGAGCATTTTTCGCAACCATGAGGTTCTGGTAGCTCTAGATGTTCATCTACTTTCAAGTGTTGAAAAACTTGACGTTCAAAATCATCTGCCTTGCGCCATGTCACACAATGAGGACAGAGTGTTCGAACGAGACGTTGTGCAATAACACCGATTAATGAACTTGCAAGCAAGAATGGTTCAATACCCATATCTTTCAAACGCGTCACCGCACCAATTGCAGTATTGGTGTGCAGTGTAGATAAGACCAAGTGACCTGTTAGAGATGCTTGCACCGCAATTTCGGCAGTTTCAAGATCACGAATCTCACCAACCATCACCACATCTGGATCTTGACGTAACATTGCTTTTAACGCACGCGCAAAGGTCATATCAACCTTGGTATTGACTTGTGTCTGACCGATCCCTTCCAATTGATATTCAATAGGATCTTCGGCTGTCAAAATATTACGCGTATTATCATTTAGATCAGATAATGCTGCATACAAAGTCGTCGTTTTACCAGAACCCGTAGGCCCTGTAACCAAGATGATGCCATGTGGACGATGTACCAACTGCGTCAGTCGTTCATAGTCATTCTGCATTAATCCCAAATGCGTCATATTTAAACGGCCCGCTTGCTTATCCAGCAAACGCATCACCACACGTTCACCATGAGAAGATGGTAACGTTGATACACGCACATCGACTTCACGACCAGCCAAACGCAAAGAAATACGACCATCTTGAGGAACACGCTTTTCAGCGATATCCAGTTTAGCCATCACTTTGATACGAGACACAAGCAAAGGTGCAAGTTCACGGCGCGGTTGCACGATCTCTCGTAATTGACCATCGACACGTAACCGTACAGAAAGCTTCTTTTCAAAGGCTTCAATATGGATATCCGATGCACTAACACGAATCGCCTCCGACAATAACGCATTAATCAAACGGACAATCGGCGCATCATCTTCTTGATCCATTAAGTCTTCAGCTTCAGGAACTTGATCTGCCAAACTCAATAGATCAGGATGATCCTCCAAGCCTGCTGCAACCTGTTGAGATTCGCCAGTATCGCCAGCATAGCTAGAACTTAATAAGACATGGAACTCTTGATCTGTACAAAGTTGATCATGAGCAGCTTTCCCCAAAATTCGACGAGCTTCCTGCAAAGCAATACGTGCGGTGTCCTTCCGTCGCACAATAAAAACTTGATCACCTTCATAACGCAGTAAAACGCCATGTCTTTTCGCAAAACTATAAGGAATTTGTATTTGTTTAAGTATTTGCATCACAAATTATAATGATGAAAGGGATAGTTGAGTGTACTCTAAGCAGATTACAGCGTGAAGTCTGTTTAGCATACTCACAAAGGAATTTTGCATCTTGTCTCAAAATAATCAATATGAAATGCCCCATTCCGACTCTCTAAAGTGGTGGGGTGAGCAACAGTTTGAAATACAACAAGCCAAAGCTTGGCAATTCGGTTCGCTGCTATTTCGCCTCACTCGCGGCATTAAAGAATGGCGCTTGGAATATCATCGCCCTTTTACCCAACATGATTACGAGCAACATTGGCAAGTATTAAACGATACTGAATTTGCGATGCCAAAACCCGCCAGCATTGAACGATATATGTTCCAAAAAACGAATGATTCATTCCTGTTAATGCCGCGTTTGGCTGATCGTTCCGTGGTGATTAAACCCGTTGATCCGATCTATATTCCAGCTGGGCAACGAGGAACACTGTATATCAGCACACCTCTTTGGATCGCAGGTTTAGTTGATGGTATTTCAGAGCCTCTTTTTGAAGTTCCAGTGATCCAACCTAAAGACACTTGGTTTGGTAAAGATGCTCAACATGGTGAAATCTGCTATGCAACGTCTGTCGACGGTCGCACTGATTTAAATCTGTTAAAGCCACGTGCTTTTAGAGCAGTTACTCCGATTGAATTCCACAACATTAGTCAGCATCAATTACGCTTTGATCGTATGAATGTTCCCGTCCCTGCACTACCGTTATTTTATAGTGAAGAAACCGGCAGACTCTGGACTTCTCAAATCAAAGTGTATTATGAAGGGGCAGATCAACCCGCGCGCATTCGTATTGAGAATAAAACACCAACCCAAGCTGGGGCTGTGACCTATGTCCATCCACCACGCGCACCAGGTGGTAACTTATTCAATATGTTTGATTCATTCTTTTAAGAGGTTGATATGGCGCAAACCAATATTCCTAAGGATGTCGCATCTAGCTTTACTGGCATCTTTACCAATATTAATTTAGAACGACTCAGTGAAATCACTGTTGCCGTGATTCTGTGCTTTATTGGCTTTGTCATCGCACGTTTGATATCGAATGCATTTATTCGAACAATTGGTAGCCGCTTTAATGCACATCAACGCTTGTTATGGCGTAGAGGTATTTTCTATTTTATTTTCCTACTCTTCATCATGACTAGTTTGAGAGAAGCAGGATTTAAAATCAGTGTCTTCTTAGGTGCAGCGGGTATCTTAACTGTAGCTTTGGGTTTCGCCTCTCAGACTTCCGCATCCAATTTAATTAGTGGACTGTTTTTGATTGGTGAAGGTTCTTTCGAAGTTGGCGATACCATTCAAATCACATTGATTCGTGGACAAACGATAGAAGGTGAAGTGATCTCAATTGATTTACTCTCTGTGAAATTACTCACACTAGATAATGTTTATATTCGACTGCCGAACGAACAACTCATTCGAACTCCAGTCATGAATTTATCCAAATATCCAATTCGGCGTATTCCAATTACGCTTGCCATCAATTTCCATGAAGACATCATCAAAGTTAGACAAGTACTGTTAGATGTTGCGAATAGATACCCATATGTAATGGATGACCCTAAACCTGCTGTGACTGTTACAGCATTTAAAGAGTCATCGATTGAGATCCTTTTTGCGGTCTGGTGTCGTCAAGAAAACTATATTCAAGTGCGGGATGAAATGCAGGAACGCATCCGTAACGGTTTCCTTGATAATGAAATTGAGATTCCAGTACCGAAGATGGGGCTAATTGACCGACCTCAACCCTTAGCAAATGATGAAATAGATCAATATGCGAATCAGAAAGCACTGAAACGTGAAGGTAAAGAGAGCTAATCAGCTCTCTTTTTTATTTTCACTCAAGGTCGGTGGTAAAGGTGCTAAATATGCAATCACCAGCATGACGATACCCGATCCAATAAATGAAATCACTCGAGTTAAAGTTCCACTTTGCGATAAGTCTAATAATAATAGTTTCAATACAACAATTGCTAACAATGCCGCACCGACAAACCAAATTTGGCGAATATGACGACGACTGGAAAAAGTCATTAGGATGAATGCCAAAATTACCCAGAGTAACGTCAAACTCAGCTGAACATCACCATTTGACCAAATTGCACCACCCCATAATGGTGTTCCAAGATAATGATGCATTGCACGCACAACAACACTGCTCAGTACAAATAAACCTGTCAAAATCGTCGCTACTTTAAAACCCCACTCAATTGACGATTCGACATTGAAGTCATGATGGTAAATTACCCAGAGTACACCGATGAACATCAACAAGCTCAATAAGTCTGTTGGGTTCAGCACTGGCAAGAAATAGAATTGTGTTGCTGAATATGGGTCAATATTCACAATCACCAGCCAAAATAAAGTAAGACACCAAATCGGGAGCTGCTGAAGTTGTTGGATTCTATTGGAATAAAATAACCACAGTCCGTACACAGCAGGGACTATCGCCAAGGCAACAATAGGAATGATTGGGAAAATCGCTAAACCAATGATTGCTAAACTTAGCCATAGCAGAGTCGCACCGATCATGAGTAATGTTTTTGATGACGTCGATTGCAAACTGATCAATGTTCCTGCAAGAACAATCGCCGTTACGGCAAACGTTATTTGCGTTAAAGCACTCGGCCAATGCCAAATTACATAAACATTTGCAGCAAAGCTCTCTTCGTACAATAAAAATAACAATCCACTCAACAAAATCAATTGTACGTTATGCCATTGCATCCTAGATTTGAATTGAACAACCAAACTAAATAAAGCCAAACAGATAGTTGAGATCATCAAATAAGGGCTTAAGCCATAATGTTGCCAATGTAGATACTCAACACCTGCAACTGCACCTGCATACATCCCTAAAGCGAGGAAAACACCACTCAACATCCGTGCACTAAAATATTTTTCAACTTCTTGATAATGCAATAAATAGAAAGCCGAAATAAATTGAGCCGAAGCATAAATAACTGTACTTAAAATCGGGAAATGATCATTTGACCAAGCTTGGAATAACAATGCGACTGAGCTGAGTAACACCAAAGCTACACCAAGATAACGACTTAAACGATAACGTTCAGTCACTCCCCAAACAATCAGTGCTGTGCCCTGAATCACCCAACCCACAGATGTCCAATGCGCTCCTTTCGCAAGTGGGAAAATCAGTGCAGTAAACACCATAGCAAGAATAAAAAAGCTTTTTGCCAAGATCGAAAGTTGTGGATGCTGACGTTTAATCCAAACATGCAGCAAAGTATAAGTTAAACTTAGAACAGCAGCTCCAATCGTAAGTGCCTGTGTTGAGTTATGCATCAGATAGGCGTGTAGTGAAAAACCCAATACAGGTACACTAAAAATCAGTCCAACGTCTAAAATAGGCTGCAAACGTTGGGCTTTGGGTTCTACCTCTTTAATTTGATTTTGAGCACGTAGCATTAATTGGCTATATCGAATACTCAACCAAATAAATAATCCGATATGCAACCATAAAATCCAGTCTAAGGTATCGAATTGATGCGTCTCTGCATAAATCCCAATCGTTGTGCCTCCAATAAACATCGTGGCAAAAAATGCAATTTGGTGCAGGATTTTCCAAGGTTGAATAAAGTTAACCGCAGCCACGGCTAAGTTAATCAAAAAGTAATAGCCAAATAAGAAAATCACATCAGGATGATTCTGTGGAATAAGCAATGGTGCAAGATAAGCCATTGTTAATGCCAACATGGCCAAATATAACGCTTGCTGCTTTAAACTTAGGTAAACAGTTACTAATAATAAAATGACAAATAAAGTACTGGCTGTGCCTAGACTGGAAATTACAGCGAAATGATGTGAAAAAATAAGTGTCAGAAACACAACGGCTAAACCAAGCCCCTGCAATGCAACTGCAAATAATTGATTCTTTTTTTGCAACCAATAACCAGCAATAGTTGTCACAATCCCTGCACTGGCAATAAATCCCAACTTCACGCCTAAACTAAGTTGCCAATGCTCACTGGCAAAACGTAATAATAAAACGATTCCCACCATCAACACGGCAACAGCGACTCTTAAAATAGGATTACCATGAATCATCCAATCGATCGCAGGTTGCCACCAAGCAGGTTGTTTTCGCTTCGTTTCGGGATATTCAGAAATTAGATTTTCATTACATTGTTTTTGTGAAGTCGCTTGATCAGTTTGCATCCAAGTCGGATGATGATCATTTGCAAGCTCATTTGAGGTATAGATTGTTGCTAATTCAAGATTTTGATCATCAATAGAAGCCTGAGGCGTTGGCATCTTAGCTTCAGCAGAATGTGTCGCGTATTGTTCTAAATGCAATAAACGTGTCTGAAATGAACTAATGGTTTGAATCAAGCACAACATCAGAACTAATAAGGCCCCACCCGCTAACCACATCCATGTATTGGCATAAGCAAATAAAGTAACTAATGCAGATGCATAGATCACCAACTTTTGCGAAGTAATACTCGTTGATTGGGCAAAATAGCTCGGTGCAGTGCGTTCAAGCTGCTGCAAACGCTGATGAATTTCCGAAAGTATGTGCACAATTGCAACGGTTAGTCCAATTGCTGAAGCAACGACAATACCTTGCCATCTAAAGGCAATTGCGCAACCCAACAACACAGTCAAAGCAACTAAGACAATGACAATTCCCTGTTTATCTTTTTTATACATGGACTTATATCAGTTCAGATAACTTCATTGCAGCTATATTACTTGATCAGTCCATAAGCAACCCACTTTACATACAAAATTCTGCAATTTTTAGACGACATGACAAGTCGTATTGATCCACCTCGAAATAAGACAGGCATGACTTTTTCACGTAAAATACGCATCAGTTCATAATAAGGATTTGCACAATGCCACCTTTTGTCTTGGTTGACGGGTCATATTTTTTATTTCGTGCTTTTCACGCTCTGCCGCCATTAACAACATCTACTGGCTTACACACCAACGCAATTCGTGGTGCAATTTCTGCAATCCAAAAATTGATGCGCCGTACTCAACCGACGCACATGGCAGTTATTTTCGATACACCTGAACCAACCTTTCGTCATAAATTATCGCCGATTTATAAAGGCGACCGCCCAAGCATGCCTGAGGAGTTATCTCAGCAAATTCCATATTTACATGCATTAATTAAAGCTCTAGGCATTCCTTTATACAGTCTGCCGGGTGCTGAAGCCGATGATATTATTGGAACACTTACCAAACGCGCACTCTCTGAAGGTCATCATGTGCTCATCTCAACAGGTGACAAAGATATGGCACAGTTGGTCAATGAGCATGTCAAACTTGAGGATAGTTTTAAAGAACGTGTACTCGATGAAGCGGGTGTTTTAGAAAAATTTGGTGTACATCCACATCAAATTATCGATTATCTCACCCTCATGGGTGACGCATCTGATGGCATCATGGGTGTCCCGGGTGTTGGTGCAAAAACAGCAGCAAAACTCCTGACTGAATATGGCTCATTAAACAATATCATCGCCAATGTTGATCAGCTCAAAGGCAAAATTAGCCAAAATATTAAAGATAACTTAGACAACATCAAAATTGATCATCAGTTGGCCAGCATTGTCTGCGATCTTGATTTAGCTTTAGATTGGCATGATCTTAAACTTTCAAATCCAAACGTCGATCAACTCCGTGATCTTTACACTGAACTAGAATTCCGTAATCAATTACAGTCTTTGGATCATCCGAATAATCCAAACAGTTCTGCATATCAACAAACTTCAAAAAGTATCGTCAAAGCAGAACAAAAAACTGA
This sequence comes from Acinetobacter sp. COS3, assembly GCF_000475335.1. Taxonomy (NCBI): domain Bacteria; kingdom Pseudomonadati; phylum Pseudomonadota; class Gammaproteobacteria; order Moraxellales; family Moraxellaceae; genus Acinetobacter; species Acinetobacter sp. COS3. Next base: position 12,624 of record NZ_AXCD01000027.1, read on the forward strand.
GCAAGTTGCCACCGAAGATCATGCCAATCTTTCTAGCCAAGATGATCAACTCGGTACAGCCACTTATCATACGGTACTCACTCAGCAAGATTGGGATGCATTGTTTCAACGCATGCAACAAGCTGATCACTTTGCAATTGATACAGAAACCACCAATCTTGATTATCGCTTTGCGGAATTGGTTGGTTTTTCTATCGCCTTTGATGCGAATGATGCCTATTACGTGCCTGTGGCACATGACTATGAAGGCTCACCTGAACAGCTTAATCGTGAGCAAGTTCTCGCTCAAATTAAACCCATTCTTGAAAATGACAACGTCAGAAAAATTGGTCATCATTTAAAATATGATGCACATATCTTTGCTAACCATGGCATTCATATTCAAGGTTGGTATTTCGATACCATGCTCGCTTCATATGTGTTCAATGCGGCTGCAACTCGACATGGTATGGATGATGTGGCACGAGTTTATCTCAGTCATCTCACGACAACTTTTGAGCAAATCGCTGGTAAAGGTGCAAAGCAAAAAACCTTTAATCAGATTGAACTCGAAATTGCGGCACATTACGCAGCTGAAGACGCCCATGTAACCTATCGTTTATACGAAGTGCTTTCAGCAAAACTTAAAAGCCATCCTGAATTGGTTAATATCCTCCACAACATCGAAATGCCTGTGGCTCGCGTTTTGACAGGAATGGAAGAAGATGGGATTAAATTAGATCATCAATTTCTTGATCAACTCAGTGTCGAGTTTTCTGAAACGATGCAAACACTTGAGAATCAAGCGACTGAACTTGCAGGTGAAGCCTTTAATATCGCTTCGCCTAAACAAGTAGGCGAAGTTTTGTTTGATCGTCTCGGTCTCAAAGGTGGCAAAAAAACTGCCACTGGTCAATACAGCACCAGCGAAAGTATCTTAGAGAAAATAGAGCACCCACTAGCGGAAGTTATTTTAGAACACCGCGGATTGGCTAAGCTGAAAAATACCTATACAGATCGTTTGGTCGAGCAATCACATGATTCAACACATCGTGTGCATACTAGCTACCATCAAGCACTCACAGCGACAGGCCGTTTGTCTTCCACTGATCCAAACCTGCAAAATATTCCAATCCGCACACCCATTGGCCGTCAGATTCGTAGAGCCTTTATTGCACCTGAAGGACGTGTGTTATTGGCGGCCGATTACTCACAAATCGAATTGCGTTTAATGGCACATTTTTCTCAAGATGATGCTTTAGTCCATGCATTCCAACAAGGTCAAGATGTGCATCGCCGCACAGCATCTGAAGTATTGGGAATCGCCATTGAAGATGTAACGAATGATCAACGTCGTCAAGCCAAAGCCGTCAACTTTGGTCTGCTCTATGGCATGTCTGAGTTTGGCTTAACTCGCCAACTTGGTTTTACCCGTGAAGAATCACGTAGCTATATTGCGCGTTACTTCCAACGTTATCCAGGTGTTTTGGACTATATGGAACGTACACGTCAGATCGCACGAGAACAAGGCTTTGTGGAAACAATTCTAGGTCGTCGCCTGTATACACCTGACATTCTGGCAAGCAATAAAATGATTAAACAAGCGGCTGAACGTGCAGCAATCAATGCACCACTCCAAGGCAGTGCGGCAGATATTATTAAGCTTGCGATGATTGCAGTCGATAAAATGCTACCGAAAGATCAAGCCAAGCTGTTATTACAAGTACATGATGAATTGGTCTTTGAAGCAGACGCAGACATTGCTGACGAGTTGTCCAAGCAAATTGCAGATGTAATGCAGTCTGTATTAGAAATATCAGTGCCCTTTGTCGTTGAAGTGGGCCAAGGTCAAAACTGGGATGCAGCCCACTAAGCCTATATACGATATAAAAAAGGGATTGTGTGCAACACAATCCCTTTTTTATTTTCAAACCAATTAAAGACCTGTTAATAATACCTTAGCGGCTTCATTCATTAAAATTTCAGCAACATATAATGCCAAGAATGCCAAAATTGGAGACAAATCGATCATGCCCATGTTTGGGAGTAAACGACGGAAAGGCGCAAGTAATGGTTCTGCAAGCTCTTGAATCACTTCAATATAAGGAGAGCGAGTTTGTGTAAACATCACCACCCAACTTAAAATAATGGTTGCAAAAATCAAATAACGACAGAAACGAATCAAATCTTGAATCATGGTCACAAAGGTTGTGATCACCAGATAAACTGCACTATGTGGCATTTGCCCTGACAAATACATCAAACCAAATATTTTCAGTAAGTAAAGAACAACCAACAGTGCTACAGCAGCCAAATTGACACGGCCCTTGCCTACTGTTGGAAAAATACGACTAAAAACATCTACAACCTTGGTGGCTTTCACTGTCGAAAGCACCACAGGGTTATAAGGACTTACTGCCGCCAATTGCATTAAAAAACGGAAAAAGACCAATAAAATTGCAACATTGATCAAAACACCAAAAATTAGCGCAGAACTTGCACCCATAATTGTCTTATCCTACTTAAACCGATTTAGTCTTGTCGCTCAACTCTTGTGCAAGCTCTTGGCTACGCTTTTGAGCTGCTGCAAGCGCTGCTTGAATGTTCTGTGAAATCTGAGCACGATCAAACACTTCTAAAGCCGCTTGAGTTGTACCATTTGGAGACGTCACATTTTTACGTAATTCCGCTGGAGAGTTTGAGCTCGTGATTGCCATTTGCGCTGCACCTAATGCAGTTTGTAAGGTCAAAGCTGTTGCTACTTTCTCATCCAAGCCTAAATTCTTACCTGCACGAATCATACTTTCCATTAAATAGAAGAAATATGCAGGTCCAGAACCAGATACAGCTGTCACTGCATCAATTTGTGCCTCAGTATCTACCCAAATCGTTAAACCTGTCGCAGCAAGAATCTGACTGGTTAATTCACGATCCTGAGCATTTACGGCTTCAGATGCATAAATACCATGTGCACCCGTTTGAACAAGTGCAGGAGTATTTGGCATCACACGCACAATACGTTGACTACCACCGATCAGGTCTGAAATTGTTTGAATTTCAGCACCAGCAATAATCGAAATGACGAGTTTATCTGATAACAAATCTTTTAATGGTTGTAATACCGTTGCTAAAACTTGTGGCTTTACTGCCAATACAACGACATCTGCATTTTGAATTGCTTCAAGATTATCTGTTGTAGTTTGGATGCCTTTTTCTTCCAAAATCTGGCGAATTTGCTCAACAGGATCAGAAACCGTGATACGGGTTGTTGGCAATCCACGCGAAAGCAATCCCCCAATCAAGGCTTGCGCCATATTACCGCCGCCAATAAAACAGATATTTTGATTCAATGATGTCGCCATGTTCTACTCGTCATGTAAAAAAGACTGAAAAGAAAAATTATTACAGTCAGTAATTAAACTTGGTTGCCAACCGCCCTGCTCTAGATAGTCAGATTGCGCCAACCAAAAACCTTTTGGGCTAAAGACCCCAAGCATAACATTATCCAAGACTAATATTTGAATTGTATGACGTAACCAAGGCAAAATCTGTGCTTCTTGAATTGCTTTTTTCAGTGGCCAATGTCCAACTCGCCCATAGAGATGAATTTTCTCACCACCTTGACGCTTAATCAGCTTTAAATTTTGTCCTAATAATTTTGTTGAAAGCCCAATTTCTTGCGTATCAATTTTATATCTTCCTGAAGCCACCTGAATAAAATTTCCGATTTGATAATACTGCTCTATGCAATTGGGGAACGGAGAAACTTTTTCTGCATACAACTCATCATAGCGAAGTCGATACAATTTCTTTTGATAACGCACATAATAATGCTGATTGATATGCAAAGTTGCTTGAGCATCTGGCTTTGCAAAAATCACTTCCTGCTGTAGGCGTTGCACCATGTCAAAGCTAGGTCGATATTGGTCTGCTCCTTTGATCCATGCTGAGAGTAATTGACGTTGTCGTGCTTCAGATCGCTGCAAAAGCGCATCCAAATCTAAGACATTTTCAGTCACACATTGCTGTATATCGTTTTGTAAAACATCATTTAAGATTTCAACAGCGTCTTGCATTAAATAGCTGCTACGCGATATTGCATCCTGCATTTTGGGAAAACGTTGTTGTAAAACAGGCCAAAGCATTTCTCGACACCATGCACGATCATAATGCGTATTATGATTGGTTGGATCAGTCACATAATCAAGACTGAGTTGCTGTGTCCATTGTTCAATACGTTCGCGACTTAACTCGAGAAAGGGTCGCCAAATGGTCATCTCACGACGAATATCTATCCGTTGCATTGCAGACAAACCATTTACACCAGCACCCGAGAGCAAGCGCAATAATACTGTCTCAGCCTGATCTTGCTGATGATGGGCCAATACGAGAATTTCATTGGGTTGTAAGTGCTGCTGATAAGCTTGATAACGTGCTTGGCGTGCTTGTTGTTCTAGATTCCCAGTTTGAACCGAAACTTTTTGAATAATGCAGGGAATATTGAGTTGATCTGAATGCTGTTGAACTAATGCCCCCCAAGCTCGGCTCGCCTGTTGCAATTGATGATCAACATAGATGGCACGAGTACGTGTTGGGAAAAGTTCAGCCATCAGATACAGCAACAGCATGGAATCCATGCCGCCGCTACACCCAATCAAAAATTGAGTTTGTTCTGAGAAATGCTGTATCTCTGTTAAGACGCGATGCCTAAATTGCTGCTTCCAAACTTCATTAAACGTTGATAACGTGCTTCGCATCGTTCTTGAGCACCCATTGGTTGCAATTCATCTAAGGCTTGCTTTAATACAGCTTTTAAATCATGCATGACTTGCTCAGGGTTTAAATGCGCCCCCTCACCTTCATCCACAACATATTCAACAACACCTAAAGTTTTTAACTTATCTGCTGTTAACGCAAGTGCTTCACTCGCTTGAGCCGCTTTATCTGCTGTTTTCCATAAAATAGACGCACAGCCTTCTGGAGAAATAACAGAATAAATACTATGTGACAACATGATCACGCGATCCGCCACTCCAATCCCAAGTGCACCACCCGAACCACCCTCACCTAAAACCGTTGCAATTACGGGTACTTTTAAGTTTGATAGTTGTGCCAAACTAGTGGCAATTGCTTCGGCTTGACCACGTTCTTCCGCACCAACACCTGGATATGCACCCATGGTATCAACGAAAGTAAACACAGGTAAGTTAAAACGTTCAGCCATATCGAGTAAACGCTGTGACTTACGATAGCCTTCTGGGTTACACATACCGAAGTTATGCTGCAACTTTTCACGGGTACTACGCCCACGATGCTGACCCACGACCATCACAGGTTGGCCATCAAAACGTGCCAGACCACCAATCATCGCACCGTCATCACCATATAAACGGTCACCATGAAGTGCATCAAATTCAGTAAAGATTTCACTGACATAATCTAGAAATTGCGGACGTTCAGGATGTCGTGCAATTTGAACCGTAGCCCAAGCCTTGGACTGAGTCGCTTTATTTTTCATAAGTCGTAGATAATCCCTAACAAGGATGTATTGTTAATCAACAAAATTGTCTGACTGAATATTTAACTCAATGTCCCAATGCTTAAACTGCACCTGCTCATCATGCAGATCAGCAACCAATAAAGGCCATTGTTTAGCATCGCCAGAAACGCTTAGTTGCCATTGTTGATCATTTACAACACTCAGTTCAATGGCAGGAAGCATCTGATCACTACGACTATGGTTCAGCAAAACTGCGAGACGGAGCAATAAACAAAGATAAAGTAAATGGCTACCCCCCACCTTCATCACGTCATTTTTTGCATCTGCTCGTAACTTACGACGATGATGCGAAACCAGATGTGAGAGATGATTTTGGTCAATTTGCGAGAAACCTGGAATGTCAGAATGTTGTAGCAAATAAGCTCCATGACGGTGATAACCACCATGACTAATTGCCAAACCGATTTCATGTAAATATGCAGCTCGACGCAGTAAGTCACTGTCTTCAGTGGTTAAATGCAAAGATTGCGCAACACCATCGAAAAGTTGCTGTGCTGTATTTACCACTCGTTCTGCTTGTTTTGGGTCTGCGTTATATCGCCCCATTAATGCTTGCACACTACGATCACGAATATCTTCATGCTTGAAACGGCCTAACAAGTCATACATCACACCTTCACGTAATGCACCGTCAGAATATGCCAACTTATCGATATCTAATACTTCATAAATGGCATATAAAATCGCAAGACCAGCTGGCAAAACTGCTCGACGATCTTCACGTAGTCCTTCAAAATCAATTTCTGAAACATTCTTAAATTTCAGCAAACGATCTTTTAACTTATATAAGCCTTCACGCGTTAAATTTTCTTGTTCGTCACTTAGACCTAAATTTACTGAGATTTGACGACAAGCTTTAATTGTTCCACTTGAGCCAACAACAGTATCCCAACCTTCTGATTTGTAAGTATTCGCAATTGCAGAGAGTTCTTTACGGGCAGCAACCACTGCTTTATCAAATGCTTTACTGGTGATTTCGCCATCAGCAAAATAAGCTTTGCTATATGCTACACAACCCATTTGTAATGATTCAGTATGTAGTGGCTCAAACTCTTCACCGATAATAAATTCCGTTGAACCACCACCAATATCAACTACTAAACGTCGACCACCATTGGCCATGGTATGTGAAACGCCCAGATAAATGAGGCGAGCCTCTTCACGACCAGCAATAATTTCAATCGGTTTGGGTAAAATTTCTGCTGCTTTTTGAATAAATTCGTGGCCGTTTTTCGCTTGTCTTAATGCATTTGTGGCAACAATCCGCAGACGATTTGGTTGCACTGAACTTAATCGCCCAACAAAGCGAGCTAAACATGCAAGCCCACGTTGCTGGGCAGCCTCTGTTAAATTCTTATTTTCATCTAGTCCAGCAGCTAACTGTACTTTTTCTGACATTGAAGCAACTTTCTTAACTTCACCGTGATCAACACGAGCAATTGCGAGATGGAAACTATTCGATCCCATATCAATCGCAGCAAGCAATTCTTCATCAATCAGAAAATCAGACATTATTTATATAAACCCATGTTCAATTCACGCATTAGAGTAATTCACATGCTTACAATTTTAAAGTCATTTTAAGCAATAAAAGTACCGTATTTAATTTTTTTATTGCTGAAATGATTGTTTATGTCGATGCTCAACATCGTCAGCATCCATTGGACTTTTATCTACTAAACTTGAATAATCAGAACAAACCCTTACATTGAGTAAAGTAGCGATGTAATATTCATCTTGATGATGATTGAATTCGCACTTTATTTCTTATTTTTGGAGCAACCTCATGTCTGCGACTATTGTTAATACAACTGATGAAAACTTCCAAGCAGATGTTTTAGATGCTGAAACTCCTGTACTTGTTGACTTTTGGGCAGGCTGGTGTGCGCCATGTAAAGCAATCGCACCTGTACTTGAAGACTTATCTAACGAATATGCAGGTAAAGTAAAAATCGTAAAAGTCGACGTGACTGCATGTGAAGATACAGCTGTGAAATACAATATCCGTAATATTCCAGCACTATTAATGTTCAAAGGCGGTGAAGTTGTCGCTCAGCAAGTTGGTGCTGCGCCACGTTCAAAACTTGCTGCATTTATTGATCAAAATATCTAATTTAATTTAGGTTATCGACCCCTCAGAAATACGCTATTCAATTGATGGCGTATTTCTGAGTTTACATTGACAAATTTCTTTATTTAACCTATATTACTGGATCAAGAAGCTTTGAATGGAATCTACTTCATTGCACTTCTTACAAGACACAAAACATAAGATCGCCGCTCGGCAATAACAATTGTTTTCACATTTCTCTCTGAAACAATGAACCAGACTACTGAATTGTGGTTGTGTAAATACAATTACATCAGCATGTATGTATGCGGTCGATTTTTACTCTTTCCCTAACATAGTCCTCCACTTATTCCATTCTGTCTGACCACTTATGAACTTAACTGAACTCAAGAAAAAACCCATTGGCGAACTCATTAAAATTGCGGAGTTTATGGGCCTTGAAGGCATGGCGCGTAACCGTAAACAAGATATTATTTTTGCTATTTTAAAACGCCATGCAATGAATGGCGAAGAAATTTTTGGTGATGGCGTTCTAGAAATCCTTTCTGATGGTTTTGGTTTCTTACGCTCTGCGGCTGGTTCATATTTAGCAGGCCCTGATGACATTTATGTCAGCCCGTCACAAATTCGCCGCTTTAATTTACGTACTGGTGATACCATTACAGGTACTATTCGCCCACCAAAAGAAGGCGAACGTTATTTTGCTTTATTAAAAGTAAACCAAATTAACTACGATACACCTGAAAACTCACGTAATAAAATTCTATTTGAAAACCTCACGCCATTATTCCCAACCGAACAATTGGTTATGGAGCTTGGTAACGGTACAACAGAAGATTTAACCTCCCGTGTCGTCGACTTGATCGCACCAATCGGTAAAGGTCAACGTTCTATTATTGTTGCACCACCGAAAGCGGGTAAAACAATGTTGCTGCAAACAATTGCTCAATCAATTGTGCGTAATAACCCAGAAGTCTTCTTAATCGTACTTTTGATTGACGAACGTCCTGAAGAAGTGACGGAAATGGAGCGTACTGTTCGCGGTGAAGTTGTTGCATCAACATTTGATGAAGCACCTGCTCGTCATGTTCAAGTTGCCGAAATGGTCATCGAAAAAGCGAAACGCCTTGTTGAACATAAAAAAGATGTTGTGATTTTACTCGACTCAATTACTCGTTTAGCACGTGCATACAATACTGTGATCCCATCATCAGGCAAAGTGCTTACAGGTGGTGTGGATGCTCATGCTTTGGAACGTCCCAAACGTTTCTTCGGTGCTGCACGTAATATTGAAGAAGGTGGTTCACTCACAATTATTTCTACTGCTCTTATTGAAACGGGCAGTAAGATGGATGACGTGATCTACGAAGAATTCAAAGGTACAGGTAACCAAGAAATTACACTTGATCGTCGTATTGCTGAAAAACGTGTATTCCCAGCAATGAATATCAAGAAATCTGGTACTCGCCGTGAAGAACGATTAATGGGTGAAGAAAATCTACGTAAGGTTTGGATTTTACGTAAGTTACTACACCCAATGGATGAGCTTGCAGCGATGGAATTCTTATTAGATCGCATGAAAGAAACCAAGACCAATGATGATTTCTTTGATCAAATGAAACGAAAAGCATCAACCTAAATCATTATTAAAGAAGCTACCTTAATGGTAGCTTTTTTTATTTGGTTGACAGGATTACATAATATTTACATTTTGATTTAAATTCTCACAAAAACATCAATCCTTTGTTTTATCTATTATTTTTTAAGAAAAATCAGAAAGATACAGTCTAAAACCGATATCAAACAAAATAATTATAGTTATTTTCTATCAAAAAAAAGCCAAATTCTGTCCATTTTTGTCGTTTTGTTGGACAGAACAGTAGTAATTCATGATTTGCTTTGATAGGATAGCTCCAGACCAGTTAGGCTGCTCCCTGCGTTGTTACCTAAAGCGTTTAGGAATAATAAAAGCACAAACAGACTAGCTCAGGTTTTTTTTAATCTCACAATTTTATGAGAGTGATGCCATGTTATTCAAAAAATTTGCTGTTGTTGCTGCTATTGCTACTACTTTAGCTTTCGTTGGTTGCTCTAAGAAAGAAGAAGCTCCAGCTGCTGACGCTAACGCTGCTGCTTCTGAAGCTGTAGCTGCTGCTTCTGAAGCGACTACTGCTGCTTCTGAAGCTGTTGTTGCTGCATCTGAAGCTGCTGCTCCTGCTGCATCTGAAGCTGCTCCAGCTTCTGCTGCTCACTAATCTATTTAATAGATTAAAAAGAGAGAACCTTCCGGTTCTCTTTTTTTATGCTTAAAACTTTTATTATTAAAACAAAAATAAAAAAAAGCAGATCAATCGATCTGCTCATTTCCAACGCGCTGTCTAAATTTTTGACCCGCTCTGAATGTTACCACACGACGGGCTGAGATTGGAATCTCCTCACCAGTCTTAGGATTACGTCCAGGACGTTCGCGTTTATCACGTAATTCAAAATTGCCAAACCCTGATAGTTTGACTTGTTCGCCAGCGATTAATGCTTGGCTGATCTCATCAAAAAATAACTCGACCATTTGTTTTGCTTCACGGCGATTTAAGCTAGTAAGCTCACTCAAATGGTCCGCCATCTCTGCTTTTGTTAATGCTGTCATGAGGCCCTCAATGTCGCTTGGTAAGTGTTTTCCAACACTTGAATAATGTTATCCATACCAGATTTAATTTCAGCATCTTCAAGCGTACGAGTTGGATGTTGCCATAACAATGCAAATGCCAAAGAGCGTTTACCTTGTTCAACCCCTTGCCCCGTATACACATCAAACAACCATGTTGAGTCTAATAACTCTCCACCAGTTTGCTTAATTAACCGCTGAATATCTCTTACCTCAATATTATCAGAGATTAAAAGCGCAATATCACGTCTAACCGATGGAAAACGTGATAATTCTGTAAAATTAGATACATAAGATTGCAAAACGGCCTGCTGATCAAGCTCTGCAACCCAAGTAATGCCCAAATCAAGTGCATTTTCTAAAGATGGGTGTAATCGCCCTAAATAGCCAATTGACTTTCCATCAAGCAAAATTTCAGCAGATTGTCCTGGATGTAACCAAGCTCTCTCACTACGTGCATACTCGACGTTGATACGACCCGCTGCCAAAATTTCTTCAATCTCACCTTTAAAATCGAAGAAATCCATTGCTTGTGGCTTTGTATGCCATGATTCAGGGACTAAAGAACCAACTGCGATTAGTGCTAAAGTTGGGATTTGCTTGAGATCATGAATATCTTTTGCATCTTGGTAATCAAAACGTAAACCTAACTCGAAGAAACGCACACGCTGCTGTTGACGGTTTAAGTTGTATTGCACACAAGGAATTAAGCTTGATAATAAAGTACTACGCATTGCCGCCAAATCACTTGAAATTGGATTAGCAAGCATCAAAGGCTGTACATTTGGATTAAGTTGTTTTTCAAGTTTAGCATCAGCAAAACTAAAACTAATTGCTTCTTGATAACCCAATGTTGCAACAGTTTGACGTAGCTGAGCCGTTTCAAAACGATCTTGGTACGTCTCTAATTTCACGTCAATTTTTGGCAAACTGATCTGAATATTATCGTAACCATCAATACGAGCAACTTCTTCGATGAGGTCTTGATAGATTGCCATATCATAACGATGTGATGGTGGTACAACACTCCACTCACCTTGCGCAATCGTTTCAACCACACAACCCAAACGAGTCAGTGCATCAGCAATAAAATCACCCGCAACTTGATAGCCAAGCAATTGATCAACTTGTGCTTGTTGCAGCTTAATCGCTTCACGTTTTGGCAATAAATCTGTTTGTTCCGCCACTGTAATTGGTGCAAATTCACCACCAGCGAAAGCTTGAATAAGTTCAGATGCACGATGCATCGCGATCATAGGTAATTCAAAATCAACACCACGTTCATAACGCTGTGATGAGTCAGTATGCAAGCCAAAACGACGTGCACGACCAGCAATTGCTAATGGCGCAAAAAAAGCACTTTCAAGAAAAATATCTTGCGTATCATCAGTGACCGACGAAGCTAATCCCCCCATAATCCCTGCGATTGCCAAAGCTTTCTGATCATCAGCAATGACCATGATGTCATCTTGCAATTCAACGTCTTGATCATTCAACAATGTTAATTTTTCTTGTGGTTGCGCTTGACGGACTTGAATTGAACCTTCAATTTTAGCTAAGTCAAAGGCATGCATCGGTTGACCTAGTTCAAGTAACACATAGTTGGTAATATCAACCAAAATACTGTGGCTACGAATCCCTGAACGCGTTAATGCTTGCTCCATCCACTCGGGAGTAGCTGCTTTAACATTTACTTTTTTAATGATACGACCTAAATAACGAGGTGTGCCTTCTGTGCTAATCGTTACGGTTTTCTCATCGCTAATGGTTGCTGCAATTGATTGAATTTGAGGTTCATTGACTTGTAATTGGTTAATGACAGCAATTTCACGCGCAATACCACGAATACTAAAACAGTCACCACGGTTTGGCGTGATACTGATATCAATCACATTGTCATCAAGTTTCAAATATTCACGAATATTCACGCCCACTGGCGCATCAGCAGGTAATTCCAACAAACCATCGATTTTGTCTTCTAAATCAATCTCAGAAGCACCGCACAGCATCCCTTGTGATTCCACACCACGCAGTTTGCCTTTTTTAATTTTAAAATCACCCGGTAACACGGCACCAATTGTTGCAACAGGCGCTTTCATACCAACATGAACATTTGGAGCACCACATACAATTTGTAGCGGCTCACCTGAAGCAATATTTACTGTTGTTACACGTAAACGATCAGCATCTGGATGTTGTTCAACCGAGAGAACTTCACCAATCACCACGCCTGTGAATGGCTTCGCAACTGGTGCTAATTCATCCACCTCCAAACCAAGCATAGTCAACTGATCAGAAAGTGTTTCGCTATCAATCGCTGGATTTACCCAAGTGCGCAACCAATTTTCACTAATTTTCATCTGTATAAACCTTATTTAATCCTGAAAAACTGTTAGGCAAACTGGCGTAAGAAACGTACATCGTTTTGATAGAACATACGTAAATCATTGATGCCATAACGCAACATCGCAAAACGCTCTACCCCTAAACCAAAAGCAAAGCCTTTGTATTTATCAGGATCAATCCCTGCAGCACGAAGTACATTTGGATGTACCATGCCACAACCTAAAACTTCTAACCAACGACCGCGCTCATCCATAATATCCACTTCTGCACTTGGTTCTGTGAATGGGAAATAAGATGGACGGAAACGTACTTTTAAATCTTTTTCAAAGAACTCATTGAGTAGGTTAATCAATAAGCCTTTCAACTCAGCAAAACTGGTATTTTCAGCAACATATAACCCTTCGATCTGATGGAACATTGGTGAATGGGTTTGGTCAGAGTCACAACGATACACACGACCCGGGCACACAATACGAATTGGTGGCTGGCTCGTTTCCATGGTACGAATTTGTACGCCTGATGTATGTGTACGAAGCAAATGTTTGGCATCAAAATAGAAAGTATCGTGCATTGCACGTGCTGGATGATGCCCTGGAATATTTAAGGCTTCGAAATTATGGTAGTCATCTTCGACTTCTGGACCATGTGCAACTTGGAAACCAGCTTTAGTAAAGAATTGGCAAATACGTTCTTGTACTTGCGTCACAGGATGAATACTTCCCATACGCTGACCGCGACCAGGCAAAGTAATATCAATCGTTTCACTTGCTAATTTTTTTGCAAGCTCGGCTTGTTGTAATGTCTGTTGACGCTCAGTCAATGCTGCATTAATTGCTTCACGAACAGCGTGAATCGCAGCACCTTGTACTTTACGCTCTTCAGGATCCATTTTTCCAAGTGCTTTCGACTGTTCTGCAAGCTGGCTTTTTTTCCCTGTAAATTGCACACGAGCTTGATCGAGTGCAGCAAGGTCTTGAGCCGCTGCAATGGCAGCAAGCGCTTCAGTGGTCAGGGCTTCCAGTGACATAGTAACTCTCAAAGCAACAAAATTTAAAAATATAATAAAACGCTATAGTTTATCAGCTTTTTACCAGTTTTATGAAGCTAAACCGTGGTTAAAATTAGAGCCTTAATAAGTTTTACTTTATGGATGAAACAATAATAATATGAAATAGATACAGTTATTTGTCGTTAACGCTAGCCAATAATTTAATAAAATGTATAAGATAATGATATCGTCAATGAGAAATGACCAAGATGGCACTTGATCAAATTTGGAAGCAACAGCTCACACTTGTCACATACGGTAATGAGTTTCTATCTAGAGACCTCAATTTCAGCCGTTGGATTGAACATCCAATCTTCGAGCAACATAGTTTCAATTTTCGTGACTTGATATCGCAACATTTACTGGCACAACATTTCCAAATTTGGCTTGAAGGCCTAAAAAAACAAGGTGTGAAGAAGTTAAGTCTACATTTATCGAACTTGCTAAATGATGAACAAAACCCAAATGCCAATGTTGAACTATTCCCTTTTGCTCACTTTATCGTAAGCCACCAAGCCAATAAAAAGACAGCTTGGATCTGTGGGCATGAACTCGCAGAATGGTATAACAGTGATAATGATTTTGAAGTGCCAACTTCTCAAAGAAACCCTTTAAGACAAGAAACTTTTTGGGGCTATACCCTAAATGATAAACTTGCAAAAAAAGTTGATATTGATCTACAAAAGCTAAATTGGAATGATGTAACAAGGTACTTGGAGCGAGAACTCTTTGACAGCAAATACGCTCAATACTTCTCAGAACCAGCACAACAAGACTTCCCATTTTATGGTTATGAAGTTGACCATAGCAGTATTTCAAGTCATCAACTTGCAATTATTCCAACAGATTATCCAGCTGATTGCGCCCATCGCTTGCTACATCGTTGCGAAGCATTGACCGAGTATTTAGAACAACAAAGACAACATCCTTATAATGAAGCTGGTGAACTGATTAGCCCTGAAGAACAAATTAGTTTACGTAATTTTTCCCAAAAGACGGATGATTTATTTTCTAAACTGATTGTAAAAATAGCGAACCATTACCAAACTGCCGAGCTGACCGCTGAGCCAGAAATCATTGATAGAACGATGGAAACATCACAACATTTCAATCAAGCGCAACATCATAAAGTCAGCACGTCTAGTGTGATTAAACTCATTGTTATCACAGTTATTATATGTATCGCAGCTTATTATTTTGGACTATAAAATCCATCATTTTTATACAGTATTAGAGTTCCCACTGATAAAGTAACTCTGTTATGGCCTCGCCGAACTCTGGCAGTTCGGCTTCACCTATTAACTTAGCGCCCATTTTTTCATAGAAGAAGCGACTTGGATTTTTATTAAACACTTCTAGTCGAATGAAGGCATAACTTTGACTGAGCGCGTGGCTATAAAACTGTTTAAACATTTGACGACCAATACCCTGATTTTGAGTTCTTGCAAACAAATAGAAAGCTCGAATTTCAGCAACATCATTATTAGGATTTAAATAACCATCCAAAAAACCAAGTACTTGATCATTTTCCACATAAACCAACAATTGATGCTCGACACTTATATAAATTTCTCGCCATAACAAGAGTTTTTCTTGAACATCAAGTTGATCCAATACCTCCTGTTTAATGATATTTGTATATGTCTCCTTCCAGCATGCAACAGGCAACATGCACTTCGGCAATTTGAGGCAAATCATTTAAAGTTGCTAAGCGTATTTCACCATTATTCAACTGCTGCAATACGATCTCCTCGATATCATTACTTTTGAACCGATTGGGTCAGTCCACAATACTCTTTTGAAGCTTCTAATCTATGAGCTGTTCTCGAACACGCATTAAAGCGAAACCTAATAGATTTAAACCAAACCATTGAGACGGATCCTGAATATGTTCATGTTCCTGAGCCATTCCTACACCCCAAATCTTATCAACTGGCGATGCTTCAACTAAAACGCGATCCTGTGTATTTACCAAAAAATCCCTTAGCGCTGAATTTTGAGAAAATTTAGCAAGGTTTGCTTGTACAACAATATCAAAACGCTTTTCTTTCCAGATCTGATCATCATAATGCTGCACTTTTCGTCCCAGTTGTTTAGCCTCATTTGGATGTTTAACTTGCAAAATTTGTGCAAAAACCAGTTCATCATTAAATAATTTTGCTTTTTGCGCCATCATATAATGCTCAGCCGTGAGATATTGAATGCCATCCAATTTAAATGTTGATGGATACCACTGGCTCAAACAACTTTTATCAACAAGATCAGCTTGCTTGGGTGTATGTCCCCAAAAATATAAATATTTAAACTTTTGTCCTTGTTGGATGTAATGAATTAAATCATTTAAGAAACGGTCATCTTTCATTGTTGATCTCAAATTATTATCTATTATTAAAAATTAAATACTTTAAAATAAAAAAGACCGCTAAAAGCGGCCTTCTTTTGAATCTCTAAGCTTATGCAGCTAATGCGCCTTTAGCTTTTTCAGCTAAAGCAGCAAATGCTACTGCATCATGCATAGCGATGTCAGCTAATACGCGACGGTCGATGATCACTTGAGCTTTTTTCAAGCCATCGATCATACGGCTGTATGACAAACCGTTTTGACGAGCACCAGCATTGATACGCGCAATCCATAAAGCACGGAATTGACGTTTCTTTTGACGGCGGTCACGGTAAGCATATTGACCAGCTTTGATTACCGCTTGGAACGCTACGCGGTAAACGCGTGAACGAGCACCATAGTAACCTTTAGCGCGAGCAAGAATTTTTTTGTGACGGCGATGAGCCTGTACACCACGTTTTACACGAGCCATTTATAATCTCCTTAGATGTATGGGCACATAGCACGAACTGATGCAACGTCACTTACGTGAACCATTACACAACCGCGCAATTGACGGATACGCTTAGCAGATTTTTTGGTCAAAATGTGGCGCTTGAATGCTTGTTTGCGCTTGAAACCGTTTGCAGTCGCTTTAAAGCGTTTAGCTGCACCACGGCGAGTTTTTAACTTAGCCATAGTAACCTCTTTTGAGCACCTGTTCGGCACGTTTGCACTATTACAAATCGACCTGCAGGTAAGGAAGGCAGTATCATATAGCATCTATGAATAAAACAAAAGTAAAATGCTCATTTTTTGACAACAAAGCATTTATTTTTGCCAAACGTTATTTCCCATAATTAATTCTCAAAATATGAGAAAACTATAGAAAATTACGCCCTATAATATGTGAAAAATATTGAATCCTCACAAATATGTCTATACAGAATGATGCATTCGCAGCATTACGTTATCGCGATTTTTCGATTGTTACCCTCAATCAATTTTGCCTCACACTGGCTATTTTGATTCAAGAAATTATCGTTGCATACTCTCTCTATCAGATTACGCGAGACCCGTTAACGCTCGGTTTTATTGGTCTGGCTGAAGCTATTCCTTTTATCGCACTTTCATTATGGGGCGGTTATTTCGCAGATAAGCTGAATAAACAAACAATTATGAAAATCTGTTTGTTCTTTGCGATTCCACTCCCCTTGATTCTCTGGAGTTTATTCCATTTACATGGTTTAGAGAAAATAGGCATAACCACGCTATCTTGGGGAATTTACGCTGTTATTTTTGCACTCGGAACAATTCGGGGTTTCTACAACCCTTCAGCAACGTCTTTAAAACCATTTTTAATTCCCCGTGAACTCTATGCCAATGGTGCAACATGGACCACGATTGGTTGGCAGAGTGGTGTGATCATCGGCCCCATGCTCGGTGGTTTTATGTTGGCATTCTTAGGACGAGAAACAAGTTTGTTTGCTGTTACTGCGTTACTCGCAATCTGCTTTGTTTTAATTACGCGATTACAAAAACGCAGTTTCCCAAAAATGGAAACTGAAAATGTCTTACAAAGTCTCACTGATGGATTCCGTTTTATCTGGAAAACTAAAATTGTTTTATGGGCCATTTCTTTAGATCTGATTTCAGTTCTATTTGGTGGTGTGATTGCACTACTGCCTATTTTCGCCGAAGAAATTTTAAAAGTTGGCCCTGAGGGTTTGGGCTATCTCAGAGCTGCACCATCAATTGGTGCACTGATTACCATGATCGTGCTTACCAAATTTCCACCGATGCATCACGCATGGTGTAATATGCTTTTAGCCGTTGCTGGTTTTGGTATTTTTACGATTCTATTTGCGTTCTCAAACAACATGTGGCTATCACTTTTTGCACTTGCTATGACTGGTGCGTGTGATAGTGTTTCTGTTGTTGTTCGTCAAACTGTTTTACAGATTTTCCCTCCTGAAAATATGCGAGGTCGTGTCGCTGCAGTCAATGGCATGTTTGTTTCATCAAGCAATGAACTCGGTGCTTTTGAGTCTGGTTTAGCTGCTAAATATATGGGAACCATTACTGCAACCATTTTTGGTGGTTGCATGACACTGGCAGTTGTAACCTATTGTTGGTTTAAAACCAGTGATTTATTCAAGGTAGATATCACCAAAGGTTCTGATCACTAATCAAACAACAAAGGGATGGTTTAAAACCTTCCTTTTAATCTAAAAAACACCTAAATACAGCGCATATAAAGTTAAATAACGCCCACCTTTGGCAATCGTGACGATCAATGAGAATCGCCAAAAATTTTCTTTCATTAAGCCTGCGATTAAGGTAATCGGATCTCCGATTACTGGTGTCCAACTTAATAGCAATGAATAAAAACCATATTTATGATAAATCTGCTGTGCTTGTAATAATCGCTGTTCGGAAACAGGAAACCATTTTTTATCTTTAAAATGTTCTATTTTCAGACCTAGCCACCAGTTCACACATGAACCAAGCACATTCCCTAAAGTAGCGACGATAAGCAGATAAATAGGATTTGCCAAACCTTTTACAAGCAGAGCCATTAAAACTGCTTCTGACTGTAATGGTAATAAAGTTGCAGCCCCAAAAGCAGAGAGAAATAATAAGACATAGGACATCATTGAATAATTTTAGCTAACTTATTATGTTAAAACTTTGAAAAAGTATTTCACATATTCTCATTACAACACCCTACTCATATTTAGGATAACCATATGCAGGATTTTGACTCTTATCAGGAAAAAATGAAATTAAAACATCCAAAAATCTTTGAAAATGCATCTAAAGTTAGCAATTTATTTGGTGAAAGCGACAGAGGAGCTACATTGATCGCAGCAGCTATTTTGGAATATCAATTAGAGGAAATTCTGTTTTCTTTTTTTAGAGATATAAAGTCAGCTAAAGAACTACTTAATGGTTTTAATGCACCGTTAGGAACGTTTTCATCTAAAATAAAAATTTCTCATGCTCTGGGTCTTATTGAGGACGATGAATACAACCAAATTGAAATTTTTAGAAAAATTAGAAATCAATTTGCACATGAATTTAATTCATTATCATTCGAATCCAAAGGCGTTAAAGAACGAATAATTAATTTATCAAAACCAATCGATAAGACATACGGCATGCGAGAGTGTTTTGATAGCTGGTTTCTTACACTTAATTCATCCTTGCTTTTTAGAGCAGAAATAATAAGAAAAGAGAAACGTAAAACAAGGATCTTTACCAATAAACCTATTCGATGCAATATTGTAGAACTCAAAGATAAGCCTATTAAAAAATAGGCTTATAATTACAGCTTGATCGATAATGCTTTTTGAATTGCAGGACGTGCTGTTAAACGCTCAATATAATCTCGGACGTAAGGATAATCCTCAAGCTGAATCCCCTGCCATTCGTAACGCAGTGCCCAAGGTAGGATTGCCATATCTGCAATTGAATATTCACCAGCAACAAACTTCTGACCAATTAACTGTTTATTTAACACAGCATACAAGCGCTTAGTCTCATTCACATAGCGCTCTATTGCATAAGGAATATGTTCTTTAGCAAACTTATTAAAGTGATGATTCTGCCCTAGCATTGGACCAAAGCCCCCCATCTGCCACATTAGCCACTGTTCAACTTCAACACGCTCTTGTTCATCAGTTGGATAAAATAAACCAGTTTTTCGACCTAAATATTGTAGGATCGCACCCGATTCAAAGACTGAGATCGGCTCTCCACGAGGGCCATTTTGATCAACAATCGCTGGAATTTTATTGTTTGGAGAGATTTTTAGAAAATCAGGTTGAAACTGATCATTTTCTAAAATATTGATGGGGAAAATTTTATATTCGAGTCCCATTTCTTCTAAAGCAATTGTTATTTTATGCCCATTGGGAGTGCCCCAATAATATAAGTCAATCATTTATGTTGCCCTATTCATCTTTATTTTGACTGTTGTTGCGTTATAGCACACTTCACTTATCACGATCAGTAAACAAGCACGAAAAGAAACAATAAAAATGTTCTTAAAGAGCATGTTATGCAAATTACGCTTGGCTTTCCAAAAATGCTTTCGCTTTTTCTCCAACAAACTTACGCCCCAGATTATCACCTTGAATCCATTCATCTATAGAAAATAATTCAAACATCCCAACTTTGAATAGCGTTGGAATTGCGAGTATAAGTTCATCCTCAACTTCACCACGAACACCAGTGTTATACAAATTGATATTGTGCAACATCGTTGCGACTGTACCCGTTTGCACACGACTACCATCTTTAAGTTTTACTTGAGGTAAAGTCTCACCATCTTGAACAACTTTTTGATTAATTTCGGAGAGTTCAGTTGATCCTGTTATTACCGCCATTTATTTCCCCTTTCTAAAATAGTGTAATTATCAACTAATATTATCATATTTAGATTTGCTTTATTTTCTTTACTCACAGGACTTGCGAACATAAAAAAGCACCGCAATAGCGGTGCTTTTTTATTAAGAAAAAATTATTTTTTCTTTTTCGGACCAAGTAACATGCCCATTTGACGACCTTCCATCTTTGGTGCTTGTTCAACAACACCAAACTCAGCAACGTCAGCTTCAATTTTCTGTAATTGAGCCAAACCAAGCTGCTGATGCGCCATTTCACGACCACGGAAACGCAAGGTAATTTTCACTTTATTTCCTTCTTCAAGGAAACGTAAAATTGCACGCAATTTTACTTGGTAATCACCTACATCCGTTGCAGGACGTAATTTGATTTCTTTCACTTGCACTTGATGCTGTTTTTTCTTCGCATCTTTTTGCTTTTGTTTCAAGTCAAATAAGTGCTTGTTGTAGTCCATGATTTTACAAACAGGCGGTTCTGCATTAGCAACAATCTCAACAAGGTCAAGATTTGCCTCTTCAGCAGCACGTAATGCTTCATTTAATGAAACGACACCTTTTTGTTCTCCATCTGCAGCAACGAGGCGTACTTCTTTTGCACGGATCTCGTCGTTAATTGCAGGACGGTTACTTTTAGCACCTTGTTGTTGGTTACGGTCAGGCTGTTTAATCTTTATTACTCCACAATGTACCGGCCGCGTTCGGCAACGGCAGATTTCACTAGGTCAATAAATGCATCTACTGACATAGTACCTAAATTTTTTCCTGAGCGAGTACGCACATTGACTGTACCTTCTTCAACTTCTCGGTCACCAAGAACTAGAAGGTATGGAATACGCTCTAGAGTACGCTCACGAATCTTAAATCCGATTTTTTCATTTCTCAAGTCAGAAATAGCACGTAGACCATTTTCTTTGAGTTTTGCGACCACTTGCTCGCTTGCTTCAGCTTGTGAATCAGTAATGTTCATTACACAAGCTTGGATTGGTGCAAGCCAAGGTGGCATGAAGCCCGCATAGTGTTCAATTAGTATACCAATAAAACGCTCAAAACTGCCAAGAATTGCACGATGCAACATGACTGGTTGATCACGATCGTTGTCTTCAGTGACATAAGAAGCATCTAAACGGATTGGCAAGTTGAAGTCACATTGAATCGTACCGCACTGCCATACACGGCCTAAGCAGTCTTTCAATGAGAATTCAATCTTCGGTCCATAGAATGCACCTTCACCTGGTTGTAAGTCCCAAGCTAAGCCAGCATCGTCTAAAGCATCTGCTAAAGATTTTTCAGCCAAGTCCCAAAGTGCATCGTCACCTACACGTTTTTCTGGACGTGTAGAAAGTTTCATTTGCACTTCTTCAAAACCAAAATCTTTATAAACATCTAAAGTCAGTTTAATGAAGTCAGCAACTTCTTTACCAATTTGTTCTTTAGTACAGAAAATGTGTGCATCATCTTGTGTAAAGCCACGAACACGCATAATACCGTGTAAAGAACCTGATGGTTCGTTACGGTGACATGAACCAAACTCCGCTAAGCGAATTGGTAAATCACGGTATGATTTCAAGCCTTGGTTGAAGACTTGCACGTGACATGGACAGTTCATTGGCTTCACTGCATAGTTACGACTTTCTGAATGTGTCGTAAACATATTCTCAGCATAGTTTGCCGCATGCCCTGATTTTTCCCACAGAGTAAAATCAACAATTTGTGGTGTCTTAATTTCTTGATAACCATTGTCTTGTTGAACTTTACGCATGTATTGTTCAAGCACTTGGTAAATCGTCCAACCATTCGCATGCCAGAACACCATACCCGGCGCTTCCTCTTGCATATGGAATAAGTCTAATGCTTTACCAATTTTACGATGGTCACGCTTTTCAGCTTCTTCGATACGTTTAATATAAGCAGCTAACTGCTTTTTGTCCGCCCAAGCCGTACCATAAATACGTTGTAGCTGTTCATTCTTTGCATCACCACGCCAGTAAGCGCCAGAGATTTTTGTGAGCTTAAATGATTTTAAGAATTTAGTGTTTGGTACGTGCGGACCACGGCACATATCCAAATAATCTTGATGGTAGTACAAGCCCATTTGAGTTTCCTCTGGCATGTCTGCAATCAAGCGTAGTTTGTATTCTTCTCCGCGCGCAGTAAATTCAGCAATCACTTCATCGCGTGGTGTCATCTTTTTAATGACATCATAATCTTGATCGATGAGCTTTTTCATACGCTCTTCAATCGCCGCCATATCATCCAAAGTAAATGGACGAGGCATCCAGATGTCGTAATAGAAACCTTCTTCGATCACAGGACCGATTACCATTTTCGCTTCTGGGAACAATTGCTTAACTGCATGTCCTACCAAGTGCGCACAAGAGTGACGAATGATTTCTAAACCTTCTTCATCTTTAGGGGTAATAATCTGAACTGTTGCGTCTTCTGTGATTAAATCACAAGCATCCACCAAGCGATCATTGATACGACCTGCAACGGTATTCTTTGCAAGACCCGGACCAATGCTTTGAGCAAGTTCCATCACGGAAATCGGTTGATCAAACTGTTTTTGATCACCATTTGGTAAAGTAATGATTGGCATAATAAAATCCTTAAGGAGTGATGCCCCGCACAATGGAGCATATCACCGCGAGATTATGTATTGAGGAGAACCTCAAAAGATAAAAAACGGCGGATAAAAAAGTATCCAAGATTTTACACAGGTTTAGCTGAGGATGAAACCTCTGAATCAGAAAAACCCATATACAAGACTAAAGCCTAAATGATTTAGACTAAACGACACACTATGTTTATATAGATATAAAAGACAAGAACACAAATGGAGTTAACACATGGTTAGTGCATATGATGAGTTACCGCGGACACCCGCGAATTTTGTTGCCTTATCCCCATTACGTTATTTAGAACGTGCTGCTTATATTTACCCTAATCAAGCAGCGATCATTCATGGTCAACGACATATTACATGGCAACAAACCTATCAGCGCTGCCGTCAATTTGCACATCAACTCTCTAATCTTGGTATTAAAAAGAACGATACGGTTTCCGTATTACTTCCGAATGTGCCTGCAATGATTGAAGCACACTTTGCTGTGCCGATGAGTGGTGCTGTTTTAAATACACTCAATACTCGCCTAGATGCGAAAACGATTGCCTTCATGCTGGAACATGCAGAAACCAAAGTCCTGCTAGTCGATCCTGAGTTCAGAGCAATCGCAGAAGAAGCACTGACACTTGTCACGCGACAAATTATTGTGATTGATGTATTTGATCAAGAATATGAAGGCGAACAGATTGCACTTGGACAATATGAGTATGAATCATGGTTAGCAGAAGGCAATCCAGAGTTTGATTGGTTATTACCTCAAGATGAATGGGATGCGATTAGTCTCAACTATACCTCAGGTACTACGGGCAACCCTAAAGGCGTGGTTTATCATCATCGTGGCGCTTATCTAAATGCAGCAAGTAATATCTTGGCCTGTGGCATGAAGCCTCGCGCAGTTTACCTTTGGACACTACCATTATTTCATTGCAATGGCTGGTGCTTTGCATGGTCAATTGCAGCCAGTGGTGGAACCAACATTTGTTTGCGCCGTGTAGACCCTGCACTCATTTTCAAATATATCGCTGAACATAAAGTCGATTATTTCTGTGGTGCACCGATTGTTTTATCGATGCTAATCAATGCCCCGCAAGAACAAAAAATTGCTTTTGAACATCATGTTGAAGTCATGGTCGCTGGGGCTGCCCCACCCGTAGCAATCATTGAAGGTATGCGAAATATTGGCATTAACGTCAATCATGTTTATGGGCTAACTGAAACCTATGGCCCTTCTGCACTTTGCGCATCACAAGCTGGATGGAGTGATTTATCTATTCAAGAACAAGCGCAACTACATTCTCGCCAAGGTGTCCCTTATCCATTGCAAGACAGTATGCGCGTTCTCGATCCTGAGACTATGCAGCCAGTTCCAAATGATGGTGAAACCATGGGTGAAATTATGTTCCGTGGCAACATCGTGATGAAAGGTTATTTAAAAAACCCTCAAGCAACAGAAGATGCTTTTAAAGGTGGTTGGTTCCACACAGGTGATTTAGCCGTTTGCCACCCAGATGGTTATGCCAAAATCACAGATCGCTCTAAAGATATTATTATCTCAGGCGGCGAAAACATTTCATCATTAGAAGTTGAAGATGTACTGTATCGCCATCCAGCAGTTCTT
Source organism: Acinetobacter sp. COS3 (assembly GCF_000475335.1). Classification (NCBI taxonomy): domain Bacteria; kingdom Pseudomonadati; phylum Pseudomonadota; class Gammaproteobacteria; order Moraxellales; family Moraxellaceae; genus Acinetobacter; species Acinetobacter sp. COS3. The sequence continues at coordinate 37,260 of NZ_AXCD01000027.1, forward strand.
ACAGCAGCGGTTGTTGCAAAACCTGATGAACGCTGGCAAGAAGTGCCATGTGCATTTATTGAGTTAAAACAAGGTGCTTCTGCATCATCTGAGGAAATTATTGCACACTGCCAAAAAGAGCTTGCACGATTTAAAGTCCCAAAAGATGTTGTGATTACAGAGATTCCAAAAACATCGACAGGAAAATTGCAAAAATTTATTTTAAGAGAATGGGCAAAACAAAGAGCGACAGGCGAGTTTGGTCATTGATAGACAAAAAAAGAAGTTTCCTCGGAAACTTCTTTTTATTTAACCTTGATCAGAAAGTAATGCCACTTGCTGTACATAGTTCACAAATTTGAGCTTCGAAGCTGCAAGCTCTTCCTCACTCACTTCTTTTTTCATATCTCGATGAATACGCAATACATGCTGGCGTAAAGTATGACGTTCAGAAGCATTAAACACTTTACTAAATTCATTAATTACAGGATCGCCTTGTTCGATCATGCGATCAACCCAACGCATCAATTGCATTTGCTTTTTTGCGCCTTGTTGCGGCGTTAGATAAGATAAAATCGTGCTTTCATCTTCATTACGCAATAGCTTGCCAACACGTTGAAACTGACGACGACGTGCTTCAAATGAACTGATTCTCTGCACTTCTAATAGTGCATCAATTAAACGCTCATCGACAGGAAGTTTTTGAATTTGCTTTGGATTAAGTTGAGCCAATTGCTCACCCAAGGCTGCCATGCGCTGTACTGCTTTTTTTTGCTCAGTTCTGCTCGCACGTCCTTCTAAGGATTCAAAATCTTCATCAGTATAACGCTGTGTACCACGTGCCACTATTTACTCTGCCTCATAAAATTTTGCTGCGAACAGCGTTTGAATTTCTTCCAGTGCTTTATCTTCATCTGCACCGTCAATCACTAAACGAAGCGTCGTGCCTTTACCAGCACCCAACATCAACAAAGACATAATATTTTTTGCATCAACTAATTTATCGCCCTTACCAATTTGAATAGAAGAACGAAATTTGCTTGTCACCTCGATGAGTTTACCAGACGCACGAGCATGTAAGCCGAGTTTGTTAATTACATCAATTGTTGTGTCTATCATGACCAGTGCTTCATTTCTCTATGTAAGATTTGGACAGACCATTTTGCCTCGAGGGCCTGTTTGAGTCTATCCACAATATAAACCGAACGATGCTGACCACCTGTGCAACCGACAGAAATAGTCATGTAATGCCGATGCCCTTCTGCAAAAGCAGGTAACCATTTTTCCAAGAAAGCATAAATATCCTCAAACATCTCATTAGTTTGTTGACTACTTTCTAAAAACTGGCGTACAGGCTCATCTAAACCCGAAAAGCGGCGTAATTCTAAATCCCAATGTGGATTTGGTAAATGGCGTACATCAAAAACATAGTCCGCATCTAACGGAATGCCATGCTTATAGCCGAATGATTGTAAAATGACAATCAATTTATCAGACTGCCCAAGTTTAGACAGCAAGATATGTTTTAAATCATGGACACTTTTATCTGTTGTATCAATATGCACTGTGGAGCGAAATTGTATCGGAATTAAAAGCTGTTTTTCTTCCTGTATACATTGCAACAAGCTATTGAAACGACTTGCTAATGGATGAGGTCTTCGTGATGCACTAAAACGTGCAATCAAATCCTGATCCTGAGTAGTCAAATAGATAATATCGACTGAACCATGTTTTTTTAATTGCTCAAAAACCAGATCAAACTCTTGCATATCTGCACGGGTACTTCGAATATCGACCCCAAGTGCAAGTTGCTCAAGATTATTTTCATGATCCAGCTTTGCCACAATTTCAGGCAGCAACGCCAAAGGTAAGTTATCTATACAATAATAGCCCAAATCCTCAAGTACTTGTAACGCAGAGGATTTACCAGAGCCAGATTGTCCTGTCACGATAAGAATACGCTTCATGGCGTTTTGCCCTTTGTTTTTTATGTTTTAAAGTCAACTTCTAAATTATCAATTAAACGCGTTGAACCTAATTTAGCTGCAACAAATAAAACCAAATTTCGATCAAATTGTTCTACAGGCTGCAAGTTAGGCTGACGCGCCTCCACATAATCCACAACAAAACCAGCTTGTGTCAATTGAGCAGAGATATTTGCTAACACTTCAGAAAGGGCTTTCCTCTCTTGCAATGATTGCTCTGCTTGCTTTAACAAACGGTAAATCGTTGGTGCAATTTCTCGTTGTTCAGCAGACAAATATCCATTGCGTGAACTGAGTGCTAAACCATCTTCAGCGCGTACAATTGGGACACCAATGACTTCAAGCGGAATATTTAAATCTTGTACAAACTGACGAATAACAGCAAGTTGCTGATAATCTTTCTGTCCAAAGAAGGCATAGTCAGGCTGTACAATATTAAATAATTTCGTCACCACCACAGCAACACCATCAAAGTGACCTGGACGAGATTTACCACATAAATCATCAGTGATTTGACCCACACTGATATTGGTCAAACGTGGCTGTGAACCGTACATTTGCTCAACTGAAGGTGCAAAGATAATATCGCAACCCACATCAGCTAATAAACGGCTATCTTGTTCTAACGTTCGTGGATAGCTATCAAAGTCTTCACCAGCACCAAACTGAATTGGATTCACAAAAATACTCACCACGACGATGTCGCAGATCTTTTTCGCTGCACGCACTAAGGTTAAATGACCTTCATGCAAATTACCCATCGTTGGCACAAAACCGATCATTTTTTTGGTATTACGTGCAGGTGCAAGCGAAGCAGTTAAGCCTTGTATCGTTGTTTCTGTTTTCATGAATTAAAGCTCAACTTGGAAAGTATGTTCTTTTGCTGGGAAAGACTGATCTTGCACCGCAACGTGATACGCTTTAATTGCATCTACAATTGCCGTTTCACCCGCTTGTTCTTTCATGAAATTACGAACAAAACGTGCAACTTTACCAAAGGTAAGACCTAACATATCTTGGACAACGAGAACTTGGCCATCTGTTTCATGACCCGCACCAATTCCAATTACAGGTGTATTCGGGAATAACTCTGCAATTTCTTTACCTAATTGTGCTGGAACACATTCAAGCAAAAGTACTGCTGCACCCGCATCTACAACTGCTTGGCAATCAGCAATCAATTGATTTGCTGCTTCGCGAGTTCTCGCTTGAAGTTTATAACCACCAAATACATGTACAGATTGCGGTGTTAAACCTAAATGCACACATACAGGAATACCATTGCGAGTAAGGACTTGAATAAGATCACTTAACCAAGCACCACCTTCAATTTTTACCATTTGTGCGCCGACTTGCATGACGGCTTTAGCACTTTTTAAGCCATCTTCAACAGTTGCATAACTCATGAAAGGTAAATCGGTCATGATTAATGCATGTGCATTACCACGGCGAACCGCCGCAGTATGGTAAGCCATATCTTCTACCGTTACAGGAAGCGTCGAATCTCTTCCTTGGATCGCCATTCCTAGAGAGTCACCGATTAAAATCGTATCAATTTCAGCCAATTCCATAGCTTTAGCCATACTTGCATCGTAACAAGTGAGGCATGAGAACTTGCGTCCTTCGGCTTTAAACTTTCTTAAGTCACTTAGACTAATCATGATGATGTCCTCTACAGGCGTTTCCAGAACGAAACAGTCTTAAGCGGTTGCCCAAGACTGGTCTGCTATTACAGTCAAGTTTGCTTGCTGTACCAGTTCTAAATCTTTTAAAGAATGACCATTTAACTGTAAATGAGCATCTAAATCTAATAAGGGAATAATGACAAAGTCACGATCTAAAATACCAATATGCGGCACGGTAAGACGTTCATTTTGGATCTGCTCTTGACCATAGATCAATAAATCAAGATCTAAGGTTCTTTCGCCCCAACGTCGTAAACGAACACGACCAGCGTCTTGCTCAAACTGCTGTAACTGATCTAACAATGGTAAAGGCTCAAGCATCGTATCTAATCGCACAACTGCATTTAAGTAATGTGGTTGATCTTGTGGCCCCATTGGTGGACTTTGATACAGTCTAGACACCTGAACAGAACCCAATGTTGCCAATTTCTCAACTGCTTCTCGGAGAATTTGCTCAGAATCACCCAAGTTACTACCAAGACCGATATAACTACGAACCGTCATTGTGTTGGCCCAAAAATAACTTGGCTCAAATCACGTTGTACACGTTTCCGTTTCAATATTGGATGATCAGCATTTATTTGCCCTGAATCAGCTGTTGCTTTTTCAATAAAACGGTTTGCTGATTCATCTACACGCACACGCTCTTTTTTCGCGCGACGACTTCTTGGCTCAGGTACATTGACCAAGGGTTCGATTTCAGTCGTTTTAGGCTCATCAGCTTCGACAACTTTGCGACGATTCTTACTACGCTGACGATTATATTGACGAATAGCAGCTTCTTTTTGATCCATGGTCATTTCTTGGTAGTTTTCCCACCAAATGCCCATTCCTTCAGTGCTGTTATCGCCAGATTTCTCACGCAATAGAAGAAAGTCAAATCCTGCACGGAAACGCGCATGCCCAGCGAGTGCTTCAATTTGCTGAGGTTTTGGATTGAGTAAGCGAGTTTGCATTTCCCAAACTTCACGAATAAAAATTTCAGCGAACCGTGGAATGATGGTCCGCGTTGCTTGACGCTTTAATACATCCAGTCCAGCTTGCGCACGCGCTTCAGCGGGCACAACACCTTTGTTGAGATAAAAATCACAACGCTCTAAGAAAGGCTTCCACAATAACACTGCATAAAAGAATGCAGGGTTAATGGTTTTACCGACTTGAATACGTTGATCTGTATTTCTTGCAGCTCGATCGATAAATGCTGTGATCTCAGGACGAATTTCTGCAAATAATTGCTTCCAAACACCAAACTCAATCAACATTGGTAGCACACGACTGAGATGCCCCATCGTGAATAACTTTTGAGATTCATCATATAAACGATGAGGAGAGACATCACGCAATAACTGCGTCATTTCAATATCAAAAACATCGAGAATAGATGGATCAATATCGAAGTTGAGTTTCGCAGCAAAACGTAAAGCACGTAACATTCGCACAGGATCTTCTTCAAAACGCTGTGCTGGCTCGCCTAGAAAACGTAATGTGCGTGTTTTAATATCATCAACCGCATGACAGAAATCAAGCACCACACCTTTACGAGGTTGGTAATACAAAGTATTGATTGAAAAATCTCGACGAGCAAAATCCTGCTCTATCGTTCCCCAGTTATTATCACGCAGAATCATACCAGATGCGCTAGTGACTGCTTTTTTAGGGGGAGCACGGAAAGTTGCAACTTCAATTAACTCTCGACCAGAGTAAACATGAGCTAACTCGAAACGTCGTCCGATAATACGGCAACGTCGACCAAAAACCTCTTTGACTTGAGCTGGAGTTGCATTAGTTACAGCATCAAAATCCTTAGGATTTAAACCTAACATCATATCGCGAACACCACCGCCCACAATATATGCCTCATAGCCAGCTTTAGTCAGGCTATCAATTACATCTAGAATAGAGGATGGAAGTTGAGTTGTGGACAAACCACATTTTGACGCGCGCAAAGTTTGCAAAAGACACTGTCTCCTACGTCAGGACGTAAATAACAATTTGTCGCTAATCATAGCTCTAACGCTCACAAAGGGCAATTTATTCTGTTGAAGTTTCAACAGATCAGCGGCCATGATTAGCAACAGCATTTCATTTTTTCTCTTATAAAATGAGTCGAGCTTTATTCTTTTCAAGCAATTTCGGCCCAATTCCTTTGACATTTACCAGCTCATCAACCGTTTTAAAACCACCATTCTTTTGGCGATATTCCATAATGGCTTGTGCCTTTTTTACCCCAACACCACTTAGACTTTGCAATTGTGCTAAGTTCGCTTGATTTAAACTAATTTTATCGCCTGAAATATTTACAGAAGATGAAAGTTGTTTATTTGTTTGCTGTTGGCTTGGTCTAGATAAATAATAATTATTGTTGGGTTGTTTTGCCAATTGCTGATCTCGTGCTTGCTGCTGTGCTTTCCACTTTTCATAGGATTGATCAAACTGTTGTGCATACACTTGAGAAAAACATCCCAACCATAAAACAATGATAAATAAAAATTTAGGTTTGCTGCGTAGCTGCGGCAAATTCATTCGATGTCCCCTGATGTTTTAATTGTACTTTTGCTTGCTCCCAAAGTTCATCCATCTCTGCCAAACTCATTTCTTGCAAGTCTTTATTTTGTCGTTGTGCTTGTTGTTCTATAAAAGCGAAACGGCTTCTAAATTTATGAATCGTTGCTAACAATGCGGTCTCACTCGACAGGCCAAGTTTACGTCCAACATTAATCAAAGAAAATAGGCAATCACCAAATTCTTCTTCGATTTCATCGGCTTTTTGTGTTTTTATCGCGTGCTGCAACTCACCCAACTCTTCATCTAACTTTCCATAAGCATCTTCTACTGTTTCAAAATCAAAACCCAGTTGCGCAGCTTTCTTTTGTATTTCCTGTGCTTGTACTAAGGCTGGCGCATGTTTGACTTCATCTAATCTAGATTGTGCTTTACCTTGCTTTTCTTGTTGCTTGATTTGCTTCCATAATTCACTGACTTGTTCGGGATTTAAATTTTGATATTGTTCTGCTTGGAAAACGTGAGGATGGCGGCGAATCAACTTTTCACTAATCGCTTCAACGACATCTTGAAAATTAAAAGCGCCCTGCTCACTATACATCTGAGATTGGAATACAACTTGCAAAAGTAAATCGCCCAATTCATTACGGATTTCGTCTAGATCACCGACTCGAATCGCAGCCTCTACCTCATAAGCTTCCTCTATCGCATAACGCGTCAAACTACTTGGTGTTTGTTGTTGATCCCATGGACATTTCTGTCTTAACTCTTGCATGATATTTAACAATTTTTCCATGATCGACTCCAAACTAAAGCAAATTGTTGCAGCTTAAAGCCGCATATGCGTAATATACACGCACTCAAGAAGTATCAATATAAAGTAAGGGAAAGTAATGCAACATAGTGTTTTTATTAGTGGGGCTGCACAAGGAATTGGTGCTGAAATCGCGCGTTTGTTTCACAAAAATGGCTATAAAGTAGGGATCTATGACATTAATGAAGAACTAGCTCAAGTCTTAGCAACAGAACTCGGTACAGATGCAAAAGCTGGTTATCTCGATGTCAGTAATTATCGCCAATGGCAGATTGCACTTCAGGAGTTTAAAAACTGGGCTGGTGAACTCAATATTTTAGTGAATAACGCAGGAATTCTATATTCAGGGCCATTTGAAAATACTGCGATTCAATCTCATCACCGCACAGTAGATATTAATATCAAAGGTGTTTTAAATGGCTGTCATACGGCTTTAGCCCATCTCAAAGAAGCTAGTTTTGCACGAGTAATCAACCTCTCCTCAGCTTCTGCTATTTATGGTCAAGCAGATTTGGCTTCTTATTCCGCAAGCAAGTTTGCAGTGCGTGGTTTAACCGAAGCCCTTGATGTGGAATGGCAAAAACATCATATTCGTGTACTCGATGTTATGCCTTTATTTGTGCAAACCAATATGGTGAAAAATATGGATGCAGGGAGCATTCAAAATATTGGTGTGGATTTAACCCCTGCCGATGTGGCGAAGCAGGTGCTGCATTTGGCACAACAAAAAGATCATGCCCTGATTCCTACACATACCCCTGTAGGTATCAAAACTAAGCTGATGTATCAATTGTCGAGTATTAGTCCACAGTTCTTAAATCGACTCACCAATATTTTCTTATCGAAACGTTCTTAATAAAAAAAAGCTGCATTTACATGCAGCTTTTTTGTTAACTTCCCTGAACCAAGCGTCTTGCGCTAATAATTCCGGGTTGCTGTTCTAAACGAGCAAGCAAGCGAGATAATTGAGCCAAGCCTTTCACTTCGATCAACAATTTCATATTGGCAATCCCATCTGCTTCAGAAATGGTATTGACCTGACGGATATTAATTTGATCGGAGAAGATCACTTGCGTTAAGTCTTTGAGTAAGCCGCGACGATCATATGCTTCAACCACGATTTGTACACTCTGACCACGCGTTGGCTGCATTTCCCAATCCGCTTCAACAGCTCGCTCAGGTTCTTGTGTCGTCATACGAATATAATCAGGACAAGCAACTTTATGAATGCTTACACCACGATTCAACGTAATATAACCACCAATCGACTCACCATGTACTGGTTGACAGCACTGAGCAATATGTAGTTCAACGTTATCCAAACCATCAATTAAAATGCCATGCGCAGATAACGTATGACTAGCACGAGGATTTAACGCAGGTTTTAAAACAAGTTCTGGCTCATCTTGATCCAAATGCATCTGACGATTAACTTGATTAATCAACGCATGCAGACTGATATCACCACTGACCAACGCAACTAAAATATCATCGCCAGATTTAAAATTAAAATGTGAGCAATAATCTTTTAGATCAATACTTTTTGGGTGAATCGCTAAACGAGCAAGTTCTTTGTTTAACAGTTCACGCCCAACTTCTATATTCTTACTGCGATCTTGTTGTCTGAACCAATGACGTAGCTTGTCACGTGCACGGGCTGTTTTGATATAACCTAAAGAATTTACCAACCAATCACGATTTGGCTCACGATCTTTCTTGGTTAAAATCTCAACCTGCTCACCTGTTTTAAGCGTATAGGTTAATGGTACATAACGTTGGTTGACACGCGCAGCGTAACACTTATTACCCACTTCTGTATGCACATGATAGGCAAAATCAAGAACTGTCGAACCGCGTGGTAATTCTTTGATGTCACCATCACGGCTGAACACATAAATCTTTTCAAAATTTTCAAAATCTTGAATCTGATCTATACCATTTGACTCTTCATCTTCAGCATGTGGCGTTGTCTCTGTGCGTTCTTGATAGTGTTCAAGAACTGCACGTAAAGAATGCAAACGATGGTTAAATGAATGGTCTGTATTTTTCTCACCTTCTTTATAATTGAAGTGAGAGCAAACGCCAAGCTCAGCCTCATCGTGCATCTCAAAAGTACGGATTTGTACTTCCAAAGATTTATTTTCAGCAATTACAGCCGTATGCAATGAGCGATAGCCATTGGCTTTTGGATTGGTGACATAATCATCAAACTGGTTCGGAATATGACGCCAGATTTGGTGCACGATGCCCAAAGCATGATAGCAATCAGGTACGTTTTTCACGAGCACGCGAACCGCACGAATATCATAGAGCTGATCAAAGCTCAGATTCTTGCTTTTCATTTTTCGATAAATCGAATAAATATGCTTCACTCGTCCTGTTATTTCAGATTGGATGTCATTTTCACTTAATTCATTTTTAAGCTTATCAATCACAAACTGGATATATTGCTCACGCTCTAAACGCTTTTCATTAAGTAATGAAGCAATTTCTTTATAACGTTCAGGCGCTAAATAGCGGAATGCAAGATCTTCAAGCTCCCACTTAAGTTGTGCGATACCTAATCGGTGCGCTAGTGGCGAGTAGATGGTCAGAATTTCACGTGCAACACGCTCTTGACGCTCTTTACTTGCTGTAGCAAGTTCACGCAGTGCATAGGTTCGTTCTGCCAATTTGATTAAAACAACGCGCACATCTTCTGTGACCGAAATCAGCATTTTATAAATGCCGCTTAAATGCTCTCGTTGATTATTATTGAAATGATCTTCTAATCTTTTGTTCTTTTCAATTAACTCAGACAGTTTACCCATCGCAAGTGTACCTTTTACAAGGCTTAAAACTTGCTCGCCAAAATGCTCCTGAATATCCTCTAAAGTAATGAACCCTTCACGTACACTACGATATAACACTGCCGCTGACAATGTGTCTTCATCGACATGTAAATGTGCCAAAATATCTGCCATACCAATCCCTGTACTAAAGGTATTGGTACGATGATTAACCGTGGATTCCAACTCTCTTTCCAAGGTAAGCTGCGCAACTTTTTCAAGCTGCTTTAGCTCCGCCCCTTCCAAGATATCACGCACTCGATCTAGCCAAGACACTAGACCACTTTGCGCTTCAGCGGCATGTTCTACAGTCGTTTCCTCGGACAACTCATGGAGCGGTCCAGGTAACTGCTCACGTACTGTGACCATACCATTCTCCTCTGGATATGTAACTCATTTTCTAATCGTTTATCTCTTCGATCTTTTCAAGCTGCTCATTTTTTTCAAATAAGGCAATAGATTCAACATGTTCAGTATGCGTAAACATGTCCATCACTGCGGCTTTTTTGAGCTGATAGCCATATTGTGCCAGTACACCTGCATCCCTTGCCAGTGTAGATGGGTTACATGAAACATAAACGATTCTTTTCGCTCCAAAATTCGGTACATATTGCATAACCTCAAAAGCACCTGATCGTGGAGGATCAATTAATAATGCATCAAATCCTTGCTTCGCCCAAGAATGATGCGAAAAGTCTTTTGTTAAATCTTGTGAAAAGAACACGGCTTGAGTGCACTGGTTTGCTTTCGCATTCTCAGTTGCTCTATGTACCATCTCATCACTCGCCTCAACACCAACGACTTGACCAGTCTCACCAACACAACGTGCTAAAGGTAAAGAAAAATTACCTAATCCACAAAATAGATCAAGAACCCTTTCACCTTCTTGTAAATTAAGCAATTCACATGCCAAATGAACCATTCTTACATTTACTTCGCTATTTACCTGAGTAAAATCGAGTGGAGAGAACGCAAATTTGACTGCAAAATCATCCAAACTGTAGTGCAAACGCATCTCAGCCTGAGAATCATCAACGCGATGTAAACTCTCTATACCTTTCGGTTGAAAGTATAACTGCCACCCTCTGAGTAACGAAAATTGACGCAATTGGTTGACATCCGACACATTTAATTCGTCTAAGTGACGAATTAATAACGCAACCTCATGATCGCCCATGGCTAATTCTATATGACCAATATGCGCTTTGCCTGTTAGACTTTCGAGTAATTTTCGCAACTCTGGCAACGCATCAGACAAAGTTTGATCAAGTACTTTGCATTGCTGAATCGCAGTTAAATGATTACTGTGGTGTTCACGAAAACCCATCACCAATCGATTCTGCTTCGCAATATAACGAACACCAATTCTTGCACGACGACGATAGCCTGTTTTAGTTGCGCGAATTGGCTCTAACCATTGTTCAGGTTGCAAACCTGCAAAGTGCTGCAAATGCGACTGCAAAACATTTTGCTTTAAACGAATCTGCTCAGTTGGATCTATATGTTGCAAACTACAACCACCACAAGTCCCAAAATGCTGACAAATAGGGTCAATCCGTGAGACAGCTGGTTCACTTTCTAATTTCACCATCTCAGCTTCTTCAAGTCGACTGGTCTGATGTGTTACTTTCGCCTGAACCGTCTCACCGACTAAAGCATAGCGAATGAAAACTTTCTTACCATGCTTTTCTTTAGGATGATCAGGATGCGTACCATAATGCGCAATCCCTCGCCCCTCATGCGAAAATGCTTCAATCTGAAAGGTATAAATAGGATTTTGGACTGGTCGATGTTTCGTTTTATGTTTCAAAAGATGAACCTAAATTTGGGGCGCAAAAGTTTGAGCGGTGAATACAGTATATTGCGATGTTTGTTGCCATACCTGCAAAAAATCAGATTGTTGCGTTTGAGTTTGTAAATAATCAATCGTTGCTTGCATAAGCTGTTGATGATCTTGTTGATTCAGTTGACCTTTCAGTAATAACCAACGTAAGTAAACCAACCATGTATTAAGCACATCACCCTCACAATAGCTCGTTAATTTTAACCATTGTTCAGTTCGTACATATTCAGGCACATGATAACCCGATTCACCACGCTTCCCAGGAAAGCCAAGAAGGCAAGCAATATCATCTAATTTTTGGAAATTACGGCCATTAAACATTGCCATCACATCCATCAAGTCAACATGACGATGATGATAACGATTTTGATAGTTATTGAAGCGCTTCTGGTTATCAATTTCACCTTGGTCAAAAAGACTCGGTGCTGACAGACCGTGATACATTGCTCTGAATAGAATCACAGGCAAATCAAATTGCGAACCATTCCAACTCACGAGCGTTGGCTGCTTCTTATCAAAAATAGACAAGAACTTTGCCAGCATTTCAGCTTCAGAATTTTGCTCTTGGCTAAAAGAGAATAATCTAAACCCTTTTTCATCGATCCATAAACCTGAGATACAAACGATCTCATGTAATGGAAGACGCTGAAAATCCATCCCAGATTCTTGGCGACGAATTTTAGTCAGCGCTTGCTCAACATCAGCTTCAGGTAAATCAAGATGATATAAATGAGCGCCAGCTTTTAAATCAGTTAGCGTTTCAATATCAAAAACTAAAATTGGAAACCGTAAGCTCATATTAAAATCTCATTAAATCACTTCTGAGTAGCATTGCTACCCAAGCTCCCTTACAAAAGGAAGCAGCTCCCTCTTTTTCTCTTTATTAACGAGATGAGGAGCGGTATAGCTCCACAAGGGAGATTCTAATCTTGTACGGAGAATAATCCCGTTGATAGATAACGATCACCACGATCACAAATGATACAAACAATGACCGCATCAGGATTTTCTTCCGCAATACGTAATGAAGCCCAAACCGCGCCACCAGAAGAAGTACCCGCGCTAATACCTTCTTTACGCGCCAGTTGACGCATAGTACGTTCAGCTTCAATTTGCGGAATATCAATAATACGATCAACACGACTGCGATCAAAAATCGTTGGTAAATATTCTTCAGGCCAACGGCGAATACCAGCAATACTTGAACCATCTGAAGGTTGCAAACCAACAATCTGAATCTCTGGATTTTGTTCTTTTAAGTATTTGGAAACACCCATGATTGTACCCGTAGTTCCCATTGAACTCACAAAATGGGTAATCTTTCCGCCTGTTTGTTTCCAAATTTCAGGACCTGTAGTCAGATAATGAGCTTCTACATTGTCTGGATTACCAAACTGATTGAGCACATACCCTTTGCCTTCTGCTTGCATTTGCATGGCAAGGTCACGTGCACCTTCCATACCTTGTTGCTGCGTCACTTCTATTAATTCTGCGCCATAAGCCAACATTGCGTCTTTACGCTCTTGACTCATATTATTTGGCATAATCAATTTCATTTTATAGCCACGCATCGCTGCGACCATAGCGAGTGCAATCCCTGTATTACCACTGGTTGCTTCAATCAAGGTATCGCCCGGCTGAATTTGACCACGCTTTTCGGCTTGGAGAATCATGTTATACGCTGGACGATCTTTCACTGAACCAGCAGGATTATTGCCTTCTAATTTTGCTAATACCGTTGCGCTTGTATGACTTGCTAAACGCTGTAAACGCACCAGTGGGCTTTTACCAACATAATAGTCGAGTAAAAATTCGTCTGCTAGAAAATCAGTTTGCGTATTCGTCATGATCGACACCGATATTAAGGTGGCGTCTATTGTATGAAAAAAACGGAAATACTGCACCTTTTCAATATGCTTTTTATTGGCTGCTAATGCCTCGCTGTTATTAAAGCGTGCTAAGATGTTTTGCAGAATGATAAATCTGACCGCACTATGTCCAATTTCAATAAAACTTTATCGAAACGATTACGGCTCAATCATGCTTACGGACAACTGATTGCACTTATTTTAGTGCCGATTGCTATTTTGACCAGCGTGGGGACTCTTTGGGTTTTATCTGAAACAACAAATGCAGCAAAACAACAGCAACGTTCTGATGCTTCAGCAATTTTAGCGCGCTATCACCAAACAGCAATTGATTTACTCCGACTCGTGCAAGAAAGCCCAGATCAATATGATCGTGCGCAAAACATTCTGCAAAAAATGTTTGATGAAAAGAATCTGCAACGTGCGGTTTTAATCGACAACAAAGGTCAAACTTATCTCAGTGTTGGTTATCAAAATAACCGCTTCTGGCCAAGCTTTCCAAACAACAGTAATTTCTTTGGGCCAATCAAACACAATCACAACAGTATCTACGGTTCAAAACTAGATATTGGCAATCCAAACTCTGTCTGGCTCATGATCGAGTTAGATAACCAACCGCTTGAGTTGGCACGCTATAAAATTTTACTTTCTTTAGTTGTGACAGGCTTAATCACACTTCTTATTTTATTATTTTGTTTAAATGTATTCTCACGTCGCTGGTTAGCACCGCTCTACGAAATTCGTATGCAAATGCAGCGCCTTAATGCCGATACTTTAGATCAACACATTGTCGTCAATAGCACAGGTGAGTTACGCCTACTGCAAAGAGATATTGCCAATGTCGTGAAGCGTCTGCACTTTAGCTTTTTAGAATTAAAAGAACATACAGAACAAACGGAAGAAGATTTACGCCGTACTTTAGATACCTTAGAAGTTCAGAACATTACTTATCGTCAAGCACGCGACCAAGCGATTTCATCAAACCAATCAAAATCAGTATTTTTGGCCAATATCAGCCATGAACTAAGAACACCACTGAACAGTATTGATGGCTTTATTCACTTATTATTGCGTCAACAAAATTTAAGTAATGAGCAAAATCTCTATCTACAAACGATTCGTAAATCCTCTGCTCACCTATTGGCATTGATCAATGATGTATTAGATTTTTCTAAAATTGATGCTGGAAAATTAGAACTCGAAACCGCACCTTTTGATCTTGAGGAAGCCATCTTTGATGTGATGGATATGCTCTCTCCTCTAGCAGCGCAGAAACATATCAACATGGCATTCTACTATGCTGAAAACATCCCTCAGCATGTGATTGGCGATGCGTTACGTTTTAAGCAAATTCTCACCAACCTTATTTCTAACGCCATCAAATTTACACCAGACGGCGAAATCATTGTTCGTGTCCGTATGGAAGATGATGATATTGGCCAATGTTTACTACATTTCAGCGTACAGGATAGTGGTATCGGTCTAAGTGGCACAGACCGCAAACGTTTATTTGAATCTTTCTCTCAAGGTGATGCTTCCGTCACTCGTCAATTCGGTGGAACAGGACTCGGCTTAGCTATTTCTAAGCAACTTGTACACTTAATGCATGGTCAAATTGGCTTCGAGGATAACCAAGATCGTGCGCCAACGGATAAAGGTTCAACTTTCTGGTTCACAGCCCTATTTAAAGTTGAAGAAGAGCATGACTTTGTAGAGCACCCACATTTTGATCATTTGCAAGTGGTGTCTTATTTGGCTCACCCTGCAACTGCAAGCGTACTACGTTCGTATTTAGAAAATTATCATGTCTCACATATCGAAACGCAGTCGATATTGGATTTATTTAGTCGATTAAATCATCTAAATCAACAAGAAAGCACTTGGCTGATCGTCGACCATAGTGGTGATACTGAAGCGTTACTCAAAGAAATCCGCCAACGTTATAGTGGCAATTTAGCAGTTTATGGCTATCAAATGAGTCTTGAGCCAAACATGCTGAATGAATACCGTGCCCGCCCACTATATCAACCATTAAGCCGTCGTGAATTGGTTCAGTTGTTGGGCAATCAACCCATCTTCGAACAAGAGCCAGAAGACTTTAATGGTCAAGGGTTACACATCCTTGCAGTAGATGATCATCTGCCAAACCTGATCGTACTCGAAGCGTTATTAGGTGAATTGAATGTCACGACGACCAAAGCGCTGAGCGGTCAAAAGGCGATTGATATTATTCAAGAGCGTATCGAACAAAATCTTCCGCCATTTGACTTAGTCTTTATGGATATTCAAATGCCAGTTATGTCTGGGATTGATACCACCCGTGCAATACGTTCATTAGAGTCGACTTTAGATACAGGCATGCAACTGCCAATTATTGCGCTTACAGCCCATGCGCTTGCTGATGAGAAACAAAAACTATTAAAAGTAGGCATGAATGATTATGTAACAAAACCAATCCAAATGGAGCAGATCATTCAAATTCTTACCCATTGGACTAAGAATAATTTTATCGCTCAACCCATCGCCACAGAGCAAAAACACCCAATCGAATCAATTGATCCACAAATTCTAAATTGGCAGCAAAGTGTCCAGCTTGCAGCAAATAAAGAAGACCTTGCTCAAGATTTATTGCGAATGTTAGTTGACAGCTTTGAAGGTGAACTCACTGAAATGCAACAACTGATCGAACTTGAAGACTTCCCTCAATTAGAGCATGTACTACATCGCTTATATGGTGCTACTCGATATGTCGGGACACCGACATTGCAACGTGTTGCAGGTGAATTTGAGCAATTTGTTTCCACCTTACGCAAAGAACGCCGTAAAGCAGATGAGATATTCATTAATGAAACCAATCATCGTTTTAATGAGTTGAATTTTGCGATTGAGCAAGTCAGACAAGCAGCAAATCTCGTTCTATATGCTAATGAAAATTAATGTGACTGATGTGTCATGTTTCGCGATTAGGACTCATGCTATGCTGCCTCATCAAACACAATAAGAGTAAGGCAGATGGCACTTTTACGCGTTGAAAAGAACAATGGAATCGCAACAGTCTCTTTAAATCGTCCAGATAAACGTAATGCAATGAGCTTTGCTTTACTGAAAGAATTGGTTGCGACTGCAAAGAAAATTGAAAAAGATCGTTCAATTCGCTGTGTCATTTTAACGGGTGAAGCAAATGTCTTTAGTGCTGGCATCGACCTTTCTGATTTAAACAATCCAAAAAATACAGCATTTGCCGCATGGGAACTGATCAAACCAGGACAAAGCCTATTCCAAAAAGCATTCTTGATTTGGCAAAATCTGCCGATTCCAGTGATTGCGGCAATCGAAGGCTATTGCTTTGGTGCGGGTATGCAACTCGCACTTGCTGCTGACATTCGGATTGCAACACCGAATACTCAGATGTCGATTATGGAAAGCCGTTGGGGCTTAGTGCCAGATATGGGCTTAACTCGTTCATTGAAAGGCCTTATTGGTGTTGACTTAGCCAAAGAACTTACGCTCACTGCACGTATCTTTGATGCTGAATACGCTAAAGAAATTGGTCTGGTGACGCATTTGGATAATGATCCATTAGCAAAAGCAAATACGATTGCTCAAGAAATGCTTCAACGCTCTCCAGATGCAATTATGGCAGCGAAACGTGTACTTGATGCAATGGAACACCAACCAGAGAAAGCTTTACGCTTAGAAAAGCTGTGGCAACTTAAACTGCTGTTAGGTAAAAATAGCGGACTTGCACGCAAAAAGGATAAAAACCCTGAAGTGCAATTTCTCCCACGCCAATACAAATAAACAAAAAATCCATTCCTATAAAAATAGGAATGGATTACCTATATTCAACAGCTCACTTTTCCAAGCTAACCCTTAATTCAGTAAAGGTTGACTAGCAATAGCGCATCAACTCTGCGAGACTTCTTTAGGACAAGAACAAAGCATAGGCAAACAGCATGAAAATCGACCAACAAACCCCTATCGCCTTCTTAGGAATGGGCTTAATGGGCACAAGGATGACCAGTCGTCTTTTAAAGGCTGGCTATACTGTTGCTGTATGGAATCGTAGCCAACATGCTTGCGACCCGCTCATTCAAGAAGGTGCTCTCGCACTCGAACTTGAAGAAATCGCAAAATATCCCGTGATCTTGACTTGTCTTGCCGATGATAAAGCCGTGCAAAGTGTTTTTGCCCAAATTGAATCCTACTTACAACCCAATCAAATCATTGTAGATTTTTCCAGCCTCTCCGTAGCGGCGACGCTCGAACTTGCCCGAGCAAGTCAAGAGCAACAAGTCACATGGATTGACTCCCCTGTTTCAGGTGGAACACTCGGTGCAGAACAAGGCACTTTGGTGATCTTTGCGGGTGGAAATGCTGAGGCAATTCAACGTCTCAATCCTATTTACGATGTACTTTCCCAACGTGTCACTCGTATGGGTGAATCTGGAACTGGCCAAGCCACCAAAATTTGTAATCAGTTAATCGTGGCAGCAAATAGCACCTTGATTGCCGAAGCCGTTGCACTTGCCGATCAAGCTGGTGTCGATACCACATTACTTGCACCAGCACTTGCAGGCGGCTTCGCTGACTCAAAACCCTTTCAAATTCTTGCACCACGCATGGCAACTCATACCTTTGAACCCGTGCAATGGAAAGTACAAACCCTCTCTAAAGATTTAAATAATGCTGTTCAACTTGCAGAAGGCTTTAACTTAAACATTCCTGTTGCACAAAAAGCTCTACAACAGTTACAAGCCCACCAAGAAAATGGCTTTGCTGAGAATGATTTAGCTACTATCATTCAATATATAGAACAATAATTTATGAAATCAGGGAGTTTGAAAATGAGCCAACTTGCCATCAACTTATCCATGATTTTTACTGAAGTACCGTTAATTGAACGTTTTGCTTTAGCCCACGCACATGGATTCCAACACGTAGAAATACAGTTCCCCTATGAACTTGATATTTCGGATATACGCACTCAACTCGAACAATATAATTTATCACTTGGTTTGATCAACGTACCAGCAGGCGACCTCATGCAAGGTGGAAATGGACTAGCGGGTGTACCCGGAAGAGAGCTCGAGTTTCATCATGCCTTAGAGCTTGCAATCGAATACGCAAATGCACTCAATGTACCTCGTGTAAATATCCTCGCAGGCAAACAGCCCTTGGATGCTGATTTACTGCCTTGCCTAAACACGCTTTCAAATAACCTTAAACTTGCTTGCCATATGCTCACAGAACAAGGTATTGAACCTGTTATTGAAATGATCAATGGCACAGATATGCCCCGCTTTTTGGTACAAAATATTGCACAAGCTCAAGAAATGCTTGAGGCTGTTAATCATCCAAAACTGAAAATGCAATACGATTGCTACCATATGGCAATGATGGGTGAAGATGTTCTGACAGGTTTGCAAGAAAATTTGCATCAAATTGGGCATATTCAATTTGCAGATTGCCCAAATCGTAATGAGCCAGATACTGGAAATATCCCATACAAGCAGATCTTTGACTGGTTATTGCAAAGTGACTACCAAGGTCTAATCGCAGCTGAATACAGACCAAAAACTCAATCAGATCAATCTTTTGCATGGAAAAATAAGTATTTTTCAAATGATGTGAATACATAAACTGTTACTGCTGAAATTTGAATTCCATAGAGAAAAACGGTATATTTGACAATGAGCAATTGTCAGGAAAATATACCCTCTATGAATTTAGAACCATCGCCCAGCGCTTCTAATTCTCACGACCTAAAAATCAAAACATCCAACAAAGATGTACATGCTTGCTTAAAAGTTGTACATGAAGCCCTTACTGATGTAAAAGCCAAAGATATTTTAGAACTTGATGTAAGTTCTATTAGCAATGTTGCCGATGCGATTGTAATCGCAAGCGGTACTTCAACTCGTCATGTCAAAGCACTTGCTGACAATGTTGCTGATGAAGCACGTAAAGCAGGCTTCCGCCCACTCGGTGTCGAAGGTGAACGTGATGCTGAGTGGATCTTAATCGATCTAGGTTATGTCGTTGTACATGTAATGTTGCCTACTGCGCGTAAGTTTTATGACTTAGAAAGCTTATGGCGTGCACCAGAATCTGTAGCTTAAAAATTAGCTCAAAAAAAGCGACCGAATCGGTCGCTTTTTTATGCCTACAAAAACTGTTTTACATCTACCTCAGGATAGCGTTGCTTGATATCATTTTTAATCAGCGCATAGAGCTGATCAGCTTTGATCGGACCATAAAAGTCACAATAGATTGCATAAAGTACGGTAATCATCGGTGCATAATTTTGTGGTGAGAACTGTTGCAAAGACTCTCTCTCAGAACCAACGACATACCAATACTCCGCAAGCGATCGATGCTTCTTCATTTTGAGCTGTATTTCTTCAACAAACTCTAGATAATCATTTCGAGCCACAGATTTTAAAATCGCCACGACAAAATCATAGAATGCCTGAAATGAGTCAACCACCTCCTCCCCTTGCTTTGGAACAGCAACGCTTTTGTCATTTTTAACTTTTAAGCGTTGCTGTTTTTCTGCTACAGATATTTCATGTAATACTTGTCGTAACATATCTTTGCGCTGTAGACGCATCTCATCATTGGTGCAAATCTCACTCAGAAAACGATTTAAAACAAAAGAAGGTTGATTGCCATATTCACTTTCCCAATATTGCAAAACACGTTGTAAAACGGTATCAGGCATAAACTGAGCCAAGCCTTTCTCTACTGCTAATTTCTTTTGTTCAATGGTTAATTCAGCCATAACAAACGCCTCTTAGTGACGATGAGTAATATTGTCAGTTTCAAACGTTAAATCACGCTGGAACTCTGGATAAGACAGCTCCGCATGCTCGGTATAGTCTAAACCGCGTTGTTCATGCTGTTGTGACACTCGAAGTCCACCGAGAACTTTATCCAGTATTTTAAACATGATAAATGCAACTCCAAAACCCCAAATAAATGCCGCACCAACACCCAGTGCTTGTACACCGATTACATTCAAATTAAATGGATTACTTTCCAAGAAAATCCCCGCTGCAATGGTTCCCCATGCGCCACAAACTCCATGAACAGCAACAGCATCCACCACATCATCCAATTGCATTTTTTCTAAAAGCTGCGGAACAAACGTAATCAATAAACCCGCAAAAGCCCCTGTAATCACTGCATACAATGGAGACATGGTTGCGCATCCAGCCGTGATCGCAACCAATCCAGCTAATGATGCATTAATGGTGTAACGAATCAGTACTGCTTTAGATTGAATTAATGCAAGAATCATATAAGTCGCAGCAGCAGCACAAGCTGCCAGATGCGTATTCAAAGCAATTCGCCCAATACTGACACTTGCAGAAACAGTCGAAGCTGCATTAAAACCAAACCAAGCAAACCATAAAATAAATCCACCAAGCGCAACTAAAGGTAAGTTATGCCCTGCTAAAAAGTGGCTTTGCCCCTTACGTCCAAATCTTCCTAGGCGTGGCCCTAAGATAATAATTCCAGCCAATGCCACCCAACCACCGATAGAATGAACAACCGTTGAACCTGCAAAATCAATAAATCCGAGTGCTTTTAACCAACCATCACCACCAAACAAGCCACCCCAAGCCCAACTACCGAATATTGGATAAATCACACCACTCACAATAATTGCACTTACCACATAAGCCATGAAATGAATGCGTTCAGCCATCGCACCACTCGCAATCGTTGTCGCTGTAGCCGCAAACATCATTTGGAAAAACAGAAGATTCCAATGCCAATCATCTAAGGCATCAGGCATAAAATGACTTAATCCCACCCAACCTGTTTGATTAAGCCCAAACATCAAACCAAAACCAAACAGCCAAAAAACCAATCCCCCGATACACATATCCATATAGTTTTTCATGAGCACATTCACGGTGTTTTTACTACGTACAGACCCACTTTCAATCAGAGCAAATCCAGCTTGCATAAAAAAGACTAGTATCCCCCCAACAACCACCCAAACACTGTCTAATGAAATGCGAATTTCCTGAATATTTTGCACAGGTTCTGCTGAAGCCTGTGATGAGAGAAATAATAAAAATGGCAAAAAAATTATACTTTTCATAGAATTCCCCTAAAAAGATCAAGCAATTCAATGCAAAGAGAATGCCAAGATCAAAACAACTTCTTCTTAAAAATTCATTGATTTATTTTTATTCATCATAAAAAAAGCAGTGAAAGCACATGTTGATTATTAAAGGATTTTATCTAACTTATTTAACCATCTATCCGCTTGCAATAAATTTTGACATGACAAATTGTCAAAATTAACGCACTATAGAACCGTTTTGGAACTCGACGAATAAAAAGTATCTCAGGAGTAAAAAATGAAAGTGCTGATTACAGGTGCAAACACGGGTATTGGGTTTGCCACCGCTGAGCAATTAGTGAAACAAGGACAGCATGTCATCCTCGCTTGTCGCAATACAGAAAAAGCGAAAGCAGCACAAAATCGTCTTCTTGCATCAGGACAAGGTAAAGTTGATACTGTTCAACTCGACCTCAATAGTCTCGATGCAACAGCCCAAGCAGCAGATGAAATCGCCGACCGTTATGGTAGCTTAGATGTTTTGATTAATAATGCAGGACTCTTCGCCAAGACCAAACAGTTCACCCAAGATGGCTTTGAACAACAGTTCGGCGTGAACTATCTTGGGCATTTTTTGCTTACACACAAATTGATTCCTACTTTAGAGCAAGCGCCAAAAGCTCGAATTGTACATCTAGCATCAATTGCGCACTGGGCTGGTTCAATTAAACCTAATAAGTTTCGCGCAGAAGGTTTTTACAATCCGCTGTTTTATTATGGTCAATCTAAACTTGCTAACCTACTATTCAGCAACGCACTTGCGGAACGGTTAGCCAATAGCACAATCACCAATAATGCGCTGCATCCTGGTGGTGTTGCGTCAGATATTTATCGTGAATTACCAAAGCCTGTTTATGCAATCATGAAATTAGGTTTAGTCCCAACCTCTGTTCCAGCAAAGCTCATTACAGAAATGGCGATTGGTGATTCTTGGGCAAACCGAAATGGTGAATATGTGAGTGCTCATATGCCTGACTGGAAATCATCTCATGCTAAAAATCAACAACTCGCTCAAGATCTTTATGAAGAATCAATGAACCTAGTAGAAAAATATCTTTAAATTATCTGCATTTAAAAGCCGCCCAAGGGTGGCTTCATCAATCCTGATAGGAGGTCAGATTAGTGACTAGAACTATTGGATTTATTATAGAATTTTAATCATTAATTCTGTATTTTTCAATTACTTTATTTTCCAACTCACGAGTTACATTACTTGTAGTTCTATAAAAATCTTCATGTTCCATAAAATGCAGATTCCAAAAACCTAGCTCCTTACCATCCTTATCATATTCTTTTTGAGATTCAGGAGGTAGTAAATCAAAATTAGTAATTCGATAAAAATACAGATTTCCATTTTTGTCAAAATGATTGGTTCTACCGCCCTTTAGATCATATTCATCCATACTTCTAGCCATCAGTACAAATTGATTATTGATTAAAATATAATGATCCACCAGAAAACCAGCAATGCTACTCTTGATTTTTCGCTTTGAGTATTGCTCAGTGTAAGCCACTAAATTAAATTTTTCTCCAGAATAAATAGAAGTCGTAGCAACTCCATTTAAACGATTAATTATGGTTATTTCTTCATAGATAAAATTATTATCTTTATCTAAGCAGGTAATTTTAGAAGATACCCAAATAGATCGCTCCATACCAACATCTAAATCGTTCAATATAATTTTTCTTATCGGATAGTCTTCATGTGCTTCTTGAATTGTTACTTCGATCATGATGTAAAAATATGCATTAGAGCATTATTATCAGTATTTTTAGTCTATAAGATGTTTTCATTTTTTCAAGTAGCATGAATCTCTATTAGCCACCAAAATCAATTCACTTTATTCGCGGGATAGATTCAACGTTATGACAACACACAATACCTTTAATAAAAAAGCCACCCAAAGGTGGCTTCTTCAATCCGGATAGGAGGTCAGATTAGTGACCACCACCATTGATTGCTTTTGTCATATCTTCAACAACTTTCTTCGCATCACCGAAGATCATCATAGTTTTTTCATTGTAGAACAAGTCATTGTCTAAGCCAGCATAACCTGTTGCCATAGAACGTTTGATTACCATGATCGTACGAGCTTTATGCGCTTCAAGAATCGGCATACCATAGATAGGTGAGCTTGGATCATCTTTTGCCGCTGGGTTAACAACGTCATTCGCACCGATAACCAATACAACATCAGTTGCTGGGAAGTCAGAGTTGATCTCATCCATTTCCAAGATGTCTTCATACGCTACATCAGCTTCGGCAAGTAATACATTCATGTGACCAGGCATACGACCTGCAACTGGGTGAATCGCGAAGCGTACTTTTACACCTTGCTCTTTCAAGATTTCACATAATTCTTTTACCGCATTCTGTGCACGACCTTGCGCCATACCATAACCTGGTACGATCACAACGCTGTCTGCATTTGACATCAAGAAGCCTGCGTCATCTGCTGAACCAGAACGGTGATTACGTTGAACTTGAGCACCCTTGTCTGCTGTTGCAACTGCCGCGCCACCCATCGCACCACCAAACAATACGTTGATGATTGAACGGTTCATTGCCTTACACATAATGTAAGAAAGAATTGCACCCGAAGAACCGACTAGTGAACCCGCAACGATCAACATATTGTTTTCAAGTGTGAAACCAATACCTGCCGCAGCCCAACCAGAGAATGAGTTAAGAAGTGATACCACAACTGGCATATCACCACCACCTACTGGTGCAATCCAAACCCAACCGAATGCAAGTGCAAGCGCTGTCATTGCCCAGAATGCAGTCATATTACCAGTAGTGAAGAAATAGAAACCACATGCAAGCATTGCGATGAAAATCGTTGCTTGAACAGGTTTAACCCATGCACCAGAAATCGTTTTTGCCCATTTTTTCGCAGCAAGTTTACCGTAAGCAAATACAGATGCTGTAAAGGTAATCGCACCAACGAAACAGCCGACAAACAATTCAAATAAATGAACCGCACTCATGTGAGCATGTTGAACACCAGCAGTACTTAAGGCAGCTTCATTTTGCTCAAACAATACTGTTAATTGGTTGTTATGCAGAATTGCAGCAATCGCAATCAATACCGCAGCCAAACCAACTAATGAGTGCATCAACGCAACTGTTTCAGGCATTTGCGTCATTGGAACCGTTCTCGCACGAGCGATACCAACAATACCACCCAACACCATCGCACCAACGATCATCCAAACAACAGGATGTTCTGCAACGAAGAATGTCGTGATTACCGCAATAGTCATTGCGATCATACCGTAACGGTTACCTTGAATCGCAGTCTTAGGACCTGACAAACCACGTAACGTTAAGATAAAGAGGACTGCACCAACAAGGTAGAACCAATCCGCATAGTCTCGAATAAATTCCATCAATTAGCCCTCTTTTTTCTTTTGCTTCGGCTTGAACATTTCAAGCATACGAGCAGTTACAGCAAAGCCACCAAAAATGTTGATACTTGCCAAGAACACAGCAACTGCACCCAAAATGCTTACAACGTTTACGCTTTGGAAAGCAACGTTTGCATCAACACCAATCGCAGGCATACCTACAGTTTGAATCATTGCTCCAACGATAATGATTGAAGACAATGCATTCGTAACCGCCATTAATGGCGTATGCAATGCAGGTGTTACACCCCAAACAACGTAATAACCTACGAAGATGGCAAGGACGAAAATTGTAATCGTTTCAACCATGAGAACTCTCCTTAACCGCGCTTGAGCAGTACTTGACCGCCATGAGTCACGAGTAACGCTTTTTGGATTTCATCTTCTTGATTGAGTACAAAACCTTTTTCTTTGTCGAATAATGTCTCAACAAAGTTAAATACGTTACGTGCGTACAATGCAGATGCTTCAGTTGCAACTGTGCCTGGAATGTTTGGAATACCCAAAATCTTCACGCCATTTTCAGTTGTAACGGTCTCGCCTTCTTTAGAGCCTTCAACGTTACCGCCAGTTTCAACTGCCATATCTAAAATGACTGAACCTGGTTTCATCTTGGCAACAGTTTCAGCTTTGATTAAACGTGGCGCATTACGACCTGGAATCAATGCAGTCGTGATCACGATATCTGCATTTGATACCGCTTTATCTACAATCGCAGCTTGATCCTTGATGTATTGCTCACCCGGCTGCCAACCATATCCACTTTTCGCAGCTTCGGCAGCACGTTGCTTCTCTTCATCGGACATTGGCACGTCTAACCATTTGCCACCTAAAGACTCAACCTGCTCTTTTGCTGTTGGACGTAAGTCAGTTGCTTCAACAACCGCACCAAGGCGTTTTGCTGTTGCAATTGCTTGCAGACCAGCAACACCAACACCCATGATCACAACACGTGCAGGTTTTACAGTACCCGCAGCCGTCATTAACATTGGGAACATACGTTGATATTCAGCCGCAGCAAGCAATACAGATTTATAACCTGCCAAGTTTGCTTGAGATGAAAGTACGTCCATGTTTTGTGCGCGTGAAAGCGTACGAGGAAGTAATTCCAAAGCAAAAGCATTCACTTGCTGAGCAGCGAATTGGTCTAATTCTGAATTGCGGTAAGGGTCAAACATTGCTACTACAGTAGTATTCGCCGCAAGCTTTTGAATTTCTTCGCCTTTAGGAGCGCGTACTTTCAAAATAATTTGGCTACCTGTATATGCATCGTCCGTAATGGTTGCGCCAACTTGTTCATAAGCACTGTCAATATACGCAGCTTTAACACCAGCACCACGTTCAATGACAACGCTATGACCTGCGTTAATCAACTTTTTAACTGTCTCTGGTGTAGCAGCTACGCGGCTTTCACCTGCGACAGTTTCGGTTGGGATTCCGATCTGCATGAGCGTTCCTCAAGCTAGTTGTTCTTAAGTAAACATCGCGACTCGCAATGTTTCCCCCAGGAGTATTCTTTGTAGAAATTTGGATTCTAATGGAACTTTTTTAAAATTCCACCCAATATTTATTTAATAAATACCTATATTTTGAACTGATGATTCACTTTTCTTATTCAAACTTGTATGATCCGCAGGTTTACCTTTTGATCAGCAAAACCAATTCATTCATATTGTCTTAATATGAAATTCTGATCATTCTCGATATCGATCCATGCATCGTTCTACTCTTTTCTTTCCAGCAAGAAAGATCCAAGTGACATTTATTAAATAAACCTTTATTTCATCTGTATTGAAGATACTTTCAAACTAAATCCTTCTATTTTGTCTTTAGCTGATCGTTTGCATCTCAACAGATTCAAGGGCTGGTTTCGCATCATAATCATGCAGTTGTTAGGAGGGATTGGCTTATTTGAACTTTTATTGGTCTTTTCGGCGACATAGAGCTGAGCAATTCTTATTAATAAATCGAGCTACTATTTAAGATAGAGTTATCGTTACCGATACTTTCAGTCGAATCCAAATAAAAAGTAAAAAAGAAATGTAAAAACTTAAAATGGCATTTTTTCAAGTGATATTTGTATGATTTCGTCCAACAAAACCAAGATAAACGCACAATATTGGTGCGTATTTTTTATTCCCTATTCAACTTCTTCTTTCTTTTGATTGAGCATAAATAAAATTTCTTGAAAATGTGCTCCCATTGCCTCCTCTGCTAAACAGTCATCAGGATTTCTCAGTGGACATTGATCTAAAGAAAGACAGCCACATCCAATACATTGATCGAGCTGCTGGCGAAGTTGTAACAACATCATAATCTGTTGATCAAGTTGTCCCTGCCATTGCAGCGACATCTGCTGCCAGTCTTTTTTCGTCGCAACCTGCTGTTTAGGTAATGAACTAAACGTGGTTTTTATCTGCTGTAGACTAATACCAACCTGCTGTGCTGCTTTCACAATTGCGATTCGTCTCAGCATCGCTCGTTGATAGCGACGCTGATTTCCAGCTGTTCGTATTCCCCAAATCAATTGTTTTTCTTCATAAAAACGAATTGTCGGTACACTGACGCCGCTACGTTTTGCAAGTTCACCAATCGTCAGCCAAGCCTGAGGATGTTCTTTTTTCAAAATATGCTTGACCTCTAGTTAACTTGAGCTTTGATACTAACATAACTCAGATTTCAAAATGATGTAGAGCTATGAATCAAGCATTTAAAATCACAAATCCAAGTGAACTCTATAATCCACGTAGCAACGGTTATAGCCATATTGCAGTTGTACCCCCCAATCAGCGTATCATTCATATTGCAGGTCAAGGCGGTGAAAATAAAAATGGTGTTCTTTCTGAAAATTTTGACCAACAGGTACAACAAGTCTTTTATAATATTCAACATGCGCTCAGCTCAGTTCAAGCACAATATACAGATATTGCCGTTTTACGCATTTTAATTGTTGATCATAATCCTGAAAAACATCAGATATTGATTCAAGTCATGCAAAGCTTGTGGAAACATCATGCCTTCCCTGTTTGCACGCTCATTCCTGTCTCACGTTTGGCCTTAAATGGCATGCTGATTGAAATCGAAGCAACCGCATACACCGCATAAACCAACTACAGAGAAAATTTATGTCTGCTCCTGAAGATATTAGTCAAAATAAAGCCTTGCTTTGGTTTATGGCGGCAGCATGTGGTTTATGTGCTGGTGCCAACTATTATAGTCAACCTTTGATTCACTCAATCCAACAGTATTTTTCTGTGACCGAAGGTCAAGCAGCTCTCACCGTGACTTTTGCACAAGTCTCCTATGCACTCGGACTATTATTTATCGTGCCGATGGGTGATGTGGTGAATAAAACCAAATTTATTCCATTGCTTATGGCTTTGTGTGCAGTTGGTCTATTCATTAGTGCATTCTCTGTGAATCTTCCAATGCTGTGGGTTGGTACAGTTATGGCAGGATTATTTTCTGTTGCAGCACAGGTGCTTATCCCACTTGCAACCATGACCGTGCAACCTGAAAAAACAGGTGAAGTGGTTGGCTTTCTCATGAGTGGCTTACTGGTCGGTATTTTACTTTCTACAAGTCTGGCAGGACTGTTCTCGAATTTATTTCACTGGAAAGTCATTTATGTGGTGAGTGGAATACTCATGTTGATTTTGGCCTATGCACTGAAAAGCCGCCTTCCTTATGTAATGCGCATGAAGCTGAACTATGGTCAAGTTTTTGTTTCTATGGCTCAGCTATTGAAACAAGAAAAGCGCCTAGTGTTACGCGCACTTGCAGGTGGATTCGCTTTTGCAGCAGTCAGCATCCTATATTCTACGATTGCGTTATTACTGAGTTCGGCACATCACCTACCTGATTTGCTGATTGGTATGGTGACTTTAGTCGGTATTTTTGGTGCGCTTTCAACTCAATATATTGGTAAATATGCAGATCAAGGTTATACCAAAAATTTAACTTGGATCGGTTGCGCATTATTTATTTTGAGTTGGATCTTTTTCTACTACGGTCAAACATTCCTTATCAGTTATATTCTTGGTTTTGCACTGATTCAATTAGCATTAGCACTGGTTCATACCAGCAACCAAAGTATTATTTTCCGTTTACGTCCTGATGCCAAATCACGTATCAATGCCATTTATATGACAGCCTATTTCACAGGTGGTGCATGCGGTTCTGCTTTAGGTATTTTTGCTTGGAATCACGGTGGTTGGAGCATGACATGCCTAGCAGGGATTAGCCTTGTGTTTGCTTGTATGTTATTTAGCTTTTTA
Source organism: Acinetobacter sp. COS3 (assembly GCF_000475335.1). NCBI lineage: Bacteria > Pseudomonadati > Pseudomonadota > Gammaproteobacteria > Moraxellales > Moraxellaceae > Acinetobacter > Acinetobacter sp. COS3. The sequence goes on from NZ_AXCD01000027.1 coordinate 66,592, forward strand.
GATAGTTATTTCACTGTGCCGAAAGCCATCACCGAGTAAATAAAAAGCCAAGTCCTGAGACTTGGCTTTTTTGACTTAAAATTCTAAGTTATTGGGTTGAATAGCGTCTATATCTTCTCTGGCTGCAATAAACTCAGGTCTAGGCTTAATGCCGCCTAAAGGTTGTTGCAATTGATTGTCAATACTATTGTAGACAAAGAAAATATTGCTCCGAGAGAATGGCGTAATATTGCTATTTGAACCATGCATAAGGTTGCAATCGAAGAACACAACACTTCCAGCTAATCCTGTGCAAGAGTGAATACCCCCCATATCAGCCAGATACTCTAATAAACTGCCATCTGGCACACCATATTCTTGCTTCTTCAAAGACTTTTTATAGTGCTCATCAGGTGTTTCACCTTGGCAAGAAATATAATGCTTGTGCGATCCTGGGATCACCAATAACGGCCCATTATGTTCGCTATTATCTGTCAATAAAATCGAACAACTCAACGCACGCATTCTTGGCATACCATCTTCACTATGCCAAGTTTCAAAGTCAGAATGCCAAAAGAACTCTTTGCCGTGCAGACCCGGCTTATAGTTGATACGAGACTGATGCACATAAACTTCGCTACCAAGCAATGATCGTGCAACATTCAGTACACGTTCATCTGAAACTAAGTTTTTAAATACGTCATTCAAACGATGTACGTTAAAGATTGAACGTACTTCTTGGCTTTCTCTTTCGATAATCGCTTCTGGACGTTGCTGCACCGCAAAATCTTGCCGCATTTGATGCAATTCATCGAGCAAATATTTCACTTCTTCTGCACTAAACAAGTGATCTATCTGTAAGAAACCATTTTTGGCATAGTCTTGCTTTTGCTGCTCGGATACACCTTGTGTGATGCTTTCTTCATAAACCACAGGATCAACACGCGCCACAATTGCAGCCGAATCATTTCGTCGAGTTAGATAAGGATTACTCATTTGCATGATTAAGCCTCCTCCTCCACTTGTTTCATCATTTGTTCAGGTGTTGCATAAACACCATCTTTGTCGTGAACTTCTGTTCCTACCAATGCAGGATTAAAGGTACACACCAACACTAAATCCGTTTTTGCACGTAAATAGTGATTGTCATTTTTGTTCAAGGCATACAATGTTCCCGGTGTAATTTTGTAGACTTCACCAGAAGGAATCAGTTCAACTTCACCCTCACCTTGTACGCAATACACCGCTTCCAAATGATTTTTGTACCAAATATGGGTTTGTGTACCCGCAAAAATCGTTGTTTCATGCATTGAAAAGCCCATACCATCTTCTTGTAACAATAGACGGCGGCTTGCCCAAGTTTCTGTTTGCACATCACGCTCAGTATTTAAGATATCTTGTAGTTGACGTACGATCATGAAACAGCTCCTTGTAATTTATTCATAGATTTGCTTTGAGTACTCAAAGTTTTAGCGTGAGCATCATCTTGCACAACTTGCTCAATCGCCTGAGTTAGCAGGTCGATCCCTTTTTCTAAGGTCTCATTCTCAATGGTCAATGGTGGAAGCAATTTCACCACTTCGCCACGACTACCTGAGGTTTCAATCACTAAGCCTAGATTGAACGCTTGTGTTGTCACCTCATCAGCCAAATCAGGATTTTTAAAGGCAACGCCTTGCATCAAACCACGACCACGATGTGTGAGTTCAGCTTCAGGAAATTTTTGCACGATGTGTCTTAGGCGGCTGCTCACCAACTCAGACTTTTGTGCCAATTCTGTTTGGAACTTTTGATCTGCCCAGAATTTTTGAATGGCTGTGGTTGCAGTGACAAATGCTAGATTATTACCGCGGAAAGTTCCGTTATGTTGTCCCGATTTCCAAATATCTAAAAATGGCTTAAACAACACCAAAGACATCGGTAAACCAAAGCCTGACAGTGATTTAGATAAAGTCACAATATCAGGGTAAATCTCAGCTTTTTCAAAACTAAAGAAACTTCCAGAACGACCACACCCTGCTTGAATATCATCAACAATTAATAATATTTTGTGCTGCTTACACAAGGTCGAAAGTTTTTTAAGCCATTGCATACTTGCTGTATTTAGACCACCTTCACCTTGCACGCATTCCACAATAATCGCAGCAGGTAAATCTACACCACTGCTTCGATCTGTGAGCAGTTTGTCGAGCATCGCAATAGTATCAACGTCATCACCAAAATAGCCTGCATAAGCAGCATGATGAACATTACCTAACTCAACACCAGCTGCTTCACGGAACTTTTGATTTCCTGTAAGTGAAAGTGCACCTAAGCTGACACCATGAAAGCCATTGGTGAAAGCAATAATATTGTGCCGCTTGGTCACGTTACGTGCGAGTTTGATCGCTGCTTCAACAGCATTAGTCCCTGTTGGACCAGTAAATTGCAACTTATAATCCAAAGCTCTTGGCTTTAAGATGTATTGCTCAAAAGTCTCAATAAACGCTTTCTTTGCAGACGTCGCCATATCCAAACCATGCACAATCCCATCCTGCATCAGATAGTCAATCGCAGCTTGCTTTAAGACTGGATTGTTATGTCCATAGTTTAATGTGCCTGCACCCGCCAAAAAGTCGATGTAGTGCTTATTTTTCTCGTCCACTAAAACTGCATTTTTTGCAGTTTTAAATACTGTAGGAAAAGAATGGATATAGCCGCGTACTTCAGACTCTAATCGGCTGAAAATATTCATGAATCACTCCGAGTGAATGTAAAACAACAAGATCAACGTTTTAAAGGTTGATCAATTCCAATCCCAACGCCCCAATGTGTAGAGATCTTCAGGTTCATGTTGTGTTTCAAAAGGTTCTGGTTCTAAGGGTTGCAACGCCTGTTTTGATAAAAATGGACTGACTTTGCAATCAACATCAAAACGGGAAGCGAAACTGCGGAAAAGATTTTGAGAGGCTTTGTTGCTTGGTGAAATTGTTGTTTTTAATCGTTTTAATTGGCGGGGTTCTAGGCATTGTTCTCTAACATTATCAAGGAGTAAGGAGCCTATGCCTTTTCCTTGTACTGTGGGCGAGACCGCAATCTGCCACAAGAAGTAAGTATCTGGCTCTTCAGGGCAAATATATCCCGTGACAGCACCACAAATTTGTCCCTTATGATCATAAGCAACAAAACAAGTGTCCGTATGATGCTCAGCAAGTAAAGCATAAGCGTAGAGTGAATTTAAATCCAAAGATGGACAAGATTGAATCAAGGCATGAACTTCACGCACATCTTGTGGTTGAAAGTTGCGCACATTGTATTGATTCAATTGATGAATAATTGATTGTTTGGTCGAACGTATCGACTGTCTTGATAAAGCTTCCACGCTATCTCCTTTTGTATTTCCATACTCGGCATACTCAAGTTAAGTGTGGTATCAGAAAAGCTTTTGGGCTGTTAGAAATTAATCACATCTTTATCTGTATTATCTTGCTTTTTACTGGCTTTAATTTGGGACTTTTGCCTCTAATAACTGGGCAAACTGCTCTAACGAAATAACGAGACTTTGGCGTTCATCATTGGTTAAAGCTTGTAAAGCCAGTGAAAAACCTTCTGGTAATGCAGATGGTGATTGATCGAGTAATTGCTCACCTTTTGAAGTCAGGCTGACACGTACATGTCGACGGTCTTGTGTATCCCTCATACGCAATACCAGCCCTTTTTCTTCTAAGCGATCAACGATTCCAACAACCGTACTTGGACTCACAAAAATTGCTTTCCCTATCGCAGACATACTGCAAGGACCAATTTTTGCAATCGTCATCAGAGCAACTAATTGTGGTGTGGTGATATGGTGAAGTTGAGACAATCGTTTGGAATAAAGCTCCACACATTGTTCTATCCGCCGAACACTTTGCAAAACACGTACAGCATCATCCATCTCAATCACGCACAAAAAAAGCTAAACACACTATTTTAGTACGTTGTACATGATGTTGTCTGTATTTTAATGGAAAATTACCACGCTATTTATCGCTCTGAATATCTAAACCAAATACTTTTCTTCCTGATCCCATGAGTGAAAATCATTATAGGGAGCGAATATTTTTTCTTCAAATTGATTGAGATGAAATAGTTTGAATTGAAACTATTATTATATAAAATAATTAAATTTAATCATAAAAATCAATGTTATATAATTTATGTAATTTTATGTAATGAATCAAAATGCAAATTTGAGCAAATATTAATCTATTCAATATTCATGCCAGTATTGAAATTTTTGCTAAATTCTAGCATTCCAGTATAATTCAGCTCCTGCTTTTTTAATCTGTTTTCAGAATTTTCTGATTTATCGCAGTCACTTGAATTGATGTATGAGAAATGTTCTTAGAGCTCATATATTCAGCACATAAAGTTGATGGGTAATATACAGATCTGACTCTCCTCTCTTATTGATTCTATTGGTGTTCAAATGTCTGATATTCAAAATAATGTAATCAAAGAAATACATCCTAGAATATCCGTTGCGCCCATGATGGATGGGATAACATCCAAAAATAAATAATTATTTTCAAAAACTTAGATAAAAATAAGAAATATGAGGTGCAAATAAGGTGCAAAAAAAATATATATAAAACCTCAAAAATGAGGTTTTTTATTGACTTAATATCTATTTAAAAAACTTTTTTTGACCACAATTTCATCAGATCTTACAAGTTCAAATCACCCTTTCACACAAGTCTTTTATAGCAGGTATATTTATATCTATTATTTCACAATGTCCAAAATTTTTGGGTAACCATAGAAAACGATATTCTTCTTGCCAAGAATATTTCTGTCTTTTGACAAAACCAATCTTACCAGGGGGTAATTCATCGTCTTTATAGTGTTGTTCTCTATAAGTTACCCTTTTATGATCTCCACCATATAACTCAAAATGTTGACTAAGTTCATTATTAATTAGCTCATAAAATTTATCTATATCATTTATTTTTACACAATACTTTCCAAAATCATTGGCAAACTTTTTGTCATCTCTTCTTGTAGTTGTACATAAAAGAAAACCATCAGGTAATCTCACTTCTGATCTACAATTAGTAATTGTTATATCTGAACAAGCAGTAAATGACATATTTAATTTTCCTGCTTTCTTATGAAAATTTGGATCTTTATCTGTCATATGTGAGACGACAAAGGTTTCCTTACCTTCGTCTTTATCACCTTGCTCTTGGTTCTCATAATTTCTACACGTTTCAAGAGTTGAAATTCTAATTTTCCCCTCACAAAACATATCTAAGAATTTCTCATCATGCATATACCTAAAGACTGCTTTTTTCTCATGCTTTATTTGAGATATTTGATTTTGAATCAACTGATTAAATAAATTTTTAGTATTCATATATTTATACCCCCATTAAATACATAATTAAATTTACACTGCCTATTTGTCAACTCTGTGGTTAACTAAATAATTTATTAAAACGATTCAGAATAAAAAAGCTAAAATTGCTTTAGTAAGCATATTGATATAAATTTGCACCCTCTTCTAAATATAGTCTCGCGGTGCAAATATGGTGCACCAAATGCGAGAATATGCTCATATATGCTTAAATAGTCATCAATTTCAAGGTCTTATAGAAAATGAGTGCTTCTGAAAATCTTTTTTTAAATCAAAAAGATGAATCAAATCAAATGGTTAAAAGGATTTCTGTCGCACCCATGATGGACTGGACAACCAAAGATTACCGTTTTTTTGCGCGCCTATTTAATCCAAATATCGTGCTATATACCGAAATGGTGACCACAGGTGCAATCATCTATGGTGGCGCAAATCGACATTTAGATTTCAATAAACAAGAACATCCAATTGTGTTACAGCTCGGTGGTTCTAACCCACAAGAGTTAGCAACTTGTACCAAAATGGCGCAAGACTGGGGCTATGATGAAGTTAATTTAAATGTAGGTTGCCCAAGTGACCGTGTTCAGAATAACAAGATCGGTGCTTGTTTAATGGCTGAACCCAATTTGGTGGCGGACTGTATTTACAGCATGCAAAAAGCAGTTTCAATTCCAGTCACGGTAAAACATCGTATCGGTATCGATGACATGCAGTCTTATGAAGAAATGCTGCATTTCGTAGATACTGTTGCGGCAACAGGTTGTACTCATTTCATCGTACATGCCCGTATTGCGATCTTGCAGGGATTATCTCCAAAAGAAAACAGAGAAGTTCCCCCGCTACGTTATGAAGACGTGTACCGACTCAAACAAGAGCGTCCGCATTTGACCATCGAAATCAATGGGGGGATCAAAAGCTTTGACGAAACTCAACAGCATTTACAACATGTTGATGGCGTTATGATTGGACGTGAAGCCTATCACAATCCATATTTATTGGCTGAGTTAGGTCAACTTTGGAATTTGGAAGCACCGAATCGTTTTGAAATCATGCAACAAATGATGCCGTATATTCATCAACGTGTGGCCGAAGGCGCACCACTTTCAATTATCACACGCCATATTCTGGGCTTATTTCAAAACTTGCCAGGCGCACGTAAATGGCGTCAGGCATTAAGTGGTGGAAATGCCAAAACCATTCAAGACATCGAAACTGCAATGAGTAATATTCAGGCGGCAATGCAACGTACAGAAGACTATCTTCGAGAGCATCAAGCTGATTAAATCCCCATCAAATCTAAAGTGCCAACCTCATCACAGCATGAAATATGATTTTACAAATCTTTAAATGCTGTGTTGCTGGCACTTAACCTCCTAATTATTAGAATATTATTCATCTGATTCTAGGTGTTCTATAACGGTGCAAAGCGCATATCGTTATATTATTACATTAACTTTAAGATTTTTTCAGATTTATCGCTTACCATCTGTTTCGCCATAAATATGGTGCTCATTTGGTTTTAAAGATGCGATAGAGATTGTAGATGATTTACGATGTACCCTCAGTTGATCACAGCATGGTTCACACACCAACCCACATGATTGTGACCGCCCAAGACTCACCGAAACAACCATCAATCAATGTAAATAAGTTTTCTAAAAAACTGGTACATCGAGCATCGTATCGTAGTTCATCTCAATGTGCGAAGTATGTGCGTATTGCTTTACAAGCTGCTGGCGCAAAAATCACACAACATCCAATCGCAGCAGCGGATTGGGGTAAAACGCTACAAGAAATCGGCTACCAAAAAATCAAACCTGCTTTTGATAATCCTCAAGTTGGTGATATTTATATTATCAATCGTACTCAAAAACATCGTTACGGTCATATCGCAGGATTTACTGGATCACAGTGGGTTTCAGACTTTATGCAAACTAGTTATGACGTGTATAAAGACAAAAATGTCACTTATACCTACTATCGTTTAGATCAATCCATTTAAGAAACCAAAAAATATATTGAGCATAGGTTTATAGCGCCAGTCCACACTGGCGTTTTTTTTGCATGAAAAATAACTAACTTTATGTGCAAATCAATAATATGAAAAAAACGATCTTAAGCTTTATTACTTTAGCAATAACGACTTCTACAATTGCGACGCCTTATACCGAAACTACTTCAGTATTTAAACAAGTTCCATCGAAACGAATATATCAACCTGACTATCTCATTAAAAAAATAGACCAATCACAGGTGACCATTCACATTCAAAGAAAGAAATATTTGAATGGGATCATCGACTGCCCATCCTTAATTTACTTTGATAAAAAGAAAATTATTTCTCTACATTCATTTGAAGAAACGACCTTATTTCTAAATCCAGATCGTTACTATATCAAATATGCGATTAATAATAGCGGTTGTATCAATCTTGAGTTTTATCAAAATGTGCAGCCTGAAATAGATATCATGACCCAAGAGCGGCTTATGCTCGGAGAGCATGTTTATGAGTTTTCTATAGGCGAAGAAACTAAACCGAAGTAAGCGTTTTTTTAGTATCAAGCTTTTTAAGGACTTCTGCTACGGCGACCATCGCAAAACTAGAAGTAACCACAACAGCCGACCCATACCCGCCACAACGTAGTCCTGCACTTGGGCAAACATCTGCACTTGAAAATGGATTATCAATGGAATAAACACAGGTAATTCCAAATTTCTCTTTCGGTTTTTTACAAATACCTTTCGAGCGAAGTTGTGCTCTCAGCTTCGCAAGCATTGGATCTTGTTCAGTTTTAGATAAATCCGCAACACGAATTTTCAAAGGATCAAGCTTACCGCCAGCTCCACCTGATACGATCAATGGAATCTTGTTAAAGCGACAATGCAGCATCAATGCAAGCTTGGCTTTAACATCGTCAATACAGTCTAAAATGATATCAGGTACAACATTCAGTATGTCCTTCACGTTGTCTGGTGTTAGATAATCATCAATCACATTGACTTTAATTCTTGGGTTAATCTGACGACAACGCTCAGCCATCACCTCAATTTTTTCTTGTCCGAGTGTCGAGCTCATCGCAGGTAATTGGCGATTAATATTCGATGCAGCAACGACATCCATATCAACCAAGGTCAACTCCCCGATTCCTGTACGAGCAAGCGATTCAACCGCCCAACTGCCCACACCACCAATTCCAATCACCATGACATGACTTTTCTCATAGTGCGCAAATGAGTCTTCTCCATAAATCTTGGCTACACCCGCAAAACGGCGGTCATATTCATCATTTTGGAGATCAGTCATCACAGGAAATTCTATAGCTTGAGTCAAACCACTATTTTAACGTGTTTATCATCATTTGGGCTATAACGATGATGCATTCGCTTGGCTGTGCTGTTGCTTTTTACTCAATACCATCAAAACGACTAACACAATAAATGTAAGTGATAACGCGAGTAAATTGGCATTGCTCCAACCGAGACTGGTTAAAATCGGCGCTGGTAAAAATGCGCCTAATGTTGCAAATAAAGCAATCACTGTCTCATTCAATCCTTGTACACGATGTTTCTGTTGCTCATCTAAACCAGCGAGCAAAGTTGAAGCCCCTGAATATGCAAAATTCCATCCAATACCGAGTACGATTAACGCAATATTAATATAGACTCCCGCTTGCCCTAACATTGGAATAAAAGATGACAACATCAATAAGCCAAAACCAATATAAATCATCGTATTGACCCCAAAACGTTGAATCAGCTTAGAGACGAAAAAAGAAGGAATAAACATCGCTAAAACATGCAACTGAATCGAAATCGAAGCATAATGAAACGAATGATGTTCTTTTAGATGTAAAGACGACATGATCATCATGACATTCATAATGTAAAAGGCAAATGCGCCACTCATGATCGCGATCACAATCCTATTGAATGGTAGTTTTGCTCGTTGAACAGATGCTATTACGCTTTGTTGGGCCTGTGGTTGTTTCTGTTTGTTATTCCAAAAATAAAGTATCGGCGATAATATCACTGCCAATATACTGAAAATTAAGTAGATAAAGGTAAAATCAGGTAAGCCACTCACCTGTTGAAACTGAATTGCTAAAACTGGTGCAATCAATGCAGCGACTACCCCACCTGAGATCACCATTGCAGTCGCCTTAGGAATTAATTCAGGTGACAGCCGATCTGAAGCAGCAAAACGATAAAAGTTAGCGGTAGAAATAAATAAACCTAAGCAAAAATGGCTTAGACAAAGCAAATAAAATTGTTCAGTCGTTAGCGCAAAATAACCCAAGACTCCTGCACCAAATAAGCACAAGACACCGAGCTGAAATACTAAATGACGACCTAATTTTTTCATCAAAAAAGAAAAGATAAAGGTTGTTAATAAAATAGCTAAAAACTGTAAACCATAAGGGATCGTTGCCAAAGCTTGTGTCGGTGCAAGTTTTAGTCCAACAATCGCTGAAACAGTCACGGAAAGTACCGCTGCAATCAAGTTAAATGCTTGAGCAACGAGTAAAAAATACACATATTTAGGTAACTGATTCAAAATGATCATTCCATTTCATTAAGCATCAATACATTAATCTGAAAATAAATCAATTGATATAAAAAAAGATGAAAGTCTAACTTTCATCTTTTAGAAAACAATACATTACCGATTTTAAGCAGCAATTAAATTCCGCAAGACATAATGTAAAATACCGCCTGCTTTGAAGTATTCGACTTCGTTTAGAGTATCGATTCGACAAAGCACTTTAAACTCAGCTTGGCTACCATCTTCCCGAACGACACTGACATTTAGAGTTTGATGCGGTTGAATATCATCAGAAAGACCATGTATAGAAAGTGTCTCACGTCCCGTTAAGTTTAAAGACTGACGCGTTTGACCATCAATAAACTGTAGTGGAAGTACGCCCATTCCAACCAAGTTAGAGCGATGAATTCGTTCAAAACTCTCAGCAATCACCGCTTTGATCCCAAGTAGATTGGTACCTTTTGCAGCCCAGTCACGAGATGAACCCGTACCATACTCTTTACCAGCAACAATCACTAAAGGTGTATTTTCTTGCTGATAACGCATAGATGCATCATAAATGGCAAGCTTTTCGCCACTTGGAATGTGAATGGTATTGCCACCTTCTTCTCCGCCCAACATTTCGTTTTTAATTCGAATGTTGGCAAAAGTACCACGCATCATCACCTCATGATTTCCACGGCGAGAACCATAAGAGTTAAAGTCTTTCGGTGTTACTCCCTGATCTTGCAAATAGCGCCCAGCTGGACTGTCTTTTTTAATATTCCCTGCGGGAGAAATATGGTCTGTTGTTACGGAATCACCCAACACCGCGAGGATACGAGCCTGATCAATATTTGTAATCGCTTTTGGTGGTTGATTAATTTCCTCAAAAAATGGTGGATGACGAATGTAAGTTGAGTCACTTTGCCATGCATAAGTCTGACTTTTCGGGATCTGAATCGCTTGCCATGTGGCATCACCATCAAATACAGCAGCATATTCCTTATGGAACATTGAGGTATTCACTTGTTGTAACACTTGATCGATTTCAGCCTGTGTTGGCCAAATATCTTTCAGGTAAATATCCTGTCCATCTTTGCCTTGTCCAAGTGGTTCAGAGGTCAGATCCGTTCGAATATTACCAGCCAATCCATAAGCGACCACCAAAGGCGGTGAAGCAAGCCAATTGGTTTTCACTAATGGATGAACACGACCTTCAAAATTACGATTTCCAGACAGTACCGATGCGACATTTAAATCATGACATTGAATGGCTTCTTCAATTGGGTCAGGTAAAGGCCCAGAATTACCAATACAAGTGGTACATCCATAACCCACGAGGTTATATCCCAATTGATCTAAATATGGTGTCAATCCCGCAGCTGCAAGATAATCTGTGACGACCTTAGAACCGGGTGCAAGTGAACTTTTTACCCAAGGTTTGCGTTGTAAACCTTTTTCAATCGCTTTTTTCGCCAGCAACCCTGCCGCTAGCATCACACTTGGATTTGAGGTATTGGTACATGAAGTAATCGCCGAAATCACCACATCACCATGATTTAATGGATAAGATTTTCCATCAATCATACAAGATGGGCTTTCATGTGGCAGATTGGCTTTTTCAGCAGCAACGGCTGTTCCACCACCACCCTCATTTTCCAACTGCTCTTTTTGTTCTTTAGCAGGTTTAAGTGCAAGCTCCATTAATGAACTAAAGGTCTTTGGAACATCGGAAAGTAAAACACGATCCTGAGGACGTTTTGGTCCCGCTAAACTTGCTTGTACCGTACCCATATCTAGGCTCAACGTATCGGTAAAAATCGGTTCATCACCAAGATTTCGCCACAAGCCTTGCTCTTTACTATACGCCTCAACTAAGTCAATACGTTCTTGTTCACGACCCGTTAATGCAAGATAACCAAGGGTTACTTCATCAATCGGGAAAAAGCCACACGTTGCGCCATATTCAGGTGCCATATTGGCAATCGTTGCACGGTCAGCTAGCGGTAAATCAGCCAAACCATCACCATAGAATTCAACAAATTTACCCACCACGCCTTTTTGGCGCAGCATTTGAGTAATGGTCAAAACCAAATCTGTCGCAGTAATGCCTTCTTTTAATTTCCCTGTTAATTTGAAACCAACCACTTCGGGAATCAGCATAGAGACCGGTTGCCCCAACATCGCTGCTTCGGCTTCAATCCCACCAACACCCCAACCTAATACCCCAAGACCATTGATCATTGTGGTATGTGAGTCTGTTCCCACCAAGGTATCTGGAAAGGCAAAGCTTTCACCGTCATCATCACCGAGCCACACTGCTTGAGCCAAATACTCTAAATTGACTTGGTGACAAATCCCTGTTCCCGGCGGAACGACACTAAAATTATTAAATGCAGATTGTCCCCAACGTAGGAATTGATAACGCTCGCCATTACGCTGCATTTCAATCTCGACATTTTCGGCAAATGCATTTTCATTGGCAAAGTGATCCACCATCACTGAATGGTCAATCACTAAGTCCACAGGCGATAATGGATTAATCAGATTCGGATCACCACCCGCTTGTGCCATTGCTGCACGCATTGCAGCAAGATCAACAACTGCTGGTACACCGGTAAAATCCTGCATCAGTACACGTGCGGGACGATATTGAATTTCTTGGTCTGAAGTACGCTGTTTCTGCCAATCAACCAGTGCTTGAATATGTTCTACTTTTACACTTTTTTGATCTTCAAAACGGAGTAAATTTTCTAGCAAAACCTTTAATGACTTAGGGAGTTGATCGATATTACCTAAGCTTTGAGCGGCTCGAGATAAACTGTAGATTTGATAAGACTTTGAGCCGACAGTAAGTGTTTTTAATGCATTGAAACTATTGATTTTGCTATATCTGGCCATAAGGTTGCCCTCCCAGTATTGGCGCGTTTGTTTATTATGAATGTCTTATTTAATGTAACCTTGTTTAGAAAAGCATGTGTTCCCTTTTAGTATCTTATTTTTATCGCGATTATTTTCTTATTATCTTAAAAATCTAATTTCAACGCGCTTAATGAATTTTGCCATAATTGTTCAGCCAACGCGTCAATCGGATGATCGAGTGTTTGCGCGAGTGCTTCCAATACATAGGGTAAATTAACTGGTGTATTGCGTGTTTTTTCTTCTGTTGAGGTTTGACAGCATAACGGCGTCATATCGGGACAATCGGTTTCAATGACCAAGTTTTCATGACCAATCGCTTGAACAACTTGATGTAATTTCTTGGCATTTGGATTGGTGATTTGTCCCGTCACGCCGATTTTAAACCCTAGTTTTACCAGTGCTTTGGCTTCTTCTACACCACCACTAAAGGCATGGGCAATGCCACCCAACTTAAATTTCTGAGCTTTTAAAATAGCAATCGTTTCAGCATGGGCTTTGCGAATATGCAATAAAACAGGTTTCTGATACTGAGTTGCTAACTCAAGTTGAGCATTAAAATAGTCTTGCTGTTTAGCAAATATATCAGACTGTTTATGTTGCTTTAAGAACGTGTCTAAGCCAATTTCACCCACAGCAACACAATCATACCGCTGCAAGACTTGCTCAAGTCGTTGCAAATGCTCAGTCTGATGTTGCTCGATATAAAATGGATGTAAACCTGGTGCAAGATAAGATTGAGGAACAGCATCCCAAGCTTGGAGCTGTTGATGTGTTTGGATCAAATCATCAAAACTAGACGCCAAGAAACCAATTAAAACCAATGACTCCACACCTGCACGTTTGGCTTGTACTGCCAACTGCTGCCGATCATGATCAAAATCGGCAACATCAAAATGGGTATGGGTATCAAAGAGTTTCATCATTGTTGCGTCTCATTCCACCCTTGTGATCGCTAAATCACACTTAAAAGCTTAAGTTGCTGTACTTGCAGCAGGTGTCGATGCGGCTGGCGCTTCAACCTGAGGTAAATATTCAGGTTTTAACACCCCTTTTAACTGATCAAAAGGAATCACTAGACGAGGTAAACCTACTACATAAGGGCCAATTTCATATTCGCCATACTGTAAAATAAGCTCCTGCTCGCCTAATAAGAAATTATCTGTCACTTGGAATGGCCAAGCTTCCTCATATTCTTTCGGATCATTGGCAAGTTTAGAATCAACAATCCAAACTTTAAATGCGTCATGTGCCAATTTATCCAAAGTCGCTTTCTGTTTTGGCAACAATAAATCGTTTAGCTGAATCTGTTTTTGATTCTTCAAATCAAAATTGTAATAGTGTTGAGCTGTTGCACCATGCGCACCACCTAAATAGCTACTGCTGTTAAGTACAACAGTCGCCAATGACCCTTTTGACTGTAAAATTTTTGGCTTGATCATTAAACTAATTTGATGACTGCTGCTCAGTGCTTTGAGTTCTTCATCAATTTTAATAAATGCATTGGCATACATCTGTGTTTGCGCATCAAGATTCGGCTTTTGCTCTGTACTTTGTACAGTCGATGATGCTTTATCCGCATCAACAACTTCTAACATATGACTGAGTTGATTTAAAACTTGCTGATCAATCAGTTGATCAATAAACGAGAAATTACTCTGTAAGCGTTCAACTGTAAAATCAGGACACGCATTACCACTGCACTCAGGTAAAGTGACTTGTACTTTTACGGTTTCACCACGCAAAGTCGGCTCAACTTGCTGTTGTTCAACAACTGGCTCTTGCTGTTTATCCTGTGTCTCTTTAGGATCAGATTTCGGTTGGCAGGCAGCGAGCAGAACTGCACACGCAAGAACGCTAAATTTATAAAATGTTTTCATCTGAAACCCATTACCTTTGTTTTTCCACAAGATTTTGAAATGCTATCGAACTCAACTCAAAATCACCATAAGCACATGCAATTTCTATACGTATCTAACGAATATTAAAACATTTGCTGATAAATTTCTGGTTGCAGCATCTGTTTAGTTTGTTCAGTTGTCAGGTAAATATCAAGCTGTGGCGCATCTTTGCTAATTTCATTGGCACGATAATGTAAACCAATCCCCTCACCATCAAAGAACCAATCTGCTTGCCCCCAATATAGCTTTTTCGGAACTTGTTTTTTCACCTCTAATGACTGTTTCTCCACCCATTTTTGATAATGCGCTTGAACAATATCATTCAATACCAACTGCTTATTTTTCTGAATCACATCCAACACACTAATACTCTTTTGCTGCTTACGATCCGCAACAAAGAAATAATAGCGATCTTTTACTGCAATATCCTCTTGCTTAGAATTCACGCCGATTTGGAGCAACACATATTGATTGCGTTGTGAAGCCATACGGGTGCTTACATGCAATTCATAGGCCTTATTTTGAGAATATTTATCTTTCCATTCATCTGACTTTTTCACATAAGCATTAATTGCTTGCTGTAGGCTTAGATTCAGATTTTGGTCAATTTGCTGTTGAATGACCATGGATTGGTTTTTCGCAATCCAACTATCCAACCATTTATCTTGTGTTTTAATGGTCTGAATATCGATATCTATACAGTTTTTCTTTTCACAAAAAGGCAGCGCATACTCTGCTTTGGCTTCTTTAATATTCAAATACGGTAAGACTTCTGCTTTCTCACTTGGCTCAGCCTGCTGTTCAGCTGATGAACTATCCGTTTCATTTTTCTTCTGATGATCACATGCTGTTAAACCGAGTATGGCAACCATTAAGCTCAGACTTAGCAATGGTTTTAAATTCTTCATGTCATCATCCTTTATTTTTAGACTGCTCAATGAAAAACAGCCTCTAAATTAGAAGCTGTTTTCGATTATTCTTAGTGTTCTCGCGTATTGCGGAACTCAATATCTGGCCAACGTTCTTGCATTAATTGCAAGTTTACACGGCTCGGCGCGAGATAGGTTAAGTGACCGCCACCATCTACTGATAATTGATCATGAGCTTTTTTCTTGAATTCATTCAAGATTTTTTCATCATCACAATGAATCCAGCGTACTGTATGTACACTTACAGGCTCATAAATACAATCTACTTTATATTCTTCTTTTAGACGGTAGGCAACCACATCAAACTGTAACACACCCACTGCACCAACGATCAGATCATTACTGATTTGAGGCATAAATACCTGAGTTGCACCTTCTTCAGATAACTCTTTCAAACCTTTTTGCAATTGCTTCGATTTCAAAGGATCTTTTAAGCGTACACGACGGAACATTTCAGGCGCAAAATGTGGAATACCTGTGAAATGTAAGTCTTCACCGCTGGTAAATGTATCACCAATTTGAATCGTACCGTGGTTGTGCAAACCGATAATATCCCCTGCCCACGCTTCCTCTAGATGTTCACGCTCACCTGCCAAGAATGTTAAAGCATCCGAAATACGTACATCTTTACCAATACGTACATGATTCATTTTCAGACCTTTTTCATATTTGCCTGAACAAATACGCATAAAGGCAATACGGTCACGATGCTTAGGATCCATATTGGCTTGAATCTTAAACACAAAGCCTGAAAATTTCTCTTCCGTGGCTTCTACAGTACGTTCTTGTGTTGGATGTGCTTTTGGCTCAGGCGCCCAATCAATAAACGCATCAAGCACATGATCAACTGCGAAGTTACCCAAAGCAGTACCGAACAATACAGGTGTTTGCTTACCTTGTAAGAATAGCTCGCGATCTAATGGCTCATTTGCCATTTGTACTAGCTCAAGAGATTCTTCAAATGATGCCCAAGCCAACTCACCTACTTTTTCACGAATGTCAGCATGGTCATAACCATCACGGATTTCAATATCTGTGATCGTCGAGCCAAAACCAGCTTTATAGACGTAAAGTTTATTTTCAAGGATATTATAAACCCCTGCAAAATCACGTCCCATGCCCAGTGGCCATGTGATTGGAACACAACGAATTTTTAAGACATTTTCAATTTCATCAAGCAACTCTAAAGGCTCGCGAATCTCACGGTCCATTTTGTTAACGAATGAAATGATCGGTGTATCGCGCATACGACACACTTCCATCAGTTTAATAGTTCGTTCTTCGACACCTTTTGCACCGTCGATCACCATCAATGCAGAGTCAACAGCGGTTAAAGTACGGTAAGTATCTTCCGAAAAGTCTTCATGTCCCGGGGTATCGAGTAAGTTGATGGTGTGCTTTTTATAAGGGAACTGCATCACCGATGTCGTAATCGAGATACCACGTTCTTTTTCCATTTCCATCCAGTCGGATGTCGCAGAACGATCAGATTTACGGCTTTTTACCATACCCGCAACCTGAATAGCCTTACCCCATAACAACAGTTTTTCTGTCATTGTGGTTTTACCCGCATCGGGGTGGGAAATAATAGCAAAAGTCCTACGAACCTTTACCTGATTAGCTAATTCATCTTTAAACATGAGAAAAATCTACAATATGTACACAGTTATGTACACATTTCTAAATATGTACTAAAACTGAAAAAGTGGGAATTCAAAATTGGCGTAATTGTAGCAGATTTACAGTATCTGTATTCGAGAGTTGATTATTAAAAAATTAGTGATTTAGAGTAAAGGTGCTCCGTAAAATAAAATTATGATCTCTATTTTTCGACTAAGCCTTCTAGGATTTAAAAGCCTACTTCAATAAGAATTTTTCTTACTGAGTCTTGGAAATGTGAATAGGCTTGCACCCACGTTATTTGTTCATCGCCAAATACCATTGGGCTTACAAAATCATTAAATCTTTGTTGATACATTGGATTGTGGCCTAACTCACCTAACCCAAACAACAACTCAGCTATGGGGTCTTTAACCATCTGCGCATGTTGGCGACCATAACGCTCAATATCTGTTTTTATAACTTTGCTGGCTAATTGCCCTAAATATACAAAATCTTGTGATTTACCATAGGTAATTTTAAAATAATCATACACATGCCTGACTAATGACTCCTCATCAGTTCTTTCAACATTTCGTGAAAAAGCGGCAGTACGCCTTAAAATTGCTATCAACTTTTCAACACTTGTACTTGCAACTGTGACTGAAGGAAAACCACCTACAGGTTCTCCTTCTTTAGCTAAATCATACACAAATGAAGTAATTTTTCTGAGTTCAAAAGGTTCAAGCAACTCTGTTTCAACCAATTCCAATTTAATAAATGGTCGTAAACAAGGTGCTTGATTAAAATGCTGTGGGTATCGAATCAATAATTCGATATAACGATACTCATCACAAACTACCAAATCACTTTCAATTTGAAATATATCTGATTGAGAAATTATATACTTTACTTGATGCAACAATTGTTTGCGTATAGATTTAGCCTTAGTCCGTGTTAATACGATTTGTGGTTTTGGTACAAGTTTAATGTCTACATCTTCAGACATTCGGTTCAATTGAACATTCGCTTTAGCTAAAGATGTTCCACCTGCAAAAACTAAATCGTGTGTCTCAAATTTTAAAGGCTGTAACAACCTCAATAGCTCAACAACATAGTAATCTTTTTCAACAATAGAAGTTGCCCCAATACCAAGGGCATCGGCAACATCAGCAAACAAAATTTCTATATTAGGCATTAATATTGCTACGACCTACAGATAACTGACGTGTAAAACGACGTGGCGTTTTAATTTGTGTAAAAGCTGGTATTTGAGTAGACATTCCAGATAAATATTTTTCTGTAGCCTCTCCCAACGTGATTTTTACATCTAAGCGTTTTAATGCTTCCAATATTACTGCATCTGCACCTTCTGGACAGGCTGGCATTACTTTACCTGTAATCTGGTTTTTTCTTGCTTTGGTATAAATACCATAACCAACTTTGAGTAGCTCACCTTCTTGGACTAAGTTTCGTAGAACTCTTCCAATTTGGTCATAATTCGCAATGTCATTAAAATCATCACGCATAAAAACATAACGTCTTGAACGCTTGATACGCATCTGAATTCTGGTTTTAATCGTCATCACACACTCCAAAACTTACGTTATTGCTCCACTTGAGAGTAGCAAAAATACGACATTATGTCGAGCAAAAATACGACATCAAAACAACTGAGAGCATTGATAAATATGTCTTATCAATTTAACTGTCTGTTTTACGGAGCTAGTTCACTATCAGGGATAGCATTATGGATCGCTCTCATGTTTTAAATTGGAAAGGTTAACCTAAGCGGAAAACGAATATAGTTATTATTAGCAATAATTATCATTCATTAATTGCATTTATGAAATATAGATTTGAGCACATTTATAAAGATAATCATGAATGGCTATATCATTTGTTGTAAAGAATAAATCTTATCCTTCTTCCTAAAAAGAAGGATTTTGTATGTATCTTTATTTTTACAAATCTAAAAACAGCTCACCTATAGGTTTAGAATAAGTGGCAGATTTTGCATGCTCCAAAATCACATCATGCATACGAGAAGGCTCTTCTTTAACCACATCCCAAGCCCATGCTCCAAAACCACCCTTTTGGTTTACTGCTTTTACCCACACATCCAAGGCTAAACGTTTAGCTCTGTTTTGATCGCTGTCTTGGCCTTTAATTTCTAGTACAAGGGTTTTACCATTTGCAAGACGAATGAGGAAATCAGGGACATACTTCCTTTTACTACCATTCCACATATAGTAAATATTAAAACCTAAGTGATCATTTTTAGCATAGGAAGTAATTATTTTCTCCCTACCAAATTTTTCTAAAACATTGGCTGCATAAGCTTCCCATGATCCGTCTGCAACCATGTGGCTGATTTGAGAATACTCAGTAGGTTGGCACAATCTTGTTGTATACCACGTTCTCATATCCTCAGTTGAGCCAATAGGTTTTTCGATATCAAAGATCGGTTCTAATGCTGTCACGTTTGCCTGATGCACATACGTCACTAAATGCTGAACAACTTTATCCATCGAAAGCGCAATAAGAATACGTTTTTTGAGTGGTTCTTGATGAAATAAAGAAGGAATATCGATCTTATCTGACTTTAAAAACTCTTCAGATAAACGAATTAATTGCTGAATTAATATCTCTTTGCTACCAGTATATCCTTGCTCGACATTTTCAAAAGCTTTACGTGCTGCAATAAACAAAAGCTTTTGCATACGAAACTCTTCAGGTAAGAGCTCAAGATCAATCCCGACTGCCTTAGATAAATCTGTAGCACCGCCTAAAGCTGGAGCTAAATCAGCAGAGACATGAATTTCACTTGGATCTAATCGAATACTTGGAACTTTCGCCCAATCTACGACTAGTTTTTCTTTTAAAACACTATCAACTCTCAGCACATTCGCCCATGATATTTCTAGCGAAGATCGTTCAGCCAAAGTAGATATTTGAGTCGTAGGCTTTGGTGGTTGTGGATTACTACTGCCTTCACCGACATCTTGGAAAATCGAGAGAGGAACACCAAAAATATTCACATACTCAGGTGCAAATAATTCACGAACTATACCATCGGGACATTCAACTGGTTGAGTATCATAACCAACACGTCTGAGACCACGACCAATGACCTGCTCACAGAGTAGCTGACTTGAGAAAGCACGTAATCCCATAATGTGGGTAACATTTTTTGCGTCCCATCCTTCAGACAGCATTGCAACCGAAATAACATTTTGCAAACTCTGACCAGCTGTTCCTCGTTTACCAACATTATCTACAATCGCACGCAACAGCTCTTCTTTTTTCAGGCTTAAAAGTTCTTGCTTCTTATCATTCGGTAGATTGACAGCTTCTACTATCTCTCTTAATCGATTTTCGTATGTGGAGTCAGCTGATGCAGCCTCACCTTTTTCAGCTTTATCAAGCACCTTTGAGTCAACTCGCAAAGTCTTATCAGGTGCTTTTAATTCAGCCCACTGTGCGTCACCTTTATTAAAGTAATGCTCAATACGAGCTGCTGTCTCTGTTCTATTACAAACCGTCAGCATGACTGGTGGAGAGGTCATTCCTGCTTGTTCCCAAGCTTTCAGTGCTTCTCGCCAATCTGCTCCTAGAAGTGTGTATGCCTGCTGAACAATTTGTGGTAATGCTTCATGTGGTTCTGCTTTTCGGTTTAAATCTTCTCTGACCTCATCTTCACGATATAAATGGTAAAGCTTTGGTTTTAAATCTTTTGTACTTGGTAAGGCACTGTCACGTACTACGATTCGAGGCGTTTTGACCAACCCAGCTTCAATCGCATCGTAAAGTCCAAAATCGGAAATTACCCACTCAAATAATGCACTTTCAGTAGTTTTCTTACCTGTTGGTGCAAATGGCGTTGCAGATAAATCAAAACAACGAATGATACCCCTTGCGTTATGGATACGATCTAGACCTTCAACCCAACGTGTGGCTTCATCTAAATCAATCCCTAATTCTTCAGCATCTTTTTTACTGATTTTAACCTCAGCAGGCTTACGATAAGCATGGTGTGCTTCGTCATTGATGATAACAATGTTTTTATGATTAGCTAATGAACCTAATACACGTCTAACATAAGCTTCATCACTTTCCTTACCCTTTTTAACAACTGAGCGCTCAGGCTCTTTTTGTGGCATCAGTGAATGCCAATTCTCAATCAGAATCTCTGCCTGATTAAGTTTTTGACGTAGTACTTCATTTGGGCATAGTGAAAAATCATCGTAATAATTCTGTGGATGACCAGGCATCAAAATCTGTAATCGCTCTTTGACTGTCAAACCAGGCGCGACAATAAAAATCGCCTTTGAAAAATCTTTATGACGTTTAGGATAAGTAATTGCATTCAGAACTTGCCATGTAATGATCATCGACATGACAGTGGTTTTACCCGAACCTGTTGCCATCTTATTACAGAGTCGCTCCCACTCACCTCCATCACCTGAAATTGCAATACCTTGCTTAAACTCTGGTGTCGCCTCTACATGCCAGATTAAGGTTTCAATTGCTTCAATTTGACAGAAATAAAACTCATAAGGACGTGTAGTTTCTTTATCATACCAATGCGTAAGTAACTGACGAGTAATCGCAGTAATCCCAGGGTAATCTGCTTCACGCCATTCATTTACACGATGTCGAATACGATTAACCAAATCCAATTCAACAGAACGAAGCGTATTACTGCGTGTATCAAAAATTTCATAGCTTGCAGGGCGACGACCTTGTTTTAAATCAAGCTGACTGTTCTGAGGATTACGTTCCCAATGATAGGTTGGACATTCAAAAGGTGAACTGATAATCAATGAATTTTGAGACATCTTTTTTCACCTTAATCCAAGTTCATCACTTTGAGGGATTCAATACCTCGGTCATCAATGATCTTGACCGCAATCTTTTTATTATCTCCTGCTTCAAAAGGCAAACTTTTCGTTCCGTGGAATTTCTCTAATTGAGTCTCATCCAATTCAGCACGAATATTTTTCTTCAGCTTTTCCCACCCTTCGCCTTTACCTGCAATTGGGAAGAAAACTTGATGCGGGAATAAACTACGTTCATCGTAGTCGGTATCTAAACTCCACATCGCAATTTTGGATTTACCACCAGAAATCAACTCGCCTTTGACTGTATCAAAGTAGTCAAACCCAAGTACTTCAACCTGATACTTGCCATCTTTTAGTTTATGAACTTCGACATCAGGCTGCCCCATCAACCAGAAACTTTGGTTGCTTGAACGTGCTTTCTTTAAGTCCTCGGTGAGTAAGTCCGTATTCATTTGTGCTTTAAGTGCAGTAATCCCCTTAATCGCATCAATATCTTTTGCAGCTTCTGGGTCAAAGGTAAATGCACAGAAGACGATCATTTTAGGTAATGGGAATAGATTACCTGCTTCATTCATGGCATTTGCAACTTGTCTTTGTTCTAAGGCTGCATGTTCAGGACCGAAACTTACAACAACTCGATCGCCATTTTCTATGTGACCAATCGCATGGATATTCTGCATATCTTTATCGTAAGGAATTAGCTCCAAGTCAGTGAAATTAATCATCTGACCATTTGGACCACGAATACCTGTTTTAGCGAGTTCAGCCATCCAATCGTGTTTACGACCTGACTCACCTGTACGTGCAATACTTGCATCAGCTTCATCTAAAGCTTCAGCTTCATCCAAAGCTTTTACTGAAGGGAAAGGCACTGCTTCTACGGTAAACGGTCCGCTAATTCTTAGGCGATTTTTATTGATGATCGGTTTGTCATATAAAATTTCTTGATCGGCGTGTGCAGCGATCGCTTCATCCATTTGCTTTTGCATCGCAATACGGGCTTGATGGAATGCATCTAATGCCTTTACTTGAGCCTCATTCCAATCTTCAGGTGCATGAAATGGAACTTCCCATTCTAATAATTCAGCTTTTTTAGAGAAATCTAAAGTTTCACCTTTACGACCACCGTCAATAACTTTAAAAGATGCTGGTGGTTGAGTAGTCAACTCTTTATTTAGTTGTGTTAGTGCTGCTTCAATTTTAGGGTGTAAACTATCATAAATATGATCAATGTCTGGATTATTTGCAATCGACTTTAAGGTAACATGAGGAACCGTCTTGTAGATAAATCCTCCCCTCAAACCTTCATTTGGATATTTAAGTTCAAAGTAATCAAAACTAGC
This sequence comes from Acinetobacter sp. COS3, assembly GCF_000475335.1. NCBI lineage: Bacteria > Pseudomonadati > Pseudomonadota > Gammaproteobacteria > Moraxellales > Moraxellaceae > Acinetobacter > Acinetobacter sp. COS3. Next base: position 90,008 of record NZ_AXCD01000027.1, read on the forward strand.
TGTCATCAAACGTTGTTTGGCTAAAGTCACTGCTATACGCGAGGTATCACAAGTAATCCAACGTCTCCCCCATCTTTCAGCAACGAAAGCCGTCGTTCCAGAACCACAAGTAATATCCAAAACAAGGTCACTAGGATCAGTTGTCATCAACAAACAACGTTCAACTACTTTATGACTTGTTTGTACTACATAATCTTTCTGCAACTCACCTCGAGTGTCATCCCAAATATTTTCAAGAGGTACAGTACAAAGCTCATCCAAATATTGAATCCAAAATGGAGTTTTACCCATGAGTGTTAAGCGACCAACCTTTTTAGCCCGTTCCACTCCTGTTTTTGTTGTTGACCAACTTTTACCAACCCTACTTTCAACATTAGAACCATATAAGTCAAATGCAAATGTGCAGCTGGGCGTATAACCACTAGACGCAAGCGGGATAGGTGTGAAGAATCTTGCTTTTTCTAAATTATCTTCAGGCGTTACTCTTTTTTTATTACCATTCTCATCTTCAATCCACTTAAAACTTGATGATTCAGTGTCAGGAGATTTGATGTCAAAAAGATCCTTATACTTAAGATTTTTTTTATCTCTTGCGTACCAAACAATATAATCAGCAACTTGACCTATTAATTTAGCACCAAGAGCTTTATTTGTTTTACGAAAAGTGATTTGGCAAACAAAATTTTCCCTACCAAATATTTCATCTAGAATTTCTCTAATATGCTGAAGATTTTCATCTGAAATTTGAACAAAAATACTGCCTGTACTATTTAATAAGTCTTTGGCTAGTTTTAGACGATCTCTAATATAAGTTAGATATGAATGAACCCCCAACTCCCATGTATCACGAAAAGCTTTTAGCATTTCTGGTTCTTGGGTTAGGTCATTGTCACTTTTATCTTTCACATCTTTTTTTATTTACAAATGGTTGAAAGTTAGAGCCATACTTAATCCCGTAAGGCGGATCAAAATAGATCATCTGAACTTTACCCGCCATGCTCTCCTTTTGTAAAAGACTATTCATTACAAGTAAGCTATCACCTGCAATTAAACGGTTTGACCATCCTTTTTCATGCTTATAAAAATCTAAAGCATCACGTAAAGGTAGATTTTCAAAAGGCGCATCAAATAAACCAGGCTGTAGTGCTTTGACTTTACCTTTGCTCTTTTCTTCCTTGCCCATGCGTTTACGCACAGCCGCCAAAATACTGGCAGGATCAACACGTTCATGCACGTGCAAACTGACAGTATCCACTACAAAGCTTGTATGCTCTGCTTTACCTGCCCAATTTAAATAAGGCGATTGTGCTTTTTTCAGTGCTTCTAATGCCTGCTTCATCTGCTCAGGGTCATTTGAAGCTAAAGCATCATCAATCAGGTTTTCAGTCCAAGCACGTTGCGAATCAAACTGTAATGATGGGTCAATGTGTGGGTCATACTTCCAACGTATCTTACCTACATCAGGATCAGTAAAAGGTGTAACCATACCTACTTCTGGGTTATTAACTCGTTTGTCTAAGTGACGATAGGAAATGATTTCTGTACCCAATTCTACATTTTTAGTTGGCTGTGGCTTTTTTTCGCTTTTCTTACGCGTTTTTTTTTCACCTTCAGGAAGTGCAGGTTCTACTAACTCAAAGCTATCACTACTCATAAATACCCTCTCTTAATTTCAAAAATTTATAATGACTAATCGTAGTCTAACCAAAAACAAAAAAATAAGGGAGCAAAAGCTCCCACTATTATTTTTCTCGACTTTCAAGCTTACTCTAAATCCATTTATAGATATTCTCATCAAAGATGCGAGCGCGTATTCGCTCAGATGATAGGTCAGTCCAGTAAAATTTTACGCAGTCCAATGCTGTCTAAGCTCTGCTAGTTCAAAGCCTGCACCGACTGTTGCAATCCTTTTTGAATATCTTGAACATGAGTAAAATTATGAGATTGTTCATGTTGTTGTGGCTTAGATTCTTCCATGTAATACTCCTCAACAATATCCAATCCTTCCTCACCGCCCACCTCAAAGCTGGCATTGCCATAACCCTGCCGCGCCACATGATCCAGAGCTTCCTGATAAAACCCTGCTGCCTTACTTTGTTCATCAATCTGCTTAGCTGAAGTAATTGCCTCTTGCAGGTTGATCCCATCACGTAAAGTTAAGTCCACGTAATAGATCGGCGTGCGGTAGCTTTGCGTGGTACTTTTGCCTCTCAATGTGAGTTGCAACGGCAGACATGAAAGTAGATCACCCGATGCAGCATAGTAGTAACGCAGTCGTGCCGCCAAAGTGCGGATGCTGTTAAAGCCTGTGGTTCTAAAAATGAATGTTCCGAACTCATCCGATTCATCTAAATTCACGTAGAGTCTGCCATAGGGTTTGCACAACCCTCCTTGTGCCAATGGACATAAATCAGGGGATGGACATGGATGTTGTTCAATGCCATTCTGTCCAAGTCGCTGACAGCTTTCGCCATTACCTGAGCAGATTAAGCGTCCTGTTTGTCGGTCAAATAAACTGTACTCGGCTCTAAGGTTGAGCTCAGGATCATTAAAAATCATTCGTACAGGAATACTTCTTAACTTTTGGTTTTGATTAGGTGCTTTAGCACGTAGCTGCTCATCCAGTGGATGTTTGACCCAGCCTTCTTTGTTTTGGATTTGGCTGGTAATGGTAAATTGATCATCCTTTTCAGGGAGTCGTTTGCCATTCTTTTCGACAATCTTGCCAATACTGATACGTCCTAAAACAGGGGGAGTAATTGCTAAACCTTTAATCATGGTGATGTCCTCTATATCGATGTTTAAAATTTTGGGCATAAAAAAATCCCACACCTGTTGGGGTATGGGATCGTGGATTTTTGTGTTGGTTGATACGTTGTTAGATGAAGTGGATGGAATGCTTGGTAATTCTGCCTTATCTACCATTCGGGTAAATCTGAAAACGCCGTGTCCCTACTCTGGTTTGTGGGAACTGTTGTAAGTATTCAGGGTGTTGCTTCAGTAGTGACTTACTGTCTAAGCCAATTGAGTCTTGCGACTTTTTCCAAGTGACAGAGCCACCTGTAAATACAGCTCGCTCAGCGTCTTTCATCAGCATTTGTAGTTGATGTTTCAGCTCATCAAAATACTGTTGGTGTTGTTCAACTTTATGTCGTTCCTCTAATAATTGGTTAAATAGGTAGTTGGCTTGTTCATGTTGAGTCAGGTCTTCTACCAGTAATGGTGTTTGTGCTGGGTAAAGTTGTTGTAAGGCTTTGGCTGCTGAATCGGATGCATCGACACTGGGTGGAATACCTGTTTCGACACATTGCCAAAAATGGCGTTCCGCATTGATGATGTGCTGAATCACCGTTTCGTTGCGTGTGACTTTAAATATCTTGGTTTCATGTCCACAGATCAAGGCACAGATATGTGCTGCCTGCTTTCCTGTCACTGCCAATTGATGTTGTACTTGGCAGAGGACATAAAGTGGTACACCATCTCGCCACAGTTTGGAGCCATATTCCCCTACAGTTTTACATTCTAAGATTTGCACTTCATCAGTGCCCACCACGGCATAATCCAAATTTGCCAACATAAAGTGTTTATCTTCATCGGGGTGCTGAAGTATGGCATTGACCCGACGTACCTTATTATTGGTATGCATGTTGTAGTATTCAGCTACTAAAGGTTCTAGCTGTTTGCCCCAGTATAAAGGCGCATAGCCAGCACTTTCATCGTCGATGTTTTGTTGCATCCGACCAGTCTTGATCATCCACAGTTCGAGCATCGACATGTAAGGATTCAGTCCACATGCGGTAGCGGCATCACTGCTGCCAATGCCTTGTTTTCTGACTTCGAGCCATTGTTGGTAATTCATCTGCTTGGTGTTAGCAAGGCGTTTGGCTACAGGTGCTTTTGCTTTGCGTGGCTGTTTCTTTAATAGGTTGTGCTTCGTTCTAGTCCCTACTTCAAGCTGTTGAATCGGTTGATTTAAGTTGGGTACATAAGGCTGTAAAGGTGGATGGTTTAAGGTGTTTTGAATTTGAGTATTGCTATTCATTAGAAATATTCCTGTATGGGTAAAGTCGTAGAAGCTAAATTTTGGGCATAAAAAAAGCCGCATCTGAGAATGCGGCGAAAGGTGTTGCTGTGCTTGTACGGTGTTACCGTATGCTTAGGCTAATGTAGAAGGCTTAACTGAAACTGAATTTAGGCAATCATTCTTAATGCTTGCTCCAGTCCTCGTTGTTTAATGGCTGCTCCTGCACCAAACCATGCTGAATCAAGTCGGTGATCGATACTCATCGATCGACGTTCGTGGTCACAGAATTCAGTAATGCTGCAAAGTAATCCATAGGCGGTGTCTTTGGCTGAGCTGAGTTCTGCCCCTCGTCCATGTCCGTTAAACATGGTCATGGCTTTAGACATAGCACGTCCATTCGGTTCAGTTTTATTGTCGGCTTTACTGCTAACAGACCTCATTTGACTGGCTGGATTTGGCATGGCTGCATTGCGGTAGAACTGAATAATATTTTCATCCTGTTCAGCCACACTGAGACTGGTATTGTTAAATACCGCATCAAAGTAGGCAGCGGCTTCCTGCTGTGTCACTTTACGTTGACTCAGTTGTTTCATTTCATACATGTGTTCATCCCATGCACGCACTGAAATCCCCAGTTGCTGTTTGACTTTCTCCGCATCGAACTTAGTACTGTGGGGTACTTTCACCACACCAGCACTGGTGTTTTGTCCTTTAAGGGCAATCGCTAAAGTGTTGTTACAGACCACACGGATACTGGTGAACTGTGCTGTCGTTGCCAATGTGCCATCACAGGCAGTCGCCAATAAAATGTATCCATTACTAACATCTTTTACTTTCAGGGCTGAGCTTTGTCCAGTACGTGCCAATGCCCAGAATTTCTTACCACCTTTAAGTACTCCTGCGGTTTCTAGTTCAAAGCCTGATTGTTCAGTCAGGTCACGATAGAACTCTAAGATCTCTTTGGGTTGTACTTCCTGAAAACGCTGACTCACTACAGATAAGGGTGCATAGGTATCTGAGCGATATAAAACACGTTGTTCTTCAAAAGGCATGATGATGCTTTGCCCCTTTTCATTCTGAGCCATGTAACTGACATCAGAGGATTCAATACGCCAATCCATACCTGCTTGTTGTGCCCAAACTTCGATGGGTTGATTGGGTGTGAGTTGATTCCCCAAGCCATGCCAAGGGGTTTGACCTGTGAATGCCATTGTTTCGACTAAGTGCGCCATAATTGTGTCCTTATAAACAAAAAGACTGCTGGACTTCACTCCTTGTTTAAGGAATGAAATCCAGCAGTCTTTGATGAGATTAATGTTGATGAGAATGAAACGATTCAGTGAATCAGTTCATTCTGTATGTTGATTCATCTTAATGTTATATAACTACAATTTTTTTCAATCAGGCTTTTGGTACTGTATGACTCAAGTGGTTATTGTGGCGACATTACGATCTGACGACCATCCTTGAGTACCGCAATAACTTCTCTGATATTACGTGGATCACAATTTAAGAAGAATCGCATGGAGTTGCCATAGGTAATCGGATTGGCACCGCTACGGTAATCTGCTCTGCAATTGCCTCTATTCACAATCAGTTTATCCAGCTCAATACTGTCTGATAATGAAATCAGATTCAGGTAGGCTGTTTCCACCACACTCGAACCATAGACATGGTTCTTCACCTCAAGACGATACTCCATAGCTACATCACTATCAGTAAAGTCTGCCAATGGTGGATCATTGGGATCAGCACGCTCACTGTTAAAAGCTTCCCATTCTTCTAAGCCCTTTTTAATAAACGCTCGGATTTCCTGTACTGAAGAGCTTTCTAAATGATTTAGATAATATTCCGCCTGATTGGCAGTCTCCTCAATTGGTGAGGTTCTCAGTGAATTTAAATCTTCTTTTTCCACCACAGTTAATTCAGCATGTTCAGTCACTGGCTGAATATTTTCTTGTGTTGTATCGTTAGGATTAGAATTCCCTGCTTTGTCACATGCAGAAAGCATCAATGCAGCAGATGCGATTAAGATCAATTTTTTCATGTTCTTCCTCTTAGATTTTAAACTCCTGTTCACAGGAATTTAGCTTCCTTGTCTCTGCATGCATTGTTGATAATACTTTTCCCTAAACATTTGTTTGGTTCTTTCAAAGGTCGCTGTTCCACCTCGACCATATTCAAAAGCATCATGAATAATTGGTCTAAGTTGCTCTCGAAGCTCTTGATTATTACCAGCTAAAGCCAAGGTAGCACTTGGAAGATCTCCACGTTTTAAACGGGCATCCATAACCGTTTCAGCCACATCCGCCTCTTCTTGACATGGATCAGAGGCAATAGATGTATTGGATTCTGAAGAACACCCCACCATGAGTAGAACAGTTAAAATAAGAAAATGTTTGTAGTTGTTCATATTTAATTTACTCCACTACATTTACCAACGGTGTACCCTCTAGCGAAATCCATTTTCTTTTGGTCGTCCACTGTAGTGATCGGTTGGTTAAAGAATGGTTTTCCGTAGGTTTCGCGGATAGAGTCATAACGGCATCCACAAGATGCTTCAGAACGTACAGCCATTTTGATGGCTTTATTGGGATACATGCATTGTTCAATATAGGCTTTGCGGTCTTTTGCCTCAGATGAACAACCTGATAATGTTTGTGTAATGATGATTGCAAGAATGCTCAATGATTTAATTTTCATTTAAGTTCCCCTATATGTTTTTTTCTGTATCGATCGTTTTTTTAAATCTACAGGCGTGCATTCACAGAACAGGCTGTTGTTCTCGAATGAATAAAGACGCCAAAGCCCCGACTAAACATTGAAGTAAAATCAGTTAATTGATTGAAATATCAGTACAGACAGAGGAAAGTTTGAATGGTCATGGTTGACTCCTTGTGTGCTAAAAAGGAACTACCACGATCACTAATAATGAATTATGGTGGTAGAACGAAAGAGGGTTGACAGACTAGTCACTCAACTAGCACACCATAGGTGTCCCTCTCCCGTCCTACCGCAACGGGAGGGAACGAGAGGTACACATAAGACTATTCCTCAGAAAGGAATAATTCTGATGCGGAGTGAAACGGTCTGTCAAAACCGACTGGCAATGTAGGCCAGCAGATTAAGGATAATGGTGAGGGAGATTGAAGTCAATTCGGACACATGAAATTGCTTGTTTTGTATTTCTATATATTTATTGGTTACTTACAAGACAGCACTATTCAATTTCTAAATTCTAATTCTGCTTACAAAAACCGTGGAACATTAAATTAAATATCAGACGTGAAACGTGAATAATCATGAAAAGTCATTCTAGTTCGCAGAATCCTAGAATGACTTTAACTAAAGCATTGATGCAAAAAAGGAAAACCTTAAGCGAAATGTAGATGTATATTCAAGCATAACATCCAAATTTTACCTATAGGAATTGAGCCGCTACTGGCTCAATTCCTTATGATACTGAAACAGTATTTTTAGCTAATAATGTATAACTATATCCTACTGTATTGAGATGCATAGCCTTTAGTTCAATCAACATATAGAACAGCCAAAAGCCCTCATACCTTTCACACGCACCCTGAGACGTTGATCAATCTTTTCAACAGTTATACGAGCCAAATAGCTATAAACAGCTTGAAGTCTTTCTAACCCTATTGGATCTTCACGCTTAATCATTCCCAAGCCATTTAGATACTCATAACAATCCTTTTCCTGAATAATTTCTTTATTCACCATAGTGTCACTGTTTTTTAAATCTTCATCTGCATGTTTATTCGTATGGCAATTCCAATAATAACCAAGCCCTTCCGTGATTTCACTCATCCAAACCTGATATGTGCTGAATTAGCA
>NZ_AXCD01000028.1:0-8847 GCF_000475335.1 Acinetobacter sp. COS3
TTGTGATCTTTTGATTATTTAAATTTGCACCACCATTTAGATTACTTACTCCCGTAACACTTAATGTGCCACCAGTTGCAAGATTTCCTGCTGTAACTGTACCTGTAAATACAGGTGCATCAGCCATTTGAATACTAACAGTATTTCCACTTACTGACGTTTTTAAATTATTTCCAGAATAAGTTCCAGCTGTTGAGCCTGTTCCAGTAATATTTAATGTTGAACCAAGCTTGTTAGCAGAACTACCTGTATTCCCACTAAAAGTAATTGGCTTAATAACTTCATTATTTAGATTAGTTAAAGCACCTGACACAGTATTCGAGTTTACTGTTGTTCCATCTGTTTTTGTAGTTGTAAAAGTTGGTGCAGTATATACATTTATTGATGGATCATAGGCTGCTCCGCCTCCTAAAGCTGTAGTGTTCCCAACCGCACGATTGTTTACATCTTTAAGTTGAGCCACTGTAACCGCATCTTGGTCAGCAGCACCATCAGCAACATTTTGAATACGTCTAAGATTTGTAGATGAACCAACTGAAACAACGGAGGTAGGAGCTGTAGTGTTGGTAATGTAACCTGTACCAGTAGGCGCAGTCGTAGTTGAGCCTCCACCTAATGCAACAGAATTGTTAACACTAGCAACCGCCCCAGTACCTAATGCAATAGCATCTTTTATATTTGCAGAGACTTTTGCATCCACACCAAATGCAATAGATTTGTCAGCACCAGTAGCTACTTGTGATCCAGCCATAAGGGCTGCGCTATAAGCAGCCTTAGCATCAGGGCCTTGCTGGTTATAAGTGGTCCCATTAATTGTAGTACCATCACCGCTCGAACCTAAAGCTAATGAACCCTGACCATCAGCTATTGGGCTATTGTGTGTAGTAGATAAACCACTACCTATAGCTACACCACCTTTACCATTAGACGTCACAGGATTTACGTTGTAATTGGATCCAATAATTACTGACTGCTCAGCCGATGTTGATGAAATAATATCATTACCAATGACAGTAGATTGCGCCCCCTGAGCTGCTAAATTTGCACCAATTGCTATTGCTTCAACTGCTGATGCGCAGGCTGTACTATTTTCATTCGCAATAGCGATTGCAGCAGCCTCTGTACCAAATCCATTTGAAGTTCTGGTACAGTTAGTTCGAGTAGTACCTCCTCCAGCTTCATAACCTGCATAGGCAAAATCAGCAGTAAATGCCGCGAAAATAGCAAGAGTTAAAGCTTTGTAATTAAAAAAAAGATTACCTAAACTTTGTGGTTTTTTTTGTTCTAAAGAAAGAGTTTGCCCAACACTTCCACTATTTTTTGTTTTCCCTTTGGCAATTTCAGAAACCGCCACCCATACGCCTAAAGAGGCATTCCATACAACCTTATAAACCTTATTCATAATAATTTCCAAACGCAGAAAAGAAGTTGCAACTTGTAGCCTTATGTATACAAGTCGGTCTACTAAGTAAAAAAGTGTAATTTATTATTGAGTAAAATAACGCTTTTTTAGTGAGAAGTAAATCACACTTTACTCCTACTACAGCACTTAAAACCCAAATTATCGTTTTGCATTATAAAGGTATAATTTTTATATTTCTTATTAAAAACATCTCCTATTTTTTAATATTCAGTAAAAATAAAATGTACTTTTCAACTAAGTTATTTTAAGAAATATTTAAAATTTGCTATTACATGACGATAATTGACAGTTTTTTACTTTTAATATTTAAAATTATTCTAATTAAATTTGTATCAAGAAATAAAAAATGCCAGCATCATGGCTGATTCTTTAGTTTAACTAAAAGGTAAAATTACCAATTTACATTAACACGTCTATTTGGAGCTAAACAACCAACAAGACGCTTATTAGCTTTGTTACCCGCACATTGTTGGTATAAATCAGTTTGGCTATTGGCTTGGATTTGAATGCGATTTACATCAATACCTTCATTTACCAAAAGCTTCGCTACTGTATTCGCTCGCTGTGCTGAAAGTTGATGGTTATATGAAAATTTACCTAATGGATCAGCAAAACCTGCAACTGTAATCGGACCTGTTGAATTACTTTGCTTAATTCGCTCAGCAATTGCTGCCACAGAACTTGAACCTTGTTCAATCGCATTTGGGTTCGAACGATCAAATGCAAAGAACACGCTTCCTGATCTTGCTTCAGTTAAATTCGCATCATTTGGTACTTGATTGTTTGCACCCCAAGCCATTAAACCCTCACAAGCCTCTCCTTTCCAAGATAAGCGCTCGGATAGGTTTTTCTTGTCAAAGTCTATGCGTAACTGGCAACGTAAATAATCTTGGCTATTCGGCTGGCGAATATCTAACACATAGTTCCACGTTTTTACAAAAAATACGCCTTCGCTAAATTGAGGATTACCCAAAATATATCGAATTTGGTCTTTAGTTAAACCTGTATCTAAGCGAGCTACATTGTCGTATTCGTAACGTTGCACTTGTTTTAAATAGCTTTTTTCAACTGTAGGAAATTTAATTTCTTGTTGCTGATTTACGGCATCTTCTTGTGCAACTGCAACTGTTGCGCTTAAACCAACGAATGTTGCCATCATCAAAATTTGAATATTTTTGTTCATTTCATTACTCATCATATCTGTTAGCTAAGGAGAGCCGGTAGCTCTCCTTATTTGAAGCAATTAGTCAATAATTGTACTTACACCAATACGTACTAATGGGCTTCCCTGACTTCCTAACGCAGCACCAGTTGTAAGTGACCAACGACCATTGTCAGCAGTACGTCTGAACGTTACACCAACAGCATTTTGATCATTGTAGTAAGCAGCACCAACAGCCATTGTTAATTTGCCTGGTACAAAAGGGGCTTGTTCCAATGCCGCTGTTGCAGCAATACCAGCAGACATTTTGTCTTCTAAATTATCAATACGTTTATTCGTATCGTAGAAAACTTGCTGTAATTGATCGCCAAGGTTATTGATCTTGTTCCCGAGATCTTGATTAGACTGATTCAATGCACCGATTGCATCATTAATATTGTTTTTACCTGTACCACCAATATCTTTAGTCGTGATTGAGCCATCAGCATTGATTGATGTATTACCACCAATACTATTTTTGATGCTTTCTGAAATGTTATGAATTTGACCACCATTCACAGCATGGTTAGAACCTGCTTTGATTTCACCGTCTTTTACGCCTTGAATGACACGGTTACCATCTTTTCCAGCCATATTGATACTTGTACCGCCCGTATCTTTACCCACTGTGATTTCACCATTTGGCTTTTGCTGCTGAACCAGACCAGACTTACCATTGTTAATGTTTTCAATGTTGTTTTGAATGTTCTGAATATCATTTGAGTTTTGGTCAACTTGCTTCTGCACATTCCACAATTGACCGCCATTGACTGCATCTTTAGAACCTTGCTCAATTTTACCATCAGCAACATTTTTTAGGTTTGTACCTTTATCACCACCATCTAAAGTCAATGAGTTTTTATCTACATTGCCGTCTTTGTCTTTATCGTACTTCACAGCATGATCAGACAAATCACCGATCTGTTTACCGATTTGATCTTTAACATCATTGATTTGCTTATCAAGCTGACCTTTGTTGACTGCATCTTTCGCATCAACGCCATCAGCAACATTGGTAATTTTCTTAGCACCTGCATCAATACCATTGATCGTGATACTTGGCCCACCTTTAATGGTTAAACCATTATTGTTGATTACTGTATTACCTGTTGTAACGCTGTCAAATTTCGCATCTTTTAATAGCTCGATTTTCACACCATCTTCAGTGGTACGAGTAATGATATTTTCACCGCTAGTTTTGTCTTCAGCAGTATCAGCGTCTGCACCACCAACGATATTCAATGTATCGCCAAGCTTACGATGTACTGATTTTCCACCTGACGCTTTTTGATCATTTGCACCAAAGTTTAAACCTTTGTTAGTCAGATCATTGACGCCATTAGTTACTTTATCATCCACAGATTTAATCGCGTCATTGATGTTATTTTTACCTGTACCACCAATGTTGTTGGTCGTAATACTACCGTCTGGATTAACAGTCGTGTTGCCACCAATGCTGTTTTTGATGCTCTCAGAAATATTCTGAATCTGACCACCATTTACAGCGTCTTTTGAACCATTGGCGATTGCACCATCAGCAACATTAGTAATTTTCTTATTACCTGCATTGATACCATCTTTGGTGATACTTGCACCGTCTTTAATGGTTAAACCATTGTTATTCAGAACTGTATCACCCGTCGTGATGCTGTCTAAAGTTAAGTCTTTCTTGGTCGAAACCTCAAAGTTAGTACTACCATCTTTATTGGTCTTCTCTTTAACAACAATATTGTCGCCTTCAGTCACCGTTGTTTTGGCTTTGATTGCAGAGTCTTTCACTTCAGCAATCGCATCATTGATATTATGCTTACCCGTACCACCAATGTTGTTGGTTGTAATACTACCGTCAGGATTAACCGTAGTATTCCCACCGATACTGTTCTTAATGCTGTCAGCAATATTATGAATCTGACCGCCATTTACAGCTTCTTTTGAGCCCGCTGAGATGTGACCATCTTTAACGTTATCTAAAGTGGTGCCATCCTTACCTTGCAACGTCACTTTATCTTTAGATTTTGGATCATTGTATTTTACTGCCGAATCATCACTATCTTTTTGCTTCGCAGCAAGCTGATCTAGTTGACCTTTATTTACTGCATCTTTGCTATTTACACCATCCGCTACATTGCTGATGACTTTATTGCCTGCATTGATACCGTCTTTGGTAATGCTTGCACCATCTTTGATGGTTAAGCCATTATTGTTTAATACGCTGTCGCCTGTTGTGATGCTATCAAATTTCGCATCTTTCAATAATTCGATTTGGATACCATCTGTTGTAGTACGCGTAATGACATTTTCACTGCTAGTTTTATCCGTAGGGGTTGTAGCATCTGCTCCACCGACGATATTTAACTTGTCACCTAACTTACGATGAACATCTGTACCCGTATTACCTGCAAAATTGAGACCTTTGTTTTCCAATTCTGTCTTGGTGTTGTCAATCTTGGTATTGAGTTCGGTTTTAGTGTTATTGATCGTGTTGTTTAACTCAGTCTTGGTATCTGTGATCTGAGTGGTTAACTGATCTTTAGTGTCATTCAACTTGTTGTTGGTATCCTTAATTTGGCTACCCAAGTCTTGCTTTGTGTCATCCAATTTTTTATTGGTATCTACAATTTGATTACCTAGATCTTTTTTTGCATCATCTAGTTTCGTATTGGTATCAGTAATCTTGCCATCTAAACCATCTTTAACTTTGGTCAGTTGGTCAACATTCACTGCATCTTTACCGTTCACACCATCCGCAACATTAGTAATGACTTTGTTACCTGCGTTGATGCCATCTTTGGTAATACTTGCACCATCTTTAATGGTTAAACCGTTGTTATTGAGTACGCTTTCGCCTGTCGTGATACTGTCAAATTTCGCATCTTTCAATAATTCGATTTGAATACCATCTTTTGTTGTTCGCGTAATGACATTTTCACCGCTGGTTTTATCCGTAGGGGTTGTAGCTTCTGCTCCACCGACGATATTTAACTTGTCACCCAACTTACGATGAACATCTGCACCTGCATTGCCTACAAAACTCAAACCTTTATCAGTTAAGTCGTTAACACCACTTGTTACTTTGTCATCTACAGATTTAATCGCATCATGGATGTTATTTTTGCCAGTACCACCAATATTATTCGTTGTGATGCTACCGTCTGGATTAACAGTCGTGTTGCCACCAATGCTGTTTTTGATGCTGTCAGAAATATTTTTAACTTGACCACCATTCACTGCATCTTTGGAACCGTTGGTAATTGCACCATCCGCAACATTGCTGATGACTTTATTACCCGCATTGATACCGTCTTTGGTAATACTTGCACCATCTTTGATGGTTAAACCATTGTTATTAAGTACACTGTCGCCTGTCGTGATACTGTCAAATTTCGCATCTTTCAATAATTCGATTTGAATACCATCTTTTGTTGTTCGCGTAATGACATTTTCACCGCTGGTTTTATCCGCAGGCGTTGCTGCATCTGCTCCACCGACGATATTTAATTTGTCACCCAACTTACGATGAACATCCGCCCCCGTATTGCCTGCAAAATTGAGACCTTTGTTTTCCAATTCGGTCTTGGTGCTATCAATCTTGGTATTGAGTTCAGTTTTAGTGTTATTGATCGTGTTGTTTAACTCAGTCTTGGTATCTGTAATCTGAGTGGTTAACTGATCCTTAGTATCATTCAACTTGTTGTTGGTATCCTTAATTTGGTTACCCAAGTCTTGCTTTGTGTCATCCAATTTTTTATTGGTATCTACAATTTGATTACCTAGAACTGTTTTGGTGCTATCAATTTTCTGATCCAAGTTCGTAATGTTTTGCGTATTTTGATTCACATGTGTATCAACATTTTTAAGCTGACGTACAGTAACCGCATCAGAATCAGCTGAACCATCTTCAACATTCGTAATACGGCGCTCTTTACCAGCAGAACCAACTGAGATAACACCATTTGACATTGAAGCATCACGATTGGTTAGGAAAGAGCTTCCTATTGCTTCTGTTGCGATAGCATCTTGTCCTAATGCCACACTATTTTCTGCGTCAACACGGCTACGCGCGCCTAAAGCCACACCACCTACAACCAATGATTGAGCACCTTGACCTACAGCAACCGCATTTTCTTGATCAGCAATTGCTCCCCCGCCAATCGCCGCTGAATTTTTACCTGTTGCTTTCGCACCACCGCCCACGGCTGCTGCATTTTCATTACTTGCTTCCGCATCTTTACCAATTGCAGCCGCATTATCACCAGTTGCCTGAGCACCACTACCAATCGCAGCTGAACCATTTCCAGTCGCTTTCGCACCTTCACCTGGTTTATTACCTGAACCTATCGCAGTGGAGTTTGTACCTGAAGCCAATGAGTTAATCCCCATTGCAGCAGCACCATCACCTGTTGCTTGTGAAACTGCACCAAATGCAGCAGCGCCTTTACCAGATGCATTAGCCATTACGCCAAAAGCTGATGAAGCATCACCTGTTGCTTTTGAAGTCATACCAAATGCAGATGAGAATGCACCAGTAGCTACCGCCTGAGTGCCGACCGCAGTTGAGCCATGATTTGCTTCAGTTGTTGGATAACGACCCGCTTTTAATACGCCACCTGTAATATCAGTATAGGTTTTGCTGAGTTCTGCATCTTGTGCAATTTTATCAACATCATCACCACCAATCGCAACAGAAGAATTACCACGTGCAATAACATCAGCGCCAATTGCGATGGATTGATCACCAATTGCTTTTGTTTGATCGCCAATTGCAATTGATTGATTGCTATATCCTGAACGCATACCTGAAGCGCCTTGTGTTGATGCATTACGACCTATTGCAATATCACCTTGACCAACAGTATCTGAACTTGCCCCCATTGAAATAGCACCAGTTCCAGCGGCTTTTGCATTTGCCCCAAGCGCAACCGAATTCCAGCCCGTCGCATTCGCAGCACTCCCAATCGCTGTTGCATCACGCCCTGCCGATGTCGCGTTAACACCAACCGCAATCGCATTGCGCCCTGTCGCACCATCATTTTCAAAATTACCGCCTTGAGTCCCTCTATCATTGATACTGACATAATGAGAACGTGCGGCTTTTAATTGCCCCACAGTAGCAGCATCGGAATCAGCAGCACCATCTGCAACATTTTGGATACGACGTTCCGCACCAACACCACCTACTGATAAAACACCCGTTGGCGCTGCTTGCTTTGTTAAAAAGCTTTCACCTGTTGCTTGAGTTGCTTTTGAGTCTTTACCAAGTGCAATACTATTCTCAGCATCTGAACGCGCACCCTTACCAATTGCAACACCACCTTCGTGAGCTGCTTCAGCTTGATCACCAATCACAACGGCATTGTCTTTGTTTGCTTTTGCACCTGTACCAATCGCAACTGACTTTTTCCCCGTAGAAGCTGAAAATGCTCCAATCGCTAATGAATTTTCTTGAGTTGCAACCGCACCACCACCAAATGCAATCGAGTCTTTACCGGTTGCTTTCGTTGCCATGTTAGGTTGATATGAAGCACCTGCTTGTCCAGCAACAGAACCAGCATTTTCAATATCAGGAGAACCGATTGCAATTGAACGATAGCCTTCAGCCGTTGCTGAGTGACCAATTGCCAAAGAACCTTTACCAGTAGCAGCGGCTACATTACCAATCGCTTGAGCAAAATCAGCCGTAGCTGCCGACTGACGACCAATCGCAAGAGACGTATTTCCTTTTGACAAAGCTGCCGTACCGATTGCTACACCTGCAATATCAGTCGTAGTGGCATAAGAACCAATCGCTGTACCAAAATTATTTTGAGTGGTCGCGCCAGTGCCTAAACTAATTGAACCACCTTGTTTTTGTGCACCTGCAAATGCACCAGTTGAATTATTATATGGATTTTGACGATTTGCGATATTTGAGATACCAGTTCCTTGAGTCTGCGCCCCACAACCAATTGCAATATCTCGGCTACCAGAAGTATTCGCTGTACCCTCACCACATCTGTCTCCAGAAATTGATGTTCCTGAACCTGAGCCGCCTCCAATATTTGTAGCAGCAAATACAGTAGGAGAAAAACTAATTGCACCAACCAAAACCGCAGCTGATAAATTGAGAATTTTTGATTTGGTTTTTGTTTTACTTTTTGCAAGTTCAGAAGTTGCAACCCACGCTCCAAGAGAAGCATTCCAAACCACTTTATATACTTTATTCCTCTGTACACGACAAATTTCA
>NZ_AXCD01000029.1:0-5370 GCF_000475335.1 Acinetobacter sp. COS3
AAAGAGTTATTAACGGATTAGTTAATTGAGTCGTATTGTAACTAGTTTCTTCACTAAATCAAGTTATGTATTGAATTTATCTTGAATACAACAACTGTTTGGGTGTTGTATAGTCAAGCCTCACGAGCAATTAGTATTGGTCAGCTTCATACGTCACCGTACTTCCACACCCAACCTATCAACGTCCTAGTCTCGAACGGCTCTTTAGAGGAATAAATTCCTAGGGAAATCTTATCTTGAGGTAGGCTTCCCGCTTAGATGCTTTCAGCGGTTATCCCTTCCGAACATAGCTACCCGGCGATGCGACTGGCGTCACAACCGGTACACCAGAGGTTCGTCCACTCTGGTCCTCTCGTACTAGGAGCAGATCCTCTCAAATTTCCAGCGCCCACGGTAGATAGGGACCGAACTGTCTCACGACGTTCTAAACCCAGCTCGCGTACCTCTTTAAATGGCGAACAGCCATACCCTTGGGACCTGCTTCAGCCCCAGGATGAGATGAGCCGACATCGAGGTGCCAAACACCGCCGTCGATATGAACTCTTGGGCGGTATCAGCCTGTTATCCCCAGAGTACCTTTTATCCGTTGAGCGATGGCCCTTCCATACAGAACCACCGGATCACTAAGACCTACTTTCGTACCTGCTCGACTTGTGGGTCTCGCAGTTAAGCGCGCTTTTGCCTTTATACTCTACGCGTGATTTCCGACCACGCTGAGCGCACCTTCGTACTCCTCCGTTACTCTTTAGGAGGAGACCGCCCCAGTCAAACTACCCACCAGACATGGTCCTCGCCCCGGATTACGGGGCAGAGTTAGAACCTCAACATTACCAGGGTGGTATTTCAAGGACGGCTCCATTGGAACTAGCGTTCCAACTTCAAAGCCTCCCACCTATCCTACACAAGTAAGGTCAAAGTTCAATGTCAAGCTGCAGTAAAGGTTCACGGGGTCTTTCCGTCTAGCCGCGGGTACACTGCATCTTCACAGCGATTTCGATTTCACTGAGCCTCTGCTGGAGACAGCGCCGCCATCATTATGCCATTCGTGCAGGTCGGAACTTACCCGACAAGGAATTTCGCTACCTTAGGACCGTTATAGTTACGGCCGCCGTTTACTGGGGCTTCGATCAAGAGCTTCGCTTACGCTAACCCCATCAATTAACCTTCCAGCACCGGGCAGGCATCACACCCTATACGTCCACTTTCGTGTTTGCAGAGTGCTATGTTTTTAATAAACAGTTGCAGCGGCCTGGTTTCTGCGGCTGCCAACCGCTCAGGGAGCAAGTCCCATCACCGTCAGCAGCGTACCTTCTCCCGAAGTTACGGTACCATTTTGCCTAGTTCCTTCAGCAGAGTTCTCTCAAGCGCTTTGGTCTACTCGACCTGACCACCTGTGTCGGTTTCGGGTACGATTCCTGTGTAACTGAAGCTTAGAGACTTTTCCTGGAAGCATGGTATCAGCCACTTCACTGTACAAGTACAGCTTGCTATCGACTCTCAGCATAGAGCACCCCGGATTTGCCTAAGATGCATGCCTACTGTCTTCCACCTGGACAACCAACGCCAGGCTGACTTAACCTTCTCCGTCCTCTCATCGCATTACACAGAAGTATTGGAATATTAACCAATTTCCCATCGACTACGCCTCTCGGCCTCGCCTTAGGGGTCGACTCACCCAGCCCCGATTAACGTTGGACTGGAACCCTTGGTCTTTCAGCGAACGGGTTTTTCACCCGTTTTGTCGTTACTCACGTCAGCATTCGCACTTCTGATACCTCCAGCATACTTCTCAATACACCTTCATCGGCTTACAGAACGCTCCCCTACCACGTATACAAAGTATACATCCGCAGCTTCGGCACATAGTTTTAGCCCCGTTACATCTTCCGCGCAGGCCGACTCGACTAGTGAGCTATTACGCTTTCTTTAAAGGGTGGCTGCTTCTAAGCCAACCTCCTAGCTGTCTATGCCTTCCCACATCGTTTCCCACTTAACTATGATTTTGGGGCCTTAGCTGGCGGTCTGGATTGTTTTCCTCTTGACTACGGACGTTAGCACCCGCAGTCTGTCTCCCGGATAGTACTCATTGGTATTCGGAGTTTGCATCGGTTTGGTAAGTCGGGATGACCCCCTAGCCGAAACAGTGCTCTACCCCCAATGGTATTCGTCCGAGGCGCTACCTAAATAGCTTTCGGGGAGAACCAGCTATCACCAGGCTTGATTAGCCTTTCACCCCTATCCACAAGTCATCCCCTGGCTTTTCAACGACAGTGGGTTCGGTCCTCCAGTTAGTGTTACCCAACCTTCAACCTGCTCATGGATAGATCGCCTGGTTTCGGGTCTACACCCAGCAACTAAACGCCCTATTAAGACTCGATTTCTCTACGGCTCCCCTATTCGGTTAACCTTGCTACTGAATGTAAGTCGCTGACCCATTATACAAAAGGTACGCAGTCACACCACGAAGGTGCTCCCACTGCTTGTATGCATGCGGTTTCAGGATCTATTTCACTCCCCTCACAGGGGTTCTTTTCGCCTTTCCCTCACGGTACTGGTTCACTATCGGTCAGTCAGGAGTATTTAGCCTTGGAGGATGGTCCCCCCATATTCAGACAAGGTTTCACGTGCCTCGCCCTACTCGTCATCATTGTGTGTGCCCTTTCGTGTACGGGAATATCACCCTCTACGTTCGCACTTCCCAGAGCGTTCCACTAGAACACACACAACTTAATGGGCTGCTCCCCGTTCGCTCGCCGCTACTAAGGGAATCTCAATTGATTTCTTTTCCTAAGGGTACTGAGATGTTTCACTTCCCCTCGTTCGCTTCAATAACCTATGTATTCAGTTATTGATACCCGCCTTATAGCGGGTGGGTTCCCCCATTCAGAAATCTCCGGATCAAAGGATATTTGCCGCCTCCCCGGAGCTTTTCGCAGGCTATCACGTCTTTCATCGCCTCTGACTGCCAAGGCATCCACCACATGCACTTAATTACTTGACTATACAACCCCAAACAGTCGCTAACCCTTACAAGTAAGGTTAGGACAGATTGCTATGCTTGTTTTTCAACTTACATCGCTCTCATCCAGTTTGTTGCTTCGTGAACCTAATCACCGTACAGCTTCAATCTAAATTCATATACCAAAACGCTTGATTCAGTGTTTTTGCTAGTTCTCAATTTCATTCTTTCGAATGAATTGAGTGAACAATTTATTTCAGACTCAATTCTACTAATCTGTTAATGATTAACTACCACCTCGTCGGTGCGTAGTAAACTGTGATAAATCACAGAGATTAATAAACCAGTCAACTTGGACTGTATTCACTAAACTCTATAATCTATTTAGCTCAGAATTAAATGTTTTATTTAATTCATGGTGGAGACTAGGAGAGTCGAACTCCTGACCTCCTGCGTGCAAAGCAGGCGCTCTACCAACTAAGCTAAGTCCCCAGCTTACAATCATCATGAACGACATATCTTCTCATCTAGCAGCTTGTGATTATTCATCACTTCGTCAGTAGTGGTGGGTCTGACAAGACTTGAACTTGTGACCCCACGCTTATCAAGCGTGTGCTCTAACCAACTGAGCTACAGACCCTCAGATACATCTTCGAAGAACAACTTGTTGTGGATTCTTACCAGTCACCAATCTTTCGTTAAGGAGGTGATCCAGCCGCAGGTTCCCCTACGGCTACCTTGTTACGACTTCACCCCAGTCATCGGCCACACCGTGGTAAGCGTCCTCCTTGCGGTTAGACTACCTACTTCTGGTGCAACAAACTCCCATGGTGTGACGGGCGGTGTGTACAAGGCCCGGGAACGTATTCACCGCGGCATTCTGATCCGCGATTACTAGCGATTCCGACTTCATGGAGTCGAGTTGCAGACTCCAATCCGGACTACGATCGGCTTTTTGAGATTAGCATCCTATCGCTAGGTAGCAACCCTTTGTACCGACCATTGTAGCACGTGTGTAGCCCTGGCCGTAAGGGCCATGATGACTTGACGTCGTCCCCGCCTTCCTCCAGTTTGTCACTGGCAGTATCCTTAAAGTTCCCATCCGAAATGCTGGCAAGTAAGGAAAAGGGTTGCGCTCGTTGCGGGACTTAACCCAACATCTCACGACACGAGCTGACGACAGCCATGCAGCACCTGTATCTAGATTCCCGAAGGCACCAATCCATCTCTGGAAAGTTTCTAGTATGTCAAGGCCAGGTAAGGTTCTTCGCGTTGCATCGAATTAAACCACATGCTCCACCGCTTGTGCGGGCCCCCGTCAATTCATTTGAGTTTTAGTCTTGCGACCGTACTCCCCAGGCGGTCTACTTATCGCGTTAGCTGCGCCACTAAAGCCTCAAAGGCCCCAACGGCTAGTAGACATCGTTTACGGCATGGACTACCAGGGTATCTAATCCTGTTTGCTCCCCATGCTTTCGTACCTCAGCGTCAGTATTAGGCCAGATGGCTGCCTTCGCCATCGGTATTCCTCCAGATCTCTACGCATTTCACCGCTACACCTGGAATTCTACCATCCTCTCCCATACTCTAGCCATCCAGTATCGAATGCAATTCCCAAGTTAAGCTCGGGGATTTCACATTTGACTTAAATGGCCGCCTACGCACGCTTTACGCCCAGTAAATCCGATTAACGCTCGCACCCTCTGTATTACCGCGGCTGCTGGCACAGAGTTAGCCGGTGCTTATTCTGCGAGTAACGTCCACTATCCAGTAGTATTAATACTAGTAGCCTCCTCCTCGCTTAAAGTGCTTTACAACCATAAGGCCTTCTTCACACACGCGGCATGGCTGGATCAGGGTTCCCCCCATTGTCCAATATTCCCCACTGCTGCCTCCCGTAGGAGTCTGGGCCGTGTCTCAGTCCCAGTGTGGCGGATCATCCTCTCAGACCCGCTACAGATCGTCGCCTTGGTAGGCCTTTACCCCACCAACTAGCTAATCCGACTTAGGCTCATCTATTAGCGCAAGGCCCGAAGGTCCCCTGCTTTCTCCCGTAGGACGTATGCGGTATTAGCATTCCTTTCGGAATGTTGTCCCCCACTAATAGGCAGATTCCTAAGCATTACTCACCCGTCCGCCGCTAGGTCCAGTAGCAAGCTACCTTTCCCCGCTCGACTTGCATGTGTTAAGCCTGCCGCCAGCGTTCAATCTGAGCCATGATCAAACTCTTCAGTTAAAATCATTTTGCACCTTAGTTAAGACAAGGTGCTAATTCTGGCTCATCAATTACTGACAAAAAATTTGCTCAAATAAACTTCGAGAAATTTCTACCAATTATCAATGATAATATATATCGATTGATCAACCAGTAAAAATCCACACAAGTTGTTCTTCTATTCTCTTAATGATCT
>NZ_AXCD01000030.1:0-10379 GCF_000475335.1 Acinetobacter sp. COS3
CCATCAACGTGGTTTGATCATCACCCTGCATTTTCTCAAATAAGCTAATTCCTAAGCTTTCACATTTAAAACTACCCGCACAATGCAAGGGTTGGTCTATGTCAATATAGCGTTCAATTTCAGCTAAAGTGAGTTCTCTGAATTTGACTTGATAATGCTCTACAAGCGTTGTTTCAAAGCCAGATTGAAAATGTTGAACACTGAGCGCCGTACTAAAAAACACAGTTTTCCCTGAGTTTTTTAGTAATTGTTGAATGGCATTCTCAACAGTTAATGGTTTACCAATAAAGTCATAGGGTGCATGTTCACGCCACGCCACTTGATCAGAGCCAATGACAATGGCATTAGGATGTTCTGCGGAAATAACATGAGCTTTCTCATATGCCAATCGTTTAGCTAAATCATCAGCATGTAATTCACCCATTGCAGATTCATCAATATCAGGTGAAATACAACGATAGTCCAAACGTAAACGATCCATCAAATCTTTACGGGTTTGGCTACTAGAAGCCAAGATCAATTCTAATGGCTTCATTAGACAGCATATTCCACAAGAATATTGAGAGGCACATAGTGTAGTACCGCATTATGGCAAGCATTCAGCTTAATTGGAGGAGCATGTCCTGCTTCATAAGCCTCAACCCAACGGGTCACACAAATACACCAGAAGTCACCTGGTTTTAGGCCAGGGAAACCTACTTCGGGTAATGGCGTAATTAAGTCATTGCCAACTTTTTGTGAGAAATTAAGAAAATCTGAAGTCATTTGGGCGCACATGGTGTGCTGACCTAGATCAGTAACTGCCGTATGGCAAAAACCGTTACGAAAATACCCAGTGATTGGGTCATAACAACAGCTGGATAAAGGTTCGCCAAGCACATTTAAGCGATTAATTTTAGGATCTGGATGAATAGACATAATAATATATAGATTTAATGACGATGATTATCATAATCAAAAGTGAAGCTTTAGACAGCTTTTCTGCAAAAAAACTCACCTTTATTTCAGAGAATCATTTAAAATTGTGCCGTTTTTAAAATCAACTAGAGAGCCATCCATGAATTTTCAGCGCATGACTGACCTTGATTTAGCAGGTAAACGTGTTCTTATTCGTGAAGACTTAAACGTTCCTGTAAAAAATGGGGAAATTACTAGCGATGCACGTTTACGTGCTGCATTGCCAACCATTAAAGCTGCTTTAGAAAAAGGCGCAGCAGTTATGGTGTTTTCTCATCTTGGTCGTCCTGTAGAGGGTGAGCCAAAACCAGAACAATCACTTGCTCCTGTAGCTGCGTATTTAACAAAAGCTTTAGGCCAAGAAGTAAAATTATTTACTGATTATTTAGATGGTGTTGAAGTCGAAGCAGGTCAAGTTGTATTGCTTGAAAACGTTCGTTTCAATCATGGCGAAAAGAAAAATAACGAAGAGCTTGCTAAAAAATATGCAGCACTTTGTGACGTATTCGTTATGGATGCATTTGGTACAGCACACCGTGCAGAAGCTTCAACTGAAGGTGCAGCACGCTTTGCTCAAGTTGCTGCGGCGGGTCCTTTGTTGGCAGCTGAATTGGATGCTTTAGGTCGTGCAATGCAAACACCTGAAAAGCCAATGGTTGCAATTGTTGCGGGTTCTAAAGTTTCAACCAAACTCGATGTACTGAATTCACTTTCTACAATCTGTGATCAATTGATCGTCGGTGGTGGTATTGCAAACACATTCTTAGCTGCGGCTGGTTTCAATGTGGGTAAATCACTTTACGAAGCTGATTTAGTTGAAACAGCAAAACAAATTGCTGCAAAAGTAAGTGTGCCATTACCAACTGATGTTGTGGTTGCTGACGCAACTCAAATCGACTTTAGTGACTTTTTGGGTTCTTTAGCAAACGCTCAAGCAGTTGTTAAAAAAGTAGAAGATGTTGCAGATACTGACATGATTTTAGATGTTGGCCCTGAAACTGCTAAAGCTTTTGCTGACATCTTAAAAACTTCAAAAACGATTCTTTGGAATGGCCCAGTAGGTGTATTTGAAGTTGATCAATTTGGTGAAGGGACGAAAGCACTTTCATTGGCGATCGCTGAATCTGCTGGCTTCTCAATTGCGGGTGGTGGTGATACGCTTGCTGCGATTGATAAATATGAAGTTGCTGATCAAATTGGTTATATCTCAACAGGTGGCGGTGCTTTCTTAGAATTTGTAGAAGGCAAAACTTTACCTGCTGTTGCAGTTTTACTAGAACGTGCTTAATTGCGTTAATCGATTGATTTACAATAAAAGATAGAACTAAAGAGCTGATGTAAATCGGCTCTTTTACTTTTGCATTACAAAGTAGTCATAAAATTGTCATATATTTGAAATATGATTGTCATCAACTTAACCAAGTAACTGTGGAAAGCCGTGATGAAATTTAAATTAACTCTTGCCGCTTTAATCATTGCACCAATCATGTTAACTGCATGCGCAAAAAAAGAAGAAGCGAATAACGCTGAACAGCAAGAACAAGCAGCTTCAACTGTAGCAACACAGACTACTCCAGAACAACAAGCTGCGATCGATGCGATCGATAAACCGAATTTAGATGAAAAGAATACTGATGTTGTAGAAAGTGCAGCATCAGAAGTAGCAGCGAGCGAAGCTCAGTAAACTGTTCTAACAAAAAGGCCGATGTAATTACATCGGCTTTTTTTATTTAAGCATTTGGTTTGCAGTAGAATGTTAGGGTAGTTTGATAATCATCATCTTTAGCCAAAGACGCATTTTTACCAGTCAATGTCCCAATGACACCTGCGGCGGCTTCAACCATTTTTCCAGTTTGCTCATCGACTACACCTTTTAATACACCTTGATAAGTCGTTTTCTCATCAACGACGACAGGTGAGGTATTTTTAGTACACGTTTTTTGCGCTGCACTTACTGCATTATTTTTTGAAATGAGATTAGTTTTGCCAATTCCAGTCACTTCATATTGATTATTTTCTTTTTGAATCGCGATGGTGTTGGTTGGTGTAGATGCGCATGCCGTTAATCCAAGTGCTAAGCCACCTAATACACTCATCATCAAAGTTTTTTTCATTGCTTTTTCTCTAGTTACTACATAATTGTTTTATTTGAACATACAACTTTTGATTGCTTTAGCTGATTATGTACAGTTTATGCTGAGGGTCTGTTAAATTTTTAAAATTGATCGTGAAGCGCGTAGGGGATAAGTAGTGGAGATTAGGTATATTATGCTAATCTAGTGAAATCCTTGTGTTAGTTAGATTCATGTCAATGACGGACTCAAATATCGAGACAATTCATCAAAATATCCATCAACGTCAATCTATTGGTCAACTCGTTGAGCCAGCTCCAAATTCAGAACAACTCGAAAAAGCTGTCCAAGCTGCATTAACTGCACCAGACCACCATCGTTTGAAACCAACTCGTTTTGTGATTATTACTCCAGAGCAAAGGGCTGCATTTGGTGAGCAGTTAGCCAATGCTTTAGCTGATTTAGGTGAGACAGATTCATCTCAGTTGGACAGGGTAAAACAACATCCGTTCCGTGCTCCGATGTTAGTACTCGCTTTAACTACGATACAAGATCATCCTAAAGTTCCTCATTTTGAACAGATTCTTAGTACAGGTGCTGCGATTCAAAACTTCTTGCTTTCTTTACAAGCGCAAGGTTTTGCAAGTATGTGGCGTTCTGGCGCAGTGGTTGAATCAAACTGGTTAAAACAGCAACTTGGCTTAAAAGAGCAAGATCTCATTTCAGGCATTATTTATGTTGGAACGGCAGCAAAAGCAATTCCACCACGCGCTGAAATTGATAGCCAAGTATTCATGAAAACATGGCAAGCGACTTAAAATTTATTTTAGATTTAAAAATAGAGTTTCAGGATAAAAAATGACAGAGTTAAAATTTAGTGATTTAGTTGAGCCTGTTGCGGTCGATCAAAAAACAGCATTAAGAATCACCGTGTTGGGTGGCGGCAGTTTTGGTACTGCTATGGCAAATTTAGCAGTACGTAATGGTTGCGATACCATGATTTGGATTCGTGATGCTGCTGCGGCTGAAGAGATCAATCAAACGCATATCAATAAACGTTATTTACCTGATTATCCATTAGAACCTGCATTACGTGCAGTTGCCGACTTAGAGCTTGCAGTAAGAGATCGTGACATTATTCTGGTTGCAATTCCGAGTCATTCATTCCGTGATGTATTAAAACAAATTGCGCCGTTTATTACCTCGCAAGCTGTGGTTTCACTCACGAAAGGAATTGAAGCGAAAACTTTTAGCTTCATGAGCGATATTATTCGTGAAGAATTACCTGAAGTCCCTTATGGGGTTTTGTCGGGTCCGAATTTGGCAAAAGAAATTATGGCCGGTATGCCATCAGGTACAGTGATTGCGAGTGAATCTGAATTGGTTCGCTATGCTGTGCAGCATGCATTGCACAGTGCTTTATTTCGTGTGTTTGGTAGTGATGACGTACATGGTGTAGAGCTTGGTGGTGCATTAAAGAATATTTACGCCGTGGCGATGGGAATGGGTGCGGCATATAACATTGGTGAAAATACCAAGAGTATGATTTTGACCCGTGCTTTGGCTGAAATGAGTCGTTTTGCGGTTAAGCAAGGTGCTAATCCATTAACTTTCTTGGGCTTGTCAGGTGTTGGTGATTTATTTGCAACCTGTAATAGTCCATTAAGTCGAAATTATCAAATTGGTTTTGCTTTAGGTTCAGGTAAAACATTGGATGACGCAACTAAAGCTTTAGGACAAACGGCTGAGGGGATCAATACAATTGTTCAAGTTCGTGCTAAAGCGGAAGAACTTGATGTGTATATGCCAATTACCAATGCTTTATATGAAGTTATTTTTGAAAATGCGCCACCGATGACGATCGCTTTATCTTTGATGAAAAATGGTCATCGCAGTGATGTCGAGTTCGTACTACCACATCATGAAGTGTAGGATGTCTTTTTAGCAAACAAAGATACTGGCACAAATTAAATATCTTTTTAATTGGTATTATCCCAATCTTTTAAGTTAAGGTTGTGATAAAAAATAGGTCTATTGACTCTTTTTAGAAAGGGCTTGGTAAAGTGATGATAGATTTATCAAATTGTCATCAATCATAGTTAAAATATAGAGATAAGAAATAAGGTATTTTTATGCAACTCACTTTAGTTCGTCACGGTGAAGCTTCTCCAGCTATTGATGGTGATGATATCAAGCGTCCATTAACACCGCGTGGACATCAGCAAGCTGATCAAACAGGACATTTTTTAAAAGATGTCATTCGACCTGAGATTTTTATTGTAAGTCCTTTACTGCGTGCTCAAGAAACCTTGTCACATATTAAGGCACACTTTGAAGGTATTCCTGTTTTAATATGCGATAAAATTAAACCTGATGATGATGCTAAAGATGCGATAGAATGGTTGTCAAAACTACCATATGAATCTATTGCAGTTGTATGTCATATGAATGTCGTAGCGCATATTGCAGAACAATTAACACATGAAAGTTTTAATCCATTTGCATTAGCCGAAGCGCGTATTTATGATCAGACTGTGATTGCAAATGGCTTATCGACACAAAAGAAACGTTTTACGCCAACAATATAAATTTTATCTATCCTAAGCGGATAAAAGGGTAATTAAAACCGATGCTGTATATATGGATGCCCGAAACCAATGGAACATGGTATTGGTCGGCAGGGGAAAATTGGTTCGTCGCTGAAAGTCTTGAACAACTCATTCAAGATTTACAAGAGCATCAAGGGAAAGAGACGACTGTTTTTTTCCCGAGTCGAAATGCTCAAATCTTGCAACAAACAATGACGAAAGCACATTACAAACAGTTGGGGCAAGAAGGAATAAAATACCTCCTTGAAGAGTTTGTAACTTTACCTATTGATCAAATGAAAGTCGTTCATCATTTTCAAAATGATCAACTTAATATTTTAGGTGTAGCTCAATCATCCATTGAAACTTGGCAGCATGCATTAAGTTTATTACCTATTCAAATTGTTGCTTTTTTACCTGACTTTTTGATGTTACCTGAACCAGAACAAGCCGAAGTTGTGATCGCAAATATTTACGATCATTTGCTTGTTCGAGAAAATCTTTGGTCTGGTAACTCCGTTGATGATTTAAGTCTATTTCTTGAGTTTCAAGCACCAGAAACTCAATACAAGTTTGCTAATCTCAATATTCAACAATTAGATAGTTTGGCTACTGCTTCGAGTAAAGATCAGCGCAGTGAGTTTAGTTACCAATTTCAGCAGTTACAGCGACCTAGACAGCATCCTTTTAATGTTCTTCCAAAAGCAAAAAATGCTGATGTGCAATGGTCTGGTTACTGGAAAGCTGCTGCAATCGTTTTTATCGCCGTAATTTTCGTTCAGTTGGCTTATGATGGTTTACGCTGGGCTAAGCTCAAAAAGGTGGCGGATCAAACAGCAGCCCAAGCGATTGATCAATATAAATATTGGTTCGGTGAAAACAGTCGTGTAACTGAACAAAATATAAAAAGTCAGTTTGAAAGCCAGCTCAGAATGAGCCAGTTAGGTGATACGCAAGCATTGTCACTGTTGAGTCGTGTTGGTCCTATTCTAATGCAAAAACAAATCCTTGCTCAGCAAGTGAATTACGATGCATCTGAATTGACGATGTCATTGAAAGCCAAATCATCGGATGATTTACAAGCATTAACTCAACAGTTGAATCAACAAGGATTTCAGGCTGAATTAGGTAATGTGCAAGCCGATACAGTAGGTGCAATCGGGGTGGTAAAAGTAAAATAATGAAAGCATTTACAGGAATACAAAACTTTTTTGATCAAAAGGTTGAAGCAGTCAATCAGTATTTACAGCGCTTGTCTGTTCGTGAACGTGTTATGGTGGTTTTCACGGCAATATTTTTAACAGTTGTGATTATAGGTTCTGCACTTTGGAAAATGCATTCTTTAGCAGATCAGCAACAGACACGTTTAAATGAACTTAAAGATTTAACGGTTTGGATGCAGAGTAATGCTGCAACGATGAAGCCTGCGAATGATCTTGATCTTACACCAGCAGATAAAATTCAACGGACTGCTCAACAGCAGGGCCTAGCAGTTTCATCACAACAAAGTGGTGAGCAAATCCAAATCGTCGCAGAACATCAAAATTATGCTGTGCTTGCTAATTTTTTAATGCAATTGTCTCAGATGGGATTAAGTATTCAAAAAATGGAAATGGTTTCTAATAATAATCAAATTAAATTATCAGCGACTGTTGAATAATTTAATTTTCAGAAGCCTTTGAAATATATTTAATTGAGGTGTTATTTAGTAATAAATGCACCTTTATTTATTTTAAAAATTAAGTGAATTTTATTTAATAAAAATTGTATTTATTTTAAAAAAGACCAAGAGAATATGCGATTTTAATGGCTTTAGAGCGACTATCGACTGAAAGTTTACTGTAAATGTTGCGTAAATGTGCTTCGATGGTATACCGTGATAAGCCTAATTCATTTGCAATATCTTGATTGTTAAACCCTTGAGTCACAAATTCTAAAATTTCTAACTCTCTTGTAGATAGATTTTCAGGAGAATGTTCAAGCTTAATTGGCTGTCTTAGTCTTGCTGATAAAATGATACGCACTAAAAAAGGATCAATAGGAATTCCACCTTGTAAAATCTGCTTGATTGACATTGTAACTTCAACATCATTTCTTTCTTTTAATAAATAACCAGTCGCTCCTGCATGAATTGCAGTCAAGACGGCGTCTTTTGTATCCCATTCAGAGATAACCAATATTAAAGTATTCGAATTCTGTTGTTTCAGGGTTTGAATAAGCTTAGTTCCATTTCCATCAGGTAGGTTTAAATTAACTAAGGCAAAAGCAACTCTGTTTTCTTTAACAATAGAAATAGCGTCTTTAAGGGTATTTGAAATGATCAAATCACTATTTTTATAATTTAATTTAATTAATAAGTTTGTTAACCTATTTTGAAGTTTTTGGTCTTCTTCTGCAATTAACACGGGTTTAGGCAAGATGGTGCTCAAGATATTTTTGTCAAATATATCTTGCCTTTCCTGTAGTTGCTCAACCATGATTTTATTCTATTGTTATCTGTGTTTAATTATTATAAACATATGGTATTTATTTTCTATATCTTTGTTAAATAATTTTAACAATATTGGATCTTAATTTTATTTGTTAGTTTGTTTTAATATGTTTTTTAATAATTGTTTATGTAGTGATAATGAGTTTCTATTTAAATGATTATCAATAAATAGAAACCCATTTATAAATTAAGAACGAGAAGGGTAAATACCTTGCAAACTAATAATGTAATAAAGCACAAGATAAGGGTTTGTGATATCGACAGGAATACTGCCACCTGCAATTGATGTATTTTGTTGAGGTAATGGTATGTTCGCAGGCGAACTTACAGGCTTCATATTCATCAATTGGCTTGGATTTTGAGTAAAAGTATCAAAAATACCGCCTGTAGTTGGATCATTTGCATTTGCCCACACAGCATTTGTTGGATCACTTGTATTTCCTCCACCGTTGCTTGCTTGCAATGTTAAAGAGATTGCAGTTGAAACGGTTTCAGCAGGGACAATGTGATTATGTGCAGGCAAGTTGGCAACAGTTAAGGTCGTACTGCTATGACCAGCACTTTGACCCAATTGATTGGTATTATTGTGCCCCATTGCAAAACGACCACCTAAATTTGGAAGAGCAAAAGTAGTTCGACCATCACCACCATAAGTTGTGCCTAACAAGCTGAACAAAGCTTGGTATTGTGCTATAGGTAGTAGCTGTCCATTACATGCTGCCCATCCCTGAGGGACAAAAGTATATGGAACAAGAATAATTTCCCCTAAATATGGATCTGCGCTCATAATTTTTACCTATTATTTTCTTGAAAAGTTGTTGATGTTTATGTGCCATTTAATTAAAGGAAATTTGTTTTTGTTTGGATATCCCCAAAATATCGTATTTTTCTTGCAAGCTTTTTAATTTTTTATTTATTGATTTTCTATGGCTATAGATTGTTTCGATGGTTAAGTTGAGTTCATAAGCAATGTCTTCACTACAATAATCTTGGGCCAGTAGTTCAATAATTGTATGTTCTCTCGGTGTAAGCGTATTCAATAACTCTAAATAATAAGGTGAAAATTGAATGAGGCTAGCACGATGATGAATTTGCAGTTTTTGATAAATTTTTTCTTGATGTGTTGAGACTGTGCGATCACTGATACAAAGTTTTGCTGCAATTTCTTTAATTCTCAAACCATGAGCTAACATTTAAAAAAATTTCATGTTCTCTATGACTTAATAATCTAGGGTTGTTCATATAATTTCTCACTTGATGCGTCGTTGTTGTTTTCTGCTTGGTTATTAAAAGGCAAGTATATAAATTAGACATCATTGAAATTTGTTATTTAAAGGTTTTTTTTAATTTATACCAAATTTCAACGATTCATTATTTTAGAAAATATTCTCTAATTTATGTATTTATACTCACAAAAGTAGGGAATAACATGAACCATATCTTTAAAAAAATTTGGAGCAAAGCTCAAGGGTGCATCATTGTCGTATCAGAAAATGCTAAAGGTGAGGGGAAGACCAATAAATCGATATCTGTTTCAAAAACATTAGTTAGTATTAAAAATACAAATAATTTAAATAGTATTGTCTTGAAGCCAATGACGATGGCGATTAGCTTAATTTTGGCAACAATATATTCCCAACAAACATTTGCTGAGCAGGTAATTACCTGTGGTGCGCAAGGTGCAAATACCAATCCGAGTATTGCAACGGCTGGGCTAAATAACTCGATTATCTCTCCACAGTATTGGGGGACGCTGTATTGTTTAAACCAGCCCTCTGGAACACTAGTGTCTGATAACAAATTATTATATGACGATATGAATGTAACCATCAGCACTGATACTTTAAAAGTGGGGACTGGAGGGATAACGTCTAAAGGTGCACTCGGAAATGATATCGGCAGTGGTGAAATCTCCTTTAACAGTAATAAGATTACCAATCTTGCAAATGGTACTTCTACAAATGATGCAGTGAATTATGGGCAGTTAAACTCTCTGGCCGCCGCTTTAGGCGGTGGAGCTGGTTTTACAAATGGTTTTTTTGGTAATCCCACATATACGATTCAAGGATCAAACTATAACAATGTAGGTACTGCATTTAATGCCGTAAATACTAAATTGACAAGTTTACAGAACCAAATTGACAGTTTACCTACTGGCGCTGGTGCAGATGGTAAAAGTGCTTATGAAATAGCGCAAGATAATGGATTCACTGGCAATGAGACACAATGGCTGGCATCTCTAAAAGGTGATACTGGAGCTAAAGGAGATAC
>NZ_AXCD01000031.1:0-15822 GCF_000475335.1 Acinetobacter sp. COS3
ACCTGAACTTTCCTTCCAAATTCGTTTAATTTGTTCAGCATGATGCTCATCATGTAGATCTCGTTTCGCTCGATGTTCTGGATTGTCAGCGAGATCTAAAGTTCGGTAATAGGTTGAAGCTGCGATCGGTAAAATCCTACAAATCGCATCAACACCATATCGATCTTTATTGTTATGGATAAAATCCACCATTATTTGTATGGGCGGTCGAGCTCCGCCTCGGCGAAAAAAGCGGCTGCTTTACGTAGAATTTCATTGGCACGCTTTAATTCTTTAATTTCACGTTCCATTTGCTTCATTTTTTCTTGATCAGATATCTGTTGTACTTTAATAGGATTTTGCTGATCTAAATGCTTTTGATGCCAGGCACGAAGTGTTTCAGGAGTACAACCGATCTTAGGCGCAATTGCTGTGATTGCAGCCCAAGTAGAAGGATAATCTTTTTCAGATTCAATCAATAATTGAACCGCTCTTTCTCTGATTTCAGGGGTATATTTTAATTTTGTCATCGGGATAGTCTCTCAGAATATTGACTCTCCGACAAACCCGGTACGGTTCAAAAATAGCAGGCCCTAGGGCCTGCTATTTTTAATATCGAGACAAAATTAAAAAACTAATTCAATACCTGCACCATATAGCCATCCCTTTTCAGAATCTGTTGCTTCTTGAAAAGGAGTTGATTTTTGTCCTTTCTCATATTGATAAGCTATATCAACAAATGGTCTGATACGTTTGCTAATCTCATAACGAGTTTTAATACCTGTCTTCAATTCTGACAATCCCGTCCTTGATGCAAAGTCGGAATTATCATTAAAGACAACATCTGCTTCAATATATGGCTGAGTAATCAACTTTTGAGTGAGTAATAAATCACGGTCGAAATCAAAACTAGCTCCCCAGAAGTTGTCTTTTCCACCATAAAGGTAAGCTTTGGTCTCAAAGAAATAAGGAGCAAGACCTAATATACCAACGACACCATCGACTCGATCGCTGTTCTTGTTATTTTTATCCTCGCTGTATCTTAGACCAGCTTGTACATCCCAAAATGGTGCTACATTACGGCTATAAAGTGCAGACACATCATAATTGGGATCATTACTCTCTGCTTTATTCAGATTGGCTTCAACAAATACTCGATTCTCATCTGTTCCAATCAATGTTTCGAAACTAGAACCTAAACTACCCTTACCATCGTTATCAATTACCCACTCATTGGAAAATTTAGTTGTTTGGTAAATCTGTCCACCATGCTCGTTCAGATGTTTATCATGATTTTGGCTAAGAGCTAATTTGCCTTTTGAAGTACTTTGAGCAGCATTACGTTCAACATAGCCTAATCCTCCAGCTTCTTTTAAAAGCACATTCATACTTGACGTACTCTTATTTAGATTTTCAGTCGAATTATCATTAGCAAATGCCATACCTGCTAAACCAATTAAAGCAACTGATAAAAGTGTTTTTGAAAAAAGTTTTTTAGTGGTTTGCATGTTGATTCACTCCCTTATCATTTGCATGGGGTTGGGCAACGATACTTTTTGAATCAACATCATTGCTATCTACATTTGCCACAATGAGTTTGTTCATCATTCCAGCTGCCATGTGATATAACAAATGGCAGTGGATAGCCCATTCACCTAATTCATCAGCAGTAAGTAAAGTTGTAACTGTTTTCCCTGGTGGCACAATGATCGTGTGTTTATTTGGCATATTACTTGGATCTTGACCATTTTCAAGCTGCATAAACATACCGTGCAAGTGCATTGGGTGAGCCATCATACTGTCATTCACAAATTTCAAGCGTATACGTTCCCCATATTTCACTTTGAATGGTTCTGTTTCATTAAACTTCTTACCATTAATTGTCCAAATGTAGCGCTCCATATTCCCACCAAGACGGATTTCCATTTCACGTTCAGGGGCACGAGTATCTGGTTGAGGGTTTAAAGATTGTAAATCACTATACTGGAGTGCTTTTTGACCAACGGGTGTTGAAGCATTTGCCCATCCAAATACGGTATTATCATTCTTGTCTGAAGCCGACTTAACAGTAGCGCTATTCATCGGCATATCATGATTCATACCTTTCATAGAAGACATATCGTGATTCATGCCTTTCATAGAAGACATATCGTGATTCATGCCTTTCATAGAAGACATATCATGATTCATATCTTTCATTGAAGACATATCATGATCCATACCTTTCATAGAAGACATATCGTGATTCATGCCTTTCATAGAAGACATATCATGATCCATACCTTTCATAGAAGACATATCATGATCCATACCTTTCATAGATGACATATCATGATTCATTCCCATATCTTCCATAGTCAATAAAGAACGAGGACGAGGCTTAGGCATCTCAATTTGTTTGACTGCTGGGCTGCTTTCTTCATGTAATGTTCCCACTGAAAAACCGGTACGATCAATAGATTCAGCTTCAATTTGGTAATGTGCTTGTTTTGGTTCCACAATGACATCATAGGTTTCAGCAGTACCAATACGGAACTCATCTACAGGAACGGGCTTTACAGGTTGACCATCAGCACTGACTACAGTCATTTTTAGGTTTGGAATGCGTACATCAAAGAATGACATAGCGGAAGCATTAATAAAACGAAGGCGAACTTTTTCACCAGCTTTGAAGTTACCGGTCCAGTTTTGCTGAGGTGTTTTGCCATTCATTAAAAATGTATAACCAGTCACATCGGACATATCTGTTTTCAGCATTCGCATCTGATTCCACATAGAACGGTCTTGCCAAGTCGCTTTTAGCCCATCACGTTTAACTTGTTTTAATACATCGAATACTGTTTCGCGGCGGTTCTGATAGTAGTCTGCTTCTTTTTTAATATTTTTCATAATTTGATCACTTGTCGAATTATGAAAATCAGAAAGCAAAACAACGTAATCTTTATCGGTTTTTTCAGCAGCTGTTAGTGGAGTTTTATCTTTAGGATAAATAACAAAAGCACCATATAAACCGTCTTGTTCTTGTCCTTTACTATGTGAATGATACCAATAAGTACCATTTTGGCGGACTTTAAACTTATATTCATAAGTTTTATTAGGGGCAATGCCATGAAATTTGTTAAATCCAGGTACACCATCCATAATTCCAGGTAATAATAAGCCATGCCAATGGATTGAAGAGTCCTGATTTTTTAACTTATTGTGAACACGGATAACGGCCTCATCACCTTCTTCAAATTCAAGAAGTGGTGCAACGAATTTACCATTTACAGTAATTCTCTCAACTGGTTTTCCTGTGATATTTACAGTTTGTTCAGCGATTGTTAAATCATATTCTTTAACTGCCGCCATTACCCAAGTTGATGAAAATAAACCAACTCCTATTAAAAGGACATGACTTAATTTTTTAGACATTTATTTCACCTATCTAATATAAAGATGGGGAGCTCAAGCAAACCAATTATTCGCTTTAATCTCCCCAATCTTTCATTTATCGTATTTGTTATTTATTTGATGTATTTGACATGTTCATCTTTGAGTGGTCCATGTTCATCATATTTGAATGATCCATATTACCCATTTTAGACTGATCCATATTCATCATCTTAGAGTGATCCATCTGAGACATATCAGCCATATTGCCATGCTCATGCTGACTATGATCCTGTTGGGTTTTCTCATCATTCTTCATATTACAAGGTTTTTGGCATTTCTCTGACATTTTTGAGTCCGCTTTAGTTTCAGTGACTACAGTGGTTCCCTGTTTAGCATCGGCTGCCCAAGACTGAGTTCCTGCAATTAAAGTTCCAATACACATAAGTGTAGTTAAGCTACGACGGAATAGAGTTTTCATGTTTTGCTCCAAAAATTAACTTTATACAAATACCTTAAAGGCTACCACCAAACATCTATATGACATGAAAATGACATTTTTGTAATCTACAAAGAATCACGTATTTATAACGTTATTATATTCTTAATGAGTGATATTGGATTTTTATCAATGAGAATCTTACTAGTTGAAGATGAACAAAAAACTGGTGACTACCTTAAACAAGGTCTATCTGAAGCTGGGTATATTACGGATTGGGTCACAGATGGATTATCAGGTAAACATCAAGCACTTTCCGAAGAATATGACCTCATCATTTTGGACGTTATGTTACCAAAATTAGATGGCTGGAATATCATTTATGATATTCGCAAAAGCGGAAAGACAATGCCTATTCTATTTCTTTCAGCGCGTGATCAAATTGAAGATCGAGTTAAGGGATTAGATTTGGGAGCTGATGACTACCTCGTAAAACCTTTTGCTTTTGCTGAGTTATTAGCACGCATTAAAAGCTTACTCCGACGGGGACAACAAAAAGAAGATAGTAACCTTATTACAATTGCTGATCTTGAACTTGATCTTCGTAAACGCCGCGTCACTCGCGCTGGGCAACGTATTGACTTAACAGCTAAAGAATTCGCGCTGATGGAATTATTTATGCGTAGACGTGGTGAAATTTTACCTCGCGCACTCATAGCTTCTCAAATTTGGGATATGAATTTTGATAGTGATACCAACGTCGTAGAAGTCGCTATTAAACGTTTGAGAAGTAAAATTGACAGTAACTTTAGCCCTAAGCTAATCCAGAACATACGGGGAATGGGTTATGTTCTAGAGGTTGAAGATGACTCGTAAATTGTTTAATGCAATCAGCTTTCGTATAGCTATTATTTTTTCTCTATCTACCGTAATCATTCTAATGATTATGGGACTAGTTATTCATCAACTCGTAATGCATCATTTCGAAACTCAGGACCGGACACAACTAGAAGGGAAAATTCAACTTCTAGAAAATTTACTAGAACAAAATCCAGCCAATTCCCAAGAGCTAAATATTTATTTAAAAGACGCCTTAGTTGGTCATCATGATCTAATTGTTCAAATTGAACGACCAACAGGTCAAATTATTTTTAGTTCAGCCCCTGCACTTATTAAAGCGCAGACATTAATTAAATCTAAACATACTCCTTGGTTAGAGTGGAAAATACAAAATAAAACTTATCGTGGATTAGCTTATAAAAAGTCTTTTAATAGAAATAGTAACATTCCAACAGCTCAAATTATTGTTGGAATCGATACATCCGAGCATTTGCATTTCTTAAATGATTTTAGGCGCCAGTTATTATACATTGGCATTGTCGGTACTATCTGCTTAATGTTTTTAGGCTGGTTTGCTGCATGGCGAGGATTACGTCCCGTACAAAAAATGGCAAAGGTTGCAGAAGGCATCTCTGCTCAACACCTATCGGAGCGTCTAGAAGTTGATAACACTCCAACTGAACTTAAATCACTAGCTGTTGCATTTAACGACATGTTAGATCGGCTAGAAACAGCAGTAGAAAAACTCTCAGATTTTTCATCAGACCTTGCCCATGAGATTAGAACACCTATCAACAATTTGATGACCCAAACCCAAGTATGTTTATCTCGTAGTCGAGATATTAATACCTATCAAGAAGTTCTGTTCTCCAATTTGGAAGAATTTGAACGTTTAGCTCGAATGATTTCCGATATGTTGTTTCTTGCAAAGGCTGAACATGGCTTGCATTTACCAAACTTAAAACAAGTTGATCTAGTAAAAGAAGTTTCTGCCTTATTTGATTTTTATGATGCTATTGCTTCTGAAAAGAAAATGACTTTAGAACAAACTGGTCTAGGTTATGTAAATGGCGATCCTTCAATGTTACGTCGTGCTCTGAGCAACTTACTATCAAATGCAATAAAATATGGTAAAACAGAATCGGTAGTCAGAATCAAAACCCAACAAAACTTTGATACAACTGTTTTTACAATTGAGAATGAAAGCTCTCCATTGACATCTGAACAGTTAAGCCGATTATTTGACCGTTTTTATCGTACAGATGCATCCAGACAGCGAGTTGAGGAAGGTACTGGCTTAGGGCTAGCAATTACCAAATCCATTCTTGATGTACATGGCGCAACAATTAGAGCAGACTATCATAATGGCCGCATAACCTTTAAAATTATTTTTAAAAATTAATCGCTTATATAAAAATAAACAACTACTGACTACTCATCTTTAATAGTTAAAAATAATGAGTAGTCAGAAAAACTTAGTTTTGGCTACGTAGTCGTAAAGCATTACCAATGACTGATGCTGAACTTAGACTCATTGCTAAGGCTGCGATCATAGGAGAAAGTAACCAGCCAGTAAATGGATATAAAATACCCGCTGCTAAAGGAATACCTAAAGCATTATAAAGAAATGCGAACATAAGGTTCTGCTTCATGTTTTTAATGGTTGCTTCTGATAATGAACGAGCAATCTCTATACCGCGTAAATCACCTTTTACCAAAGTAACTTGTGCACTATTCATTGCTACATCTGTTCCTGTACCCATTGCAATTCCGATATCAGCCTGAGCTAAAGCTGGGGCATCATTGATCCCATCACCAGCCATCGCAACCACTCTTCCTTCTTTTTGCAATTTCTTAACCAATTCTAATTTATCTGCGGGTTTAACCTCACCATAAACCTCATCAATACCTAATCTAGCGCCAACAGACTTAGCTGTTGTTAATCCATCACCAGTAGCCATTACGATTCTTAGACCGGAATCTTTTAATGAAAGAACAGCCTCAGGTGTACTTGCTTTGATTGGATCTGAAACAGCTATTAACCCTATCAGTTTTCCATCCACAGCTAAATGCATGACACTTGCACCTTCGGCTCTTAACTTTTCAGCTTCGGGAACAAATGCTTTAACTGATATTCCCAGCTGTTCCATTAATGCTGTATTACCAAGAGATAATTGTTGTCCATTTAACTCTCCTTTAACACCAATCCCAGAGCCAGATTCAAAAGATGTTGGTCTAGACAGTACAAGATCTCTTTCACGGGCAGCACGTACGATTGCATCAGCTAAAGGGTGTTCACTCCCCTGATCCAGACTAGCTGCTAACCGAAGTACCTCATTTTCTTCATAGCCCGAAAGAGCGATAACCTTATCGAATGAGGGTTGGCCTTCAGTTAAAGTACCTGTCTTATCAATAATTAAAGTATCAATCTTACGTAAATTTTCTATTGCAGCTGCATCACGAAAAAGTACACCATTCGATGCACCACGACCTGTTGCCACCATAATTGACATAGGTGTCGCTAAGCCTAAAGCACATGGGCAAGCAATAATTAACACTGCGACAGCATTAATTAACCCGTAAACCCAACTAGGCTCTGGGCCAAATACCCCCCAACCAAAAAATGTAAGCACAGAAATAGCAATAACTACCATAACAAACCAACCTGCAACATGATCTGCCATTCTTTGCATCGGCGCTTTAGAACGTTGAGCTTGCGATACCATTTGTACGATCTGAGACAGTACCGTTGAAGATCCAACCTTTTCTGAACGCATTACTAATGAACCATTCATATTTATTGTTGCACCTATTACTTGATCGCCTTCACGTTTTGTAACGGGAACAGGTTCTCCTGTTAACATTGATTCATCAATAGAACTTGACCCTTCAGTAACAACTCCATCAACAGGGACCTTTTCACCTGGTCGTACTCGGAGCAAATCTCCAACATGTACATGGGAAAGAGGAATATCTTCTTCTTTACCATCGTCATTTATTTTTCTTGCAGTCTTAGGTGCTAGCCCAAGTAAAGATTTAATTGCTGCCGAGGTCTGTGATCGAGCTTTCAACTCAAGAACTTGGCCTAATAAGGTCAGCGAAATAATGGCTGCTGTGGCTTCGAAATATACAGCGACACGTCCCATAGAAACAAAAGAGTCTGGAAATACTTGTGGAGCCAAAGTTCCAATGAGGCTGTATATAAATGCGGCACCAGTACCAATTCCAATTAAGGTCCACATATTCGGACTACGATTTAAAACTGATTGCCAACATCTAACAAAAAATGGCCACCCTGCCCAAAAAACGATAGGTAATGTAAGAATGAGTTCAATCCAACTCTGTATCTTCATATCAAATAAATTCAGCTGATGCCCAAACATGGCTAAAAATACAACGATAAGAGTTAAAGGTAAGGTATACCAAAATCGTCTTTTAAAATCTTTTAGTTCAGGGTTTTCGTCAGCTTCATCCAGATTTGGAAGTAAAGGCTCTAAAGTCATACCACATTTAGGACAATTCCCAGGGTGATTTTGTTGAATTTCGGGATGCATCGGACAAGTGTAAATAGTAGAAGTATTCACATTTATCGGCTGATCAACCACAATTGAATTTATCCCAATCTCTTTTGGATTAGTCGCTTTTGCTAGTTTATTAATATAAAAAGCAGGATCATTCTTAAACTTTAACCAGCAATTTTCACTGCAAAAATAGAAAGTTTTACTGTCAACTTTTTCATAAAATTGAGATGTTTCTTTTACTGCCATGCCACAGACAGGATCAGTAAGTGTATTTTTATTTTCGTGATGATGATGGTCCATACAATCTCCTTCATATTTAATTTTAAAAGTAATAAATTGATTAAAACGTAAATAATTTCCTATTACTTGATCATTAGATAAGCGAAATTTTCTTTATAGTCAGTGTAGCACTTGTGACTTTTCAATTTTTAAAATGACAAAAATGTAATTTTGAAGTCATCGGAGTGTTTCTATCTTTCTTTGATAATAGGATTACAAAGTTGGTGACCAAGCTATCAATCAATGAATTTCATTCGGTCATTACTGGGCCCAAGATTAATTTAAAGAGGATGAAGAAATGAAAATTTTTCAAAATAAAATGTCTACTCTACGTAACGTACTCGTAGGCACGACTATGGTTGTAGCTACTTCAAGTGCATTCGCACATGTGAAACTTGAAAGTGCAACACCTGCTATTAATGCATCTGTAGCTAGCCAACCGAAAAATATAACTTTGAATTTTGGTGAAGAAGTTATGTTAATGAACGTCAAGTTGCTTGAT
Organism: Acinetobacter sp. COS3; assembly: GCF_000475335.1. Lineage (NCBI taxonomy): Bacteria > Pseudomonadati > Pseudomonadota > Gammaproteobacteria > Moraxellales > Moraxellaceae > Acinetobacter > Acinetobacter sp. COS3. The sequence continues at coordinate 8,933 of NZ_AXCD01000031.1, forward strand.
GCACAACGTAAGGACATTCCTTTAAATTATAAAATAACTCATGATATGAAAAAATCATTTGACGTCGCTGCACCTAAACTAAAAAAAGGAAAATATACAGTCGTGTGGACCACAATGGGAGCGGATGGCCACAACATGAATGGCGAATATAATTTCACCATTAAATCAGCAAAATAAAAATCAAGTGCTAATAGCAACATGCCAGCGAACTGCTGGCATGTTGCTATTACGATGGAGAAAATTATGATTCCTGAATCTTGGATATATGCATCATGGCTTGTTAAAGTCATTTTATATTTAGGTATTGCATTTGTTGTTGGTGGTACTTTCTCCTACTTCTTACTTGGACGTTATGTAGAAATAAAGGAAACTATTCTGAAATACATAACTCTTGGCACAGCATTAGGACTAATTTCCAGTATTCTAGGATTCTTCCTTCTCATCGGAAGTTTTGCCAATACTGGACTATCTGGTATGTGGGATACTAACTATATAAATCTAGTAATTAACACTCCAATTGGCCATACCCATATCATACGATCAGTGGGTTTTCTGCTTTTATTTTTATTTATGCTCGTGAAATTAAGCAGAAGAACTAATCAGTTTTCTAAAGTTGAAGGGTTAATCTTTACCATCTTACTCTTACCTATTGTTTTTAGTTTTTCCCAATTAGGTCATGTCACGAATTTACCCTTATTCGCTCAAGCTTTATTATCAATACATGTACTTGTAATATCCTTATGGATGGGATCACTTTATCCTTTATGGAAAACAAGCAAAAAAATTAATGGCTTACCACTCAAAGAACGTATGCATCTATTTGGGCAAATAGCGGCCTTTATTGTAGGAATACTCATCGCTTGTGGTCTTAGCATTACTTTATTACTTTTTAAAGATTTTAATACTCTAATCAATACACCTTATGGGCATGGATTTATTATTAAAATTGTATTTGTCCTAAGTATTTTATTGTTAGCCGCATTTAACAAATGGTATTTCACACCTCGCTTACAAGACCCGAAATTTGCGAAACAATTGGGCTATGCCATTTTATTTGAAATGTCGTTAGGTCTATTAATTCTTTTAGCCACTGGTTATATCACCACCGTAGTCGGTATTGAGTAAAAAAAGGATCATGCTATGACTTCAAGGATGAAGTACAATTTATTATTTCCCATTTTTTAAAAACGTACTACCGTCCTCCAAATAAATAATTCTTAAATAATGTTTTTTCATTCAATAAGTGGTTCTAATTTTGGAATAAAAATATGTGGTAAGAATACTGTTGGAGGCTAAGAAGCCCCCAACAGTATTTAATTCAAAGCATGCACTGACAGCTGTAACCCTTTCTGCATATCCTGTACAAATCCATCACCCTGATTGAATTTAGGCTTTGCCTTTAAAGCTTTTCAATTGTTGTCCGCTATAGCGACTAAATTGAATATTTAATCCATCCTCGATCTTTTGTTTGGTGTTATTAATGTCATCAGCACGATAGATTGCGGTTTTTGCCCCTGCAACACTGACGTGCACTAAGGTTTCAATCCTTTTGATGGGATTGCTTTTGCTGTTGGGCAAATAAACTTCGGTTTCAGGACAATCTTCACAGAAATTTTCATCATCAGGATCATTGATGACGCTGTTCTTTTGTTTACGGTACTGCTGTTGAAATTGTTGCTGTAATGAGGTGATTCCAGATGGCCATTTCATTTCGGTGCCCATCAAGGCTAAGCGGTTACTCAAGGATTGTTCTTTCTTAGCCCAATCCAGACAAGTTAATCTCTGCTCTAAGGTGAATGACTTAGATGTAGACACGGGTTGAGCCGTCACAGTCTGCATGAGCAACATTGTCGTACTGCTGATCAGTAGAAATTTAAATCGAAATTTCATTTTTATAATCCTCGCATCTCCTACGGGCTTTGGCAGCCCGCAAGAAGTGCTCGTGTAAAATACTTATTTATTTTTAATCGTTTAACATCTGTTATTGATAATGATCTGCTGATAGTAGCTGACGGATTTCACTGGCCATTTGTGGACTACGCCATGGAAATAGGACTTTTAGGCTGTAATTCGGTTTGAATGGATCTCGTGTGCCAATATTGACTTGAAACTCTCGTTTCATCGGTGTGCGATGAACTTGTTGATTGACATGCGTTCCCATCATTGGATTGCTGATCACAGTGGTCGTGGTTCTAAAGTTATCTTCAACTAAGTTGTAGTGTCCAACGGAAGTGATGTAATCAAAGGGATATTTCACGAGGCGTTGATCAGGCTGATCAAACAGGATAATGGTTTTATCTTGGCTATTAATCCAAACACCACGGTTTTGGTAGTTAAAAGTTTCTCCTTGACGCTTGAGTTGTTCAGTCATCCCGTCAAAGTAGGTATTTCCATATTCATAAAGGTAGTAAAGGATCACAAACCAGAATAGGTCAAAGCCAAAGAAAATGTAACCGAAAGCACCAAAAGAGAAGATTTTGGCAACGATGAGAAAGATCACGATGGGTAAGACCACACATTTTATAAAGAGCTTAGATTTTTGTGGACGGTGTTCAATAGGTATGATTTTGGGTTTGCTTAATTCAGTCATGGTTGTTTCCCGCATGTTCAATGCAATGCACAATCACCAGCAGATATAAAAAGGTTTATTTTATAGGCGTGACTTAGCCATCCACCGTTGGATTGTTCTTGTAAAAATGTTGTTTGAATACAGACGAATAATAAAAATTAGCCGTATCGCCCTCGTTGCAAAGCACAACAAGGTTGAACATGGGGTGAGTCGCAAATTAGAAAAAATTGGTACAGCATGAGAAGCTCCTTGAATCTTAAGAAGTTCTGCCATATCACTGTCAAATAATGGTGGCAGAACAAAAGAGGGTTGACAGACTGGGATCCAAGGAACCAGCACACCCGAAGGTGTCCCCCTTCTGTCCTACCATAAAGATAAAAAGGGGGACGAGAAGGTCCACAAAAAATAGGCAGGCTATTCTCTGTGCTGGATCAACGGTCTGTCAAAACCGACTGGCAATGTAGGCCAGCGAGCCCATATTAATTTTATCCAGCGCTTTAGTCAATTTTACAAAGCACTAAAATCTATACAATTAGATTCGCCAAATGTAATCGCATTAAGTCTTTGATTTTTCCCATAAGGTCAAATTCGTCCGATCGATCGGCTCATTTTGCTTTGATGGATGAGGTTAAAATGGACTGTTGTTCTCTATTAAAATAAAACAATAAAATAAAGAATTAAATCCGGCGCAGCTCAGCATTTACATTCGACGCATTGAGATGAATCAATGCCTAATGAGCTATTAATGAGAAGATTGAGATTTGCTCAGGATGATTTAAAGCGATCAAACTGAAGTTCCCTCTTCTTCAGTTATATCCTGTAAATGAGATAGAATAAATAATCAGCAAAGCTCAGCGGGCCGATTGAATGAACTCTGTTAGTACAGCAACAGTTTTAGCAGAAGCCGTCTTGAAAACCGCGAATTTACTTGGTCTTGGTAATACTCAACTGGCTACTGTGATGGGTCTCGATCTCAAGTCGATGAACCAAATCGAATTCTCAGCTGTATTAGAACCCGCATCCCCACAAGGTGAATATGGATTATTACTGATTCGCCTTTATCAAAGCTTATCTACGTTAACGGGCGGTGATTCTGAATGGATTGATTATTTTATGAATGCATTCAATACCGCAACCGATGGTATCCCGATTCAGCAAATTCAAACCAGAGAAGGCTTAGAGAAAGTCTTAACGGTAGTTGAAGCCCTAAATAATCGATGATTTATTCACATCGTTCTTTTAGCGAATCAGCTTCAATTTGCTTGATTAGAAATTCTGATCATCATTAGCATCACTTCTTTTAAAAACACAGCAAACATTAAAGTTTGTGCTCAACACATCGCCATAAACATGATTCACAATCAAATTCCTAGCCGTCAGAAATTTAAAATATCTCCAGCAGAATCAATGAATTATTTAATGTTAAGATATGTAAAAAGATCCAATCACAGCGTTGACAGCTCAAGCGATATCCAGTTAAGCTAATTGTACACAGCAAAATCTGTGTTCAGGCGTAGGAACCTGATATTATTCACAAGGTGCAAAATACAGTCGCACTCGCGGCTATTTTTTTGCCTGTTGTTTAGCAGTCGTTATGGCGGCTTGACAGGACAGCTTTATGCTGGCCGTACCTTGTGAGCGGTATTTCCTACTCCTGTTAAGCTGCCACCATCACCGTAGGAAAGTGATGCTGGTAAGCCTTATAAACTTACTCACAAGGAAACGACTATGAACGCAATTCTTCATGGTGCAAACACGTGCACACCTAAAAAACAAGCTGGTCAACTTATCGTTGAACTTGGCAAAACTATTTCAAATCCTCAGCGTCAAACACTCGCCAATCTTTATATTGCGGTGGATACAGCCAATTCATTACTCAAAGAGCTTGAACAAGCCCATCGAATCATTCGTCAATGCATGCATGAAATGACTGATGAACAAATTCTTGAAGTAACCAAACTCAATCAAAATAACAATCTCTCCTCTTTATGGGCATTTCGTACACATCAACGTCACAAGATGATTGAACGTGCACAACGTGTGCTACGTGGGGCGAATCATGTCCAAGACCAATAAGAATAATCATCTTCTCGTATCTGGAGACTATCCTCTCATTGCTTCGCCAACGCTTGCAAAAGCGTTTGGCGTGGCTGCCGCCAATTTTTTACAGAAGTTGCATTACTTTTTAGAAAATAACGAAGGAAAAACCTTTAATGGAAAAAAATATTGGTTCCATAGTTATGAACAGTGGCAAAGCACGCTTGGCGTGTACAGCATCTCAACAATCAAACGAATTGTTGCAAAGTTAAAGCGAGCTGGGATTCTTGTGATTGAAAAGTTAGCACAAAATAAATGGCTGCAAACCAATTTCTATACGATTAACTATAATAAACTCAAACAATTCATCAAAGTCGACAGTCAACAAGATCATCAGGCTAAAGTGAAATCACCCATTTCTGCTCCAGTCGCTGCACCCAGCTTGCAGAAACCAGCACCAGCACATACTATTCAACCGAGCACACTAATTAATTCGATTCAACAGGCATTTCAAAATATCAAGGTTAGATCAAATACATTTGAACCAACATTAAAAGTGGCAAAGGAATCCCGTATACGCCCCGACTTTTTCACGCGTGAATCTTATTCAGTTGCAGGATTAAGCCAACCACTCCACCCTGCGGCATCCAAGGAAATATTAAAAAATATGGATATGGACTACCGCTGCTTTTATCAAGCACTGCGGCAACAACGGGTAGATATTGATTACGATGATCAGCGCATTCAACAACTGTTAAAGTATCAGAAGCGAATTCTTCAACATATTGTATATATCAAACAAAATTTTGCAGGACATGAGCGTTATCAATGGCATACGCTTGAACAATTACAGATGGAAAACTATTTTAAGAAATAGGTCAAATGGCGCTAATACCAATTCAGTTGATCCGCCCATAGAAAGTATATAGACAGATCAACTGATTTAATTAAAGACTGAAGAAGGAATAATACATTCCATTGAGCTTGTTTGTGAGCAGTCATCATCTTTGGTTTATTAATGAGGATATATTAGAAGTCAAAATCAAATTTTTTAGATTGATCAAGTTGTGGCTTATTCTGAATTTCCTGTTCACGTTTTTTAGCCAACGCTAGCTCATACTCTTTTTTATAAAGTTCATACAGATTATTTTGACGAATTTCTCGAATGTTCTTTCTATATTCTGCTACCTTGTCTTGATCTTCAGGATCAGTGCTATATAGTAATGACCTAGGAATTTGTGGGACATCTTTTAAATTGCTTCCATGTTTTTTATTATAATCTTCATTAGATAAGCACGATACTGCACTGCTCACTTCCAGTTCGACACCATGAATTTCTATAATTTTTTTGGGTGCATATTTTTCTAAAAATTCATTTATTATTTTTTCAGTTTGTGTTCGGTAGTGAAATAATATATTACGCCCGAACCCAAGCACATCCGCAGTAATTTTTAATGCACCTCCTTTTTCAGGATTTTTTTGACGATATTGCTTAAAGAACTGCTCTGGAGAACGTTGAATATTATCCAACATACTTTTTTCTGAAAATAATAAATGTAAATGTGGTTGCTCAGAACTTCCATCCAGTGCGGCGACATGATTATGAATTGCGATTGTTGATGGCATTTTATATTGACCACAAAATTCATGCATTAATCTTTCAGACAACTCTATACGGCGATTTTTATCCAGTTCTTTGGGCAAAGCGATTGTAATATGTGATGAGGTTCGTCTAGTCTCACTTGTATATTGATCAGCTGCATACCAAAACTTTTCAGGATGATTTTCAGACCAAATCGGCATATTATAGGATGCACAATATTCAAGCTCTTCAATCTCACTTTTATGCTTTGAAAAATATAAAGTACGCGTAATATAGTGATATGCACTTTTTGAGAGTCTATACTTTGAATCACCATCACTCAACTTTATTTGACCATCACCTTTAACGTTGTGACTTAAATGAAAATAATACATTTTTACTTCCGATATTAATTTAACTGGAATATCGGATCCTACAAAATTTTAAAAATTCATGATTCGTTTCGTGAAGAAAAATGAAAAAAATATTTTTCAAATAAAACGCATGAGTAACACCACACCAACTTTTTTTAATTTATTCAACAAAAACAATAGCTTAATTATTTGCAGTATGTGGTAACAGATGAATAATTATGTAGAAACAGTAAATCTCAAACATGAGTAACGCATAAATTATATAATAATCAATTGTTTAAAACTAAAAGTGCTGCGCAGCACGAGGAGAAGTGTCTTTTAAAGCGAG
>NZ_AXCD01000032.1:0-8420 GCF_000475335.1 Acinetobacter sp. COS3
GCTAATTCAGCACATATCAAATTGACTTAGATTACTAAAGCATAGAATAGAAGTGACGTAAATTGTCACAAATAGACAGAACTGTATGGACATAGGGGCGTGATACTTTGTAGAATGCATTAAATTTAAGCGTAAGCCTATAACAAGATGTTGAACAATATATTTCAAGCCTTAGACAGTTTAGGGCTTACAGCACAGAAACGTGCTTTGCATATTTTATTTTCAAATCCTGATTTAAACACACAAGTGTTTTTGCAACGTATCGATGGTCAACATCAAATCAACGAAGGTGTAAGAGCCGAATTAATTTGCCTATCGACCCATGCAGCGATTCCATTAAAACAATTTATAGGCTGTCAGGTTGCCGTGGATCAGGTGACAGATACGGGAACGCTTTATAGAACAACAGGTATTATTACCGAAGCCCAACAAGGGCAATCTGATGGCAGTTTGACCTTATACAAACTGGTATTACAAGACCCTACAGCACTTTGGCATAAACGAAGAAATAGCCGTGTGTTTATGAATAAAACTGTAATAGAGGTGCTTGAAGTCATTTTTAAAGAGTGGCAACAACGTAGTCCATTATTTGCGTCTAGTCTTACACTTGATTTAAGTGGTTTAACCCAAGACTATGATGTCCGACCATTTATCATGAGTCAAAATGAAACGGACTATGACTTTATTACACGCTTACTCAGAAGCGAAGGCATTAACTGGTTGATTGATGAAGACCAACTGATTGTGCCAAATAATCAGACTCCAATCCAAGCACAAAAGCTCCGCTTGATTGATGATAACAGCCAGTATCAAGCCTTAGCTCGGAGAAACATTCGTTACCACCGTAGCAGTGCCACCGAACAATACGACAGTATGACTAGTCTGATTGGACAGAGAAGTCTACAGCCCACGGCTGTTCACATTCAGCGTTGGCAAGCTGATGCTTTAGAGCAAGTGGATGGGGCAGGCAGCGTCCAAAGTAAGCATCAACACAGTGAAAATTATGATAACAATAGTCTTAGCCTAGAAGACGCATGGCACTTTACCCCTGCATGGATGCAAGACTTGAATGGAGCAGATGGAGCCACTGCATCAGGCAATCCACAAATAGAAAAACTCAATCAAAACTTAAGCCATTACCATGACAGCCAAGCCAAACAGTTCATTGCCAACACCACTGTAAGACATAGCCAAGTAGGGTACTGGTTTAAACTGATTGAACATCCAGAGATAGATCAACACCAAGAGTTTCTGATTACAGCTAAAAGCTATTACAATCAGAACAACCTACCTAAAGATTTACAACAACAAGTTCATACGCTGATCAGTCAAAGCCAATGGAAGCAGCCTAATCTTCAAACTGAAGAACGCCAAGCCAATCAACTGATTTTACAACGCCGCAATATCCCGATTGTTCCTGAATACAACCTTCTGCAACATCGACCAACAACCTCACCACAACGCGCTAAAGTTGTTGGGCCAAGTGATGAGGAAATTTATGTGGATGAATGGGGCAGGATAAAAGTTAGATTCCTATTCACAAGAAATGAAGACCATGAGCATGATAGTGGTGCAGGTAGCAATGACAACGATACCGATTCAGCATGGATAGATGTTCTAACCCCGTGGGCAGGAGAAGGCTATGGCGCACGCTTCTTACCACGCATTGGCGAAATCGTAGTAATAGACTTCTTTGATGGCAACATTGACCGTCCATTTGTCACAGGGCGGATTCATGAGGCGTATCGTAACCCAACCAAATTTGACAATGCGGGCAAGTTACCTGATACCAAGAAGTTGGCAGGGATTAAATCCAAAGAAGTTCAAGGGGAAGGTTTTAACCAACTGCGCTTTGATGATACCACTGGACAGATCAGCGCGCAGTTGCAAAGTAGCCATGCAGCAAGTCAACTCAATCTCGGCAAACTCAGCCATCCAAAAGACCAAGCTGAAAGTGAAGATCGAGGCGAAGGTTTTGAACTGCGTACAGATCAATGGGGCGCTGTACGTGCTGGACAAGGTTTATTGCTCAGCACTCATTCCCAAGAACAAGCACAGGGTGATCACCTTGATGCCCAACCTGGCAAGCAACAGCTTGAAAGCAATCAAGCTAATGCTAAAGCTTTAAGTGAAGTTGCCAAGAACCAACAAACTGATGAAATTGAATCTTTAGATCAATTGAAAGATTTTGCAGATCAGATACAAGAGAAGATCGCAAGATTTGAAAAAGCCTTATTACTATTGAATTCACCAGCGGGGATCGGTCTAAGCACCAGCGAAGACATCCATCTATCAGCGGATGGACAACTGAACCAATTTGCAGGGGACAGTATTAACTTGACTACACAAAAGAACCTGATTGCCCAAGCCAGTCAAAAGATCAGTTTATTTGCAGCACAGAATGGTATCAAACAGGTGGCTGCCAAAGGTAAGTTTGAAGTGCATGCCCAGTCTGATGGAATGGACTTACTTGCCAAGCAAAGGATTCAAATCATTTCGACAGAAGATCGGATTGAGATTAGTAGTCCTAAAGAAATTGTGATTACCGCAGGCGGTTCACAAATCAAGCTGAATGGTTCAGGTATTTTCCCGACCACGGGTGGTAAGTTTGAGTTGAAGGCGGGGCAGCATTTGTTTATGGGAGGATCTTCTGTTGAAGTTGCAGAACGTAAGTTTAACAGCTCACCATGTTATTTAACCTATCAGGTAACAGACAGTACAGGTCAACCTTTAAAGAATAAAAATTATGTCATGTATTTAGCTGATGGAACGATTAAGCGCGGTAGAACAAATGCTAAAGGCGAAACAGAGAAAGTTGAAACAGCAGGTCCTCAGAAGGTCAATGTGTTGATTGAAGATGATGATCACAAGGGTTATCAAATCAGTCAATTAAACTAATTTTGAGAGAATAAAATGACAAATAAGGCACAATACAAATTTAAATTAACGCTGGGTTCAACGGACAATAGACCTGCGGCAAATGTTGGCTATCGCATATTAGCAAATGGTAGGATTCTAGCGAAAGGAAAAACGACAGGGACTGGAGAAACGGATGTATTTGAGCTTACAGGTTCAACGTCTGTAAATATCCAAATATTTAACGCTAAAATGAATCGTGGTAAAGGTGGATATCTGAATCCTTCTTTACATGATAGAAATGCTGCGGCAATTTTATTAAATAATAGGGTCTTGGATCAGATTAGTCAGGTCCAAAATAGATCAATAAGCATGTCTAATGTATTGCAACGGAATACACAGAAAACAACTCAAACACCTTTAATGATGCAGCCTCAGCCTACAATACAAACGGTGCAGTTAAGATTAAAATCTTACGTTATTGTAGAATTGAGAGATCATTTAAAAAGAGCATTTAATACGCGTTTAAATTATGATGTATTAGATCAAAGTGGCACAATAATAAAACAAAATAATAGAGAACTCAAAGGTTTACGTACTGAAAGAGCAGGGCTAACACAAATACATTTTGTTGAACATCCAGTACGATTGAGATTTTATGGTGGGGATTTGGGAAGTGTCAAAGTGACCACGGAGGTGGTTTCACCATTTTTCACCCATCAGGATGTTCTGAAAACACAATATGTGAAGACTGCTCCAGCGATTACTGCACCCAAAATTGATAATATAACGCTATTGGCTGGTAAAAAGAATATTCCAATCATTGTTGATCCGAAAACCAATGAAATTTATGTATTGAGTCCACAGGATTTTAAAGACTTCTTGGAAATATCAGGAAGCTTAACCAGTGCAATGAAAAACGTGCATGAGCGACGTGAGAAAGTAAATACGTTAATGGCACTGGAAGCAAAAACACCTGAACAGATCCGGGAAGCTGAAAAGAGTCTTGGAATTGCACAGGATGATGCGATTAAGGCATTGAACCAGCGATTTAAGAACCAAGCCGATATTCGAGAGGTGATTGCGTTTGAGATGTTTACTACATCGGATGGTAAACAAAAGTTAAATGCGGTTCGGAAATATACCAATGATAGTCAGCATATTAAAAATAAAAACAACCGATTAAATAAGTTTGAATATCAATTGAAATACCAAGTACCATGGAAAAATGCATCTGATACGGCAAAAACAGATCATAAAGATGGAACATTGATGACAATTGATGGTAAAAAATTTAAGGAAAATCTAGTCAAAACCATTAAAGATATCAATGTTGAACTGGTCAAAGTTAAAGGTGGGTCATCGGTCACTTATGTTCCTGATCCGAATATCTTTGGCATCACTGCCACAGAATTAGTGGAAAGCTATCAAACCAGTGAATCTTCTACAGTGGACGTACAAGCACAATGGTTACGGTTGATTGCAGGCACAGGTTATGATGGTACGGTAAAGTGGGGTACTCAGGGATTTCAGGCGAAAGGCTCAGCGTACGCTCAGGCGAAAATGGTCTTGCTCGAAGGCAAGAAAAAGTGGTTATGGGCATATCCAAGTTTGAAAGGCTGGATTATGGAGGCGGATGGCGTTCCGATGGGAGCAATCCGCTTTATCTGTGGTGCTGAAATCTACGGTTTTTCTGGGGCGATATTTGCTGCATCATCTGCTTTTGCTGTGACTGTTAGTAATGATAGTAGTCAACAGATGTTGACCAGTATTGCTAAAGATCCTAAAGAAACACTCTCGACACGATTAAACTCAGCAGGTCGTAGTGTACTGGCCATTAAAAAAGGGCAGATGGATGACAAAGTATCGCCTGAAAACCAATTTAATGCGGGAATCAATGCCTTTGCAGGGATGCAGGCAAGTATTAGTCCTTTTGGAGGACTCCAATGGTTTGATCCCGAAAATCCAAGAGATTTTAGTGACCTTGCCAAAATCTCTCCGACACTGGGTTTAAGTGCTGGTATTGGAGGAAGTGCTGACTTTCAACTTTATTATGATCGAGGTGCATTCCGCTTTAAAGCCAGTATTGCCGCCTGTTATGGCGTCGGGGGGAAAGGGGCTCTAGAATTTGTTGTTGATTTTAAAAATATTTATCAGTTGATCCGCTTTGTTGCGTACCAACTTACATATGTTACCTTTAAAAAATTGGTGTACATGTTACATGATGATTTTATTTTATTACATAAAATCAGTATGATGCTGCCTTTTGAAAAAGATAGTGCTTTTATTAAAAATATTGAAACCATTGATGACAGCTTTAGAAAATTTAAAGCAAAGCTTAAGGTTGCAGAGCAACGTATTGCGATGTGTCGGAAAATCAATGAAAAGGGGCAATGGCTGAAATACTTAAGCCCAGAGAGCCGTGGTTGTTTCCTCTATCATATTACCCGACATGGTCTACTCACCCGTTGGCATGATCCAGCTGAATCTGAAGGCTGGAGAATTATTGGGACAGATAAAGAATATGATTTTCCTGAACATAAAGAGGCGGTATTAAATCTATTTAAAAGTGTTACGGTAGTGAATCACTGGACCAATACCTTACAACATATGAGCCCTGATGGTGAGCGATCGGTAAAGAGTATTGCTGAAAATGAAAGTGAATTACTGGATTTTTTAAATTTAGGTCGTCGTATGCAGGGGATCTTACCGCTTGCTGATTTAAAGAAAATCAAGGAACGAATCAATCAGGATCATAATTTCTCTGAAAACTATAGTTCGGGCAATAAATATATTGATGAATATCTTAAAATGCGTGGACAACGAATCTTGTCATATCCAAAGGATTATAAGATTGCTAACTTTGATACGCAGGAGTTTAAACAAATACTATTGGCGCAGTATTTAGAAAAACCCGAAATCTTTATAGCACAAGCGCCACAGCCAATTGAAGAACTTGATATAACAAGATATACCGAAACTGATACTAAAACATGGATCGCCTAATGGCCATCCATGTTAAGTGAGGGCAATTTATTTATTTTCGATAAATGGTTGAGAATGATTTGAAGCACAACGTGCTGAAGTTGAGCCATTTATATTGATATATTGTGGATTCTCTTGATCGTCTTTATCAAATTGTGGATTAGGTTCTTTACCACCTCGGTAGATTGTGGTGACACTTCCACCGATTTGCAGACTTTGGGCAGCACCAACTTGGAAGGTACTGCGAATAGATTTTAATGTGCTTGTTGCAGGGCCCTGTGGATTCTGTTCTGGTGAGTCTTTATAATAGTTTGGATCAAACCAGTCAGACATCCATTCATAGCCATCAGTTGCTAGATCATAGAATCCTAATGGTGTTGGAGGGAATTTACCTAGAACTGGGATTTTCATTCCATCAGCCTCTGGAACAGATTTACTAAATTCACGTCTTTGCTCATCACTCCAGACATTACGTCCTAGTTCGTACTCTCCATTATCAGTTGGGTAAATAATGTATTGACCACGATTCCGTGCTGCATATTCCCATTGTGCTTCGGTCGGAAGATTCATCGGAATCCCCACATGTTCACCTAACCATTGACAATAATCATGAGCTTGTTGCCAACTGATCCCAGCCGGTGCGTTAGGAACACGTTTAATTTTAGAGATTTCTTGCATTCCGACTTTGGGTTGTCCTGTTGCTTCTGTATAAATATCAAAGTCGTCAAAGGTGGTTTTATAGGCATTTAGGCTAAAACTATCGAGTGTGACTTTGTGTACTGGCATCGCTGCATAGAGTCCCGTGATCGGTAATTTATCCTTACGGGTGATTGGGCCAAAGTCTCCCATCATAAAAGAACCGCCTTCGACAAAGATCATATTCTGTTTAGTTTTTTCGACCAGTTGTTGAATTTTTTGCTGTAATTCAGGGGAAGGCTGCGTATTTTTATTATTATTCTCTGAAGGTTTTGCACATGCGGTTAATGCAATACTTGAAAGCAAAATGATGGCAAGGTTTTGTTTAATCATCTTTTTTAAAATCATTAGGTTGCAGATATTGCTCAAATTTTAAGTTAGTTTGTGGATCTTGAAAAGAAATGTTGTGTTAACATCTTTGAGTAATCACGAATAAAACAAGGTTAAGATTGGGATATAGAGATGAGACATGAATCAGGAGAAAGAGAATAGGAGAGAAATCCAAAAAAGGATTTGACGCATTTTTTAAAAGAGAGTTAATGTTTAGGTTATTGGGAGCAGTTTAAATTTAGAGTTTTCATAAATTTTCTCACTAATCTTTTATTCTTTAAGAGTTGTAGAAAATTTTCTCAATGCATATCCTATAATAGGCTTATTTTCACGGATAATTTCAACTTTTAACCAGCTAGGTTTGATTTGTGAGCAGTCTAGAATTGTAAGTATTTGTCCAATGCTGAGTAGCTCAATTGTTTCGGCTGTATCGGTTGGGTAGAGATATAAATATGTTTCTCGAAAAATGACACGCTTTCCTTGAAATAGATTAGTGCCAAAATTTGATATTTCTGCTTGAATTAGCTCTATTACTTCTTCATTGGTTTGATCTGGTTTCAAAATACGTTGTATCTTGTCATGAAAGATATTGCTCAATAAATTAATAACAAATGAACTCACAGCACTGTTATAAGAGTTTCCAGCTATAACGTAAGTAAGAAATAAAAAAGAAATATAAATGAGATAATAGATCCTAAATTTAGCCTTAGTAGATAGTGTAAAGAAGTACTTATGTGTTTCTGTTTCTGATAGATCATTTTCTTCAATATTTTGGAAGAAATGATTTATTTCTTTTTCTAAATCTGAATCGTTTACAACGCTTGGGTCATCCGTACCTATATCACGATTATTTTCATGTGTAATTTCAAAATAAGACGGATAAATTTCTTGCATTTTTTTTACAACTGAAATCATTTTAGAATCAGTTAACGTCGATGAAATCGTTTTATAGTAGTTGTCATCGAAATAGCTAATTTCGTTCATTCTCATGAATGTTGAGTTTTCAAAGGCTTGCATCCTTTTCATGAAAGATGAATTTTCAAAATGTTGTATTCTTTTTACAAAAGATGGGTTGTTAAGAGCCTGTATTTTTTCCATGAAAGATGGATTATTTAGAGTTTCTATTTTTTTATAAAGGATGAATCATCAAAAAACTTTAATTTTTTCATAAACAAAGTTTCTTCTAGTGCTTTAGCCATTTTTACAGTAGGGGACTCATCTAAAGCTTTAATCAGTTTTAAAGTAGGATTTCCCTCTAAATGTTTCATTACTTGTATAGCTGGATGATTAGCGGCAATGTTGAAGATGGCCGTATGTTTATTAGAAAGAGTTTTGATTGCTAAGCTAGCTGTTACTGCATCAATTAATTTTTTTTGTGCTTGAGATTGTTCTATAAATCTTTTTAGTTGAGGAGTCTCAAACCATATTTGCTTTTCATGCACTGATTCATTTTTTTTATCATCATTTGACATACAGTAACTGATAGATTTATTGAGGAGTATTCTTGTATGCTACAACTTCAAATGATCATGTTGATATGTGCTGAATTAGCA
>NZ_AXCD01000033.1:0-815 GCF_000475335.1 Acinetobacter sp. COS3
GCATCAGGCAACTCACAAATCGAAAAGCTGAACCAAAACTTAGGACACTATCACGACCTACAATCCAAATACTTCACCGCTCAAAGTACAGTACGTGATACACAAGTTGGCTACTGGTTTCAACTCATCGAACACCCTGAAATAGACCAACACAGTGGATCAGACCAAGAATTTCTGATTACAGGTAAAAGCTACTATAACCAAAACAATCTTCCCAAAGACTTGAATCAGCAAATTAACCAATTGCTACAACAAAGCCATTGGCAAAACGCCAATACCCAAACCAATACAGAAGAACGCCAAGCCAATACACTAACCTTACAACGCCGCAGTATCAAAACAGTCCCAGAATATCACCCACAGCAACACCGACCATCAGTATACCCACAACGCGCCAAAGTGGTGGGTCCAAGTGGAGAAGAAATCCATGTGGATGAATGGGGGCGCATAAAAGTCCGTTTTCTCTTCACAAGAAATGAAGACCATGAACATGATGGAGGCGCAGGCACGAATGACAACGACACCGATTCAGCTTGGGTCGATGTGCTGACGCCTTGGGCAGGAGAAGGCTATGGCGCACGCTTCCTCCCCCGCATTGATGAAATCGTGGTGATCGACTTCTTTGATGGCAACATTGATCGTCCATTTGTCACAGGACGCATTCATGAAGCACAACGCAGCCCGACCAAGTTCGACAATACAGGCAAGCTCCCAGACACCAAGAAACTGGCAGGGATCAAGTCCAAAGAATATCAGGGCGAAGGCTTTAACCAACTACGCTTTGATGACACTACAGGTCAGATCAGTGCCCAACT
>NZ_AXCD01000034.1:0-237603 GCF_000475335.1 Acinetobacter sp. COS3
GGTACTGATGGCAGCCCAATTGATCTCGTCACCGGTGCTCTTGATGGTATTACAGGCGGTACTGATGGTAGTCCAATTGATCTTGTGACTGGCGTGATTGACGGCATTACAGGTGGCACTGATGGTAGTCCGATTGATCTTGTCACTGGCGCAATTGATGGCATCACTGGTGGTACTGACGGTAGTCCTATCGATTTAGTGACCAATGCACTTAGTGATGTAATCAATCCAGAAGATTCATTAGGAACAGTAACCAACTTACTTGGAAGCATTACTGCGGATTTAAACGGCGGTGTACTTGGCGGATTGACTGAGCTTACAGATACAATTAGTGGAACCCTAAGTGGTGACTCACTCAATTATGTGACAGATGCTATTGATGGTATTAGCGATAATTTTGGATTTGAATTCGACAGCGCAGATTTAGTTTTAAGCGTTGCTGAACCAACACAAACAATTATTAGCGGTGGCAACACAACTATCGATATTCTTCAAGACAGCGTAAGCACATTGTTTAGTGATACTACATTTGACAGTATTAATGATCTGATTGGCATAACACTCAATACAGATAGTGATCTTGCAAATAATACTGTAGATAATTTACTAACCGCCATCACAGGAACAACTTCAACCATTACAACTGTAGCGGATACAACAACTAGTGATAGCTCATTAACTGAGACGGTTACTCCTCAAACTTCTCTAACCAACTTAACTGACAACTTATTCCACAACTTAAGCTTGTTCTAACTCACAAAGACGAAAAAGCCGCTGTCCTCAGCGGCTTTTTTATTATCTATCGAAAATATATAAAATTCAGACGTAAAAAAACCGCAATTAAGCGGTTAATTTCTTTAAGTTGGTGCGCTCAGAGAGATTCGAACTCCCGACCCCTTAGTTCGTAGCCAAGTGCTCTATCCAGCTGAGCTATGAGCGCATTACTTAGGTGCTTCACTTATCGTGAGCTAGTGTTACTTACAATCTTTACTTGGTGCGCTCAGAGAGATTCGAACTCCCGACCCCTTAGTTCGTAGCCAAGTGCTCTATCCAGCTGAGCTATGAGCGCCTTAAGTAAAGTGGCGGTGAGAGAGGGATTCGAACCCTCGATACAGTTACCCGTATGCATCCTTAGCAGGGATGTGGTTTCAGCCACTCACCCATCTCACCGTAACACGAGCGCAATAATACAAACTAAAAGCTCATTACACAAGCCATGATCCTTATTTTTTATGTTTTTTTAAATCAATCAAATATTTTTTAATCAATTTCTGTTTTTTTTCAGCATTTTTTGTTGTCGCGCTTGATAATATAGTCTTCTCTTCTTTTATTTAGATCATGTGCATAAATAGAATCTTGCAATCTTTGACGTGCAGTCCAAGTTTGAATGTCTTATGCTAAAGTGATCTGCCAAATGTGAATTGGAACGATATGACTAATAATTGGGTTGATCCCGAAGCAAAAGCAGAAGCTGAACGTTACGATAATCCTATTCCTAGCCGAACTCTTATTTTAACTACATTAGAACAATTACAAACTGCACAGTCTCATGCAGAACTCGTAGACCACTTTAATATTCCTGATCAAAAAAGTATTGATGCGCTGAATCACCGTCTCAGTGCTATGGTTCGTGATGGCCAGCTCATGAAAGATGGCTTTAAATATCAACCTGCCACAGATGCACCTAGTCATGAAGCAACGGTTTATATTAATAGTAAAGGTTTAGGCACGGCGAATATTGCAGGTCAAAATGATGTGTTGTTACCTGAACGCGAGTTACGTCTCGTCTTTAATGGTGATCGCGTTAAAGTGCGTCAGACTTCAGTAGACCGTAAAGGTAAAGCTTGGGGTTTTATCACTGAAGTCGTACAACGACGTGTAAAACAGATTATTGGTAAAGTTTCTGAACATCAGGGCGAATACTTTATTCAACCAAGCAATCCTAATCAGCATCAGCCGATTACCCTTGAAAAAGAGTTGATTGAACATGCCAATGCTAAAGTTGGCGATATGTTGCGTGTTGCAATTGACGATTATCCAACGCGTGAAGAGCTGGCAACAGGCCATGTGATTCAATCAATGGCGGATAAAGCAGATACGGAAATTATTATTCCGCAAACGATTTTAGAGTTTGGTCTGCCTTATGAATTTCCTGAAGCAGTCATTAAAGAAGCTGAAAGCTTCAAAGAACCTTCTGAACAAGATATTAAAGGACGCGTTGATTTACGTGATTTACCATTAGTAACAATTGATGGCGAAGATGCACGTGACTTTGACGATGCTGTTTATGCAGAGAAACGTCCTGGTGGCGGTTATCGTGTGGTGGTTGCGATTGCCGATGTAAGTCATTACGTTCGTTTAGATTCTCCGTTAAATGAAGAAGCTGAAGAACGCGGTACATCAGTTTATTTCCCGCACTTCGTTTTACCGATGCTACCTGAAGCATTATCGAATGGCTTATGTTCTTTAAATCCGCATGTTGATCGATTATGTATGGTCTGTGACTTGAAGCTTTCCCGCGCGGGCAAAGTAACAGGTTATGAATTCTACCCTTCTGTCATGCATTCAAAAGCACGTTTGACTTATACCCAAGTCGGTCAATATTTTGAAGGTGCGACTGATGCCATTCCAGCGGATAAAACGATTCATAAATCATTGAATACGCTATTTCAACTTTATCAAACTTTAAAAGAGCTACGCGCCAAACGTCATGCGATGGAGTTTGAAACCGTTGAAACTTACATGACCTTTGATGAGTTAGGCGGAATCAAGGAAATCTTGCCGCGCACGCGTAATGATGCACATAAACTCATTGAAGAATGTATGTTGTTAGCGAACGTTGCCGCAGCAGAATATGCGTTAGAACATGATATTCCAATGCTGTATCGTGTGCATGAAGCACCTGAGTTTTCACGTATTCAAAAAGTTCGTGATTTTGTGAAGTTATTAGGTTTGCCATTCCCTGAACAACCAACACAAGCGGATTATCAAGCCGTTATTGAAGCGACCAAAGATCGTTTGGATGCGCCAAGTATCCATGCTGTGTTATTACGTTCAATGATGCAAGCTTACTACGGCGCAAAAAACTCAGGCCATTATGGTCTCGCTTATGAAGCATATACACACTTCACTTCGCCAATTCGTCGTTACCCAGATTTATTGTTACATCGTGCAATTAAAGCTTATCTCGATAAGAAGGTTTACCCACTTTCTGGTGCTGCTCTAGATGATGCAGGTGAGCATTTCTCACAAACTGAACGTCGTGCTGATGAAGCCTCACGCAGTGTGACTACTTGGTTGAAATGTCACTATATGCAACAGCATTTAGGTGATGAGTTTGTCGGCATTATAAGTGCAGTGACTGAATTTGGTTTATTTGTAACACTCAAAGATCTTTATGTTGATGGCATGATTCATGTCAGCCAGCTCGGTGAAGACTTCTTCCTTTATGATCAAGCGAGTCAAAGCTTAATTGGTCAGAATCGTGGGCAATCTTTTAGCCTCGGTGATGAAGTGAAGATTCAAGTAGCAGGTGTGAATTTGGAAGAGCGTAAGATCGACTTCCAATTGATACAACAATTGACACATTTAGGTCGTGTGATTCGTCAAAAAGCACCTCGTACTGCGAATTCTTCTAGCTCAAACCGCGCATCAACAACTGAAGAAGTGTTTGGTAAAGCTCCATCATCTACGAAAGCGAAAGTCAGTGAGAATGGTGAAAAACCTGTACGTAAGAAAAAAGATAAGAACAAACCAAGTTCTTATACTAAAAAAACTGCTAAAAAAGCTTCGGCTAAGCCTGAAAATAAAGAAAAGACAAAGAAAAAAGTAAAAAAGAAAAAGTCGAATGCAAAAGCAAAGAGTGAATAACTCATAAAATAAGAGAGCTTCGGCTCTCTTTCTGTTTTAGAGTTTCAGCTTTTCTTAAATTAAGTTCTATCAAAAAACACGAGTACTCCCCAAAAGCCCAATAAGACAAGATACCAAATCTGCCCTACCAATTCTTTCCCACCAAAAGTACTCAGTATTTCAAAAGTGAGTCCAGATGCAAACAATGCTAACAGCCCAAATACCGCCAGCATGATTGCCCAATCTCCCAAGCCATATAAACGTTGTGGTTTTTCACCACTTTTCTTACGTTTAAACCAGCTTAGGAATAATTTATAGTAGACATAGAGTGCCCCAGCACCACACACAAGAAAGAACAACGTCGAAGCTGGACTATTGGCAGATGGGCTTCCAATCCCCCTAGAGCCCACATATACCGCATTGTTTACCGTAGCACTGGAGTGAGCAGAAACACACAAAGTTAAGAAAAAAACACTGATACTTTTTAATCTCATGATTAGGTTTAACCTATCTAGTTACGCATCGCGCTACAAAAAATTCTTCGTTAGATTTTCTTTGATCATGAGTTTAGCAAGAAATCGGCTTTCATCAAGACATTTACACCAAAGATAAAATTTCTTTTAAATTATAATTATTTATCAAAATTTTCAGCCACCATCCTAAACCACATACAGGCGTTTATAAATAAAAAATGAATCTAGATATAAGAGATGAAGCATAGTTACACTTGATTTCTCCCCCGCTAAGCCCTACATCTATAACTATGTTTAAAGATGAATATGGCAAAAATACAATGACACTACAGCAAGCGACACTCCCCACTCCCCAATTTGATCAAATTCAACTTGCAGAATTAAAACAACAGATTGAACAGACTATTCAAAATGGTCAAAACTTCTTAAATCAACTCAATGAAGTTCCACAAACTCCTGAAGACCAATTGGCAACTTTGGCGGAAGTCGATCAGCTTGAAAATAATATGAGTGAATCATGGGGAATTTTGTCACACCTCAATGCGGTCATGAACAATGCCGAAACGCGTGAAGTGTATCAATCACTTTTACCAAGTTTAAGTGAATACTACACTCAGCTTGGACAGCACACGGCGTTGTATCAAACTTATCAACATATTCATGATAGTGCAGTATTTCAAACGCTGAGCGAAGCACAACAAAGTGCAATTAAACTCGCTTTACGTGATTTCAAACTATCAGGCGTTGCTCTCGAAGGCGAAGCCAAAAAACGTTATGCGGAAATCTCAGCACGTTTATCGCAATTATCTTCAGATTTTTCTAACCATGTACTCGATGCAACACAAGCCTACTTCAAACCATTAACTGAAGAACAGCTAAAAGGCTTACCACAAAGTAGTGTTGAATTATTAAAGCAATACGGCCAGCAACGCGAGCTTGAGCAAGCCGTTGCCACACTCGACTTCCCTGCTTATTTTGCGATTATGACCTATGCCGATGATCGAGAACTTAGAGAGGAACTCTACAAAGCCTACGTGACTCGTGCCTCAGAACAATCAGACAAAACCGAGTTCGATAATACCCCAGTGATGGAGGAAATTCTGAGCTTGCGTCAAGAAATGGCTCAACTGCTTGGCTTCAATAATTTTGCTGAATATTCATTGGCTAGCAAAATGGCACCTGATGTTGAAACAGTAAATCAATTCCTTGTAGATTTAGCTGAACATGCACGTACCCCTGCGCTTGCTGAAATTGCAGAATTAAAAACAATCGCACAACAGGATAGTATTGAAGAATTAAAGCCGTGGGATGCAACCTACTATTCTGAAAAGTTAAAACAGCAACAATTCAATCTGTCTCAAGAAGCATTGAAACCATACTTCCCAGCGCCAAAAGTGGTGGATGGTTTATTCCAAATTGTTCAACGTCTCTACGGTATCCAAATTATCGAGCGCCAAGCACCTGTTTGGCAAAATGATGTCCGCTATTTTGAAATTGAAGATCAAGGTCAAGTGGTCGGTGGTTTCTACTTCGACCTTTATGCCCGTAATGGCAAACGTGGTGGTGCATGGATGAGTGGTTTCCGTTCTCGTGTACAAACTGAGAGTGGTCTACAAAAACCGATTTGCTATATGGTATGTAACTTTACTCCACCGATTGGCGATCAACCTGCGCTACTCACGCACGATGAAGTCATTACCTTATTCCATGAATTTGGTCATGGTTTACACCACATGCTGACAGAGGTGGACAACATCTCTGTGGCTGGAACACACGGCGTAGCATGGGATGCAGTCGAGTTACCAAGTCAGTTCATGGAATTTTGGGCATGGGATAATGAAAGTTTAGATGTACTCAGCGAACATACTGAAACTAAGCAAACTTTACCGCAAGAATTGCTATCTGCATTGTTAAATGCACGTTTCTTTCAATCTGGTATGCAAACACTACGTCAGATTGAATTTGCACTATTTGACCTCACTATTCACCGTCAATCGCCAGCTTTAAATAGCGAGCAAATCCAAGCGACTTTAGATGATATTCGAGCGAAATTTGCAGTTGTGCCCACTGTTCCATATAACCGTTTCCAACATAGCTTTAGTCATATCTTTGCTGGTGGATATGCAGCAGGTTATTACTCTTACAAATGGGCAGAGGTTTTGGCGAGTGATGCCTTCGATCGCTTCGAAAGTGAAGGTATTTTTAACACCGAGACTGGAAAAGAATTTAGAAAGTTTATTCTAGCAGTTGGCGGAAAAGATACAGCACTTGATGCGTTTCGCAATTTCCGAAAAAGAGAACCAAAAATAGATGCATTATTACGTCATCAAGGTTGGACGAACACCAATAAAAGCGCTTAAACTACGTCAATATTGTTCACAGGGTGTAATTAACTGACATGAAAAGACAGTTCATCGCGGGTGCTAAATGCCCAAAATGCGGAGCCTTAGATCGTGTCGTTAAGATCATCACTGTGGATGACGAGTGGATTGAATGTATCGACTGTGCTTATAGTGAAAAACGCCCGACCCATGTGGAAGAGCAACAACCTGCCGAGCCAGATGAAATTGGGGTGATACAATTCAAACCTCGTCATTTTGACTAGAAGGTTAGAAGATGATGTCCTCATATCAAAATGAAAACTCAAAATTATTATGGATGATAATCGGTGGGATCAGCATTGTTGTGGTGCTGATCTTTGCTGTTCAATGGTTCTTATCTCAAAATAATACAGATACAGCAGTAACACCGACAGCATCAACAAAACCTGTTGCTGAGAAAGCCGTTGCCGCAAAACCAGAAGCACCTATCGCAACGGCAGAAACGACGCATGCTGCAAGTGAAGTTGCTGCACCAATTCAATTGGTTGAAGAGTCAATTATTAAAGACCCAATCCCTTCAAATGATGCGTTAGCAAAAGAAGAAATTGCAAAACTTGATGACATTCATCACCAGTTGCAAGATCAACAGCAAGAGTTAAAGCAGCAACATACGGATGCAGACACATTACTCAAGTTAAAAGAAGAGCAAATCAAGTTACTCGAAGCTCAACTTGCGGCGCAGAATAAATCTTAATGATCAAAGGCTTTAATCCATATTAAAGCCTTTTTTATTAATACCTTAATCCACAACCTGATTAGAGCGAGCTTTGAACTGAATCGGTTTTTGAATCGTTTGTGCAATTAAAATACCTATTAACGTTAAACCACCGCCTAGGTAATGAAAAGCTTGTAGATGTTCCCCCAATAAGATGACAGCAATCAATGCCGTGAACAATGGAAGTAGATTCATAAAAATGCTGTTCCGATTCGGTCCTAAATGTCTTACCCCTTCAATCCACAAATAAGAAAGCAAAATCGAGGAAAATATACTTGCATACAAAATCAACGGAATTGTAGTTTGATTCAGTTGCATATCAGCCGCAGGTAAAAAGATAAAAAAAGGCAGCACATATAGAATGGCAAAACTCGATTGCACAAAGTTCGATTGCCAAGCGGGAATCGGCATTTTCCAATGTTTGAGCAAAACACCATACAAAGCATAACCCAATGCAGCAACCAGCATTAAACCATCACCAAGATGAACACCTTGATCCCATATATTTAAAATAGAACCATGACTAAGCAAATATAAAATGCCGTAAAAAGATAAAGTACCGCCAAACAACATGCCATAACTTATTTTATCTTTTAAGATCAAACTACTCAGGATCATTGTTAATAATGGAATAAGCGCGGTAACAATCGCCATATTGGTCGCCG
Organism: Acinetobacter sp. COS3; assembly: GCF_000475335.1. Classification (NCBI taxonomy): domain Bacteria; kingdom Pseudomonadati; phylum Pseudomonadota; class Gammaproteobacteria; order Moraxellales; family Moraxellaceae; genus Acinetobacter; species Acinetobacter sp. COS3. Next base: position 8,084 of record NZ_AXCD01000034.1, read on the forward strand.
TCGTAGTCGCGGCAGCCTGATAAGACAAAAACTGAAATAATGATACAGATAGAAAACCACCTAAGGCCAATTGCTTCCAATAGAGTTGAATCGTATGCCGATTTTTCCAAACAGGAATCAGCACAAAAGTACTCATGACTGCTAGCGCTAACACTAAACGATAAAAAGTAATCGCGACTGGTGAAATGTTATGACTTGCCATTTTGGATACAACGACATTGCCCGCCCAAAATAAAATGGCAAATAATGGATACAAAGAAGCTTTTTGAAACATGATCTCAACCTATGCATTACGGTAACAATCATGCTAAAAAACTATTCATTTAAAGTTTCTCGATAAAAAGACGATAACTATCGAGAAACAGACAATCTAATCTTGGATATCCAATCTATGGGAAAGAATTTTCAACATGGTTTTTTAGATTATCCTGTCTATGCATTTTCTGAGAACTACCCTCATGGTCATGTCGAGGATTGGCATCATCATGATCGTATTCAAATGATCCATACGCTTTCAGGCGTAATACGCATTCAAACAGATGAGGGTATTTGGATTACACCTCCCGGACGTGGAGTTTGGATTCCTGCCAACAAACCACATGCCTTATTCAGTAGTGGCGACGTTAAAGCACGAGGTGTATTTATCTCTCCCTGTGCCCGTGAAAATCTTGTCAACGAATGCCGTGTGATCGCCATCCCTGCTTTACTACGGGAGTTAATGAGCAGCGCCATGGAAATTCAAACCGCAATACAACCGAATAGTAGGAATCAAAGATTGCTTGAAATGATCTTGGATGAAATTGAATTACTACCAACACTCGCGTTTAACTTGCCTGAACCACAAAGTCAAAAGCTGAAATTATTGTGCCAAGAAATCAAAGCGAACCTCTGTATCAATTGGAATTTGGAAGATACGGCGAACTACTTACATATGAGCAGTAAGACGCTTGCTCGACATTTCCAAAAAGAAACGGGTTTGCATTTTTCCCATTGGGTTCGACAAGCCAAATTAATGCAAGCGATGATAGATCTAGCAATGAATAAACCCATTTTGAATGTCGCCTTAGAGCTTGGTTATGATAGTCCAAGTGCGTTTAGTGCTATGTTTAAACGAGAAACAGGCATGACACCAAGTGGCTATGCTTGTCAGTTTCCTACGACTCAATAAACAATGTGAAAACATTGATGAATGCTTATTTCATCTTATAAGGGCTAAATGAGATTTCTTTCAATGACTGAGCAGCTTAAAATGAACGCATTATCCAAATCTCCTCAAAGCATATGACGCTTATACAAACTAATCGTAATTTATTTCTAGCGATTGGTTGCCTAACGATTTCAGCACTCTTGTTCTCAGTCATGGGGATTTGCATTCGATATGCATCACAAAGTGTCGATAATTACACGATTGTATTTTTCCGCAATTTAGTTGGATTAGTTCTTTTTCTACCATTTATTTTCAAACAAGGAATTCATTTTGTAAAAACGGAAAAACTCTGGATGCATACATGGCGAAGCCTCATTGGCTTAGCAGCAATGTATGGCTTTTTCTATGCAATTGCACATCTAAAGCTTTCCAATGCTATGGTATTTACCTACTCATCCCCCATCTTCATTCCGCTGATCGCATGGTTATTCCTAAAAGAAAAAATTACAACGGCGATGTTATGTGCAGCAGGCTTAGGCTTTATCGGTGTTTTTTGTGTGGCCAAACCAGATCAAGGATTATTGAACTGGATTTCGATTATTGGAATCGCATCGAGTTTATTTGCATCAATGGCTTTCGTTACGGTACGAGCACTGACCAAAACAGAACCACCCGAACGCATTGTTTTTTACTTCTGTCTTATCGGCTCGCTGATCTCAGTCATTCCCATGTTTTGGGTATGGCGTCCATATCATTTACATGAATTGTTTTTCCTGATTGCAGCAGGCGTACTTGCAAATGTGAGTCAGATTTTCATGTCTCATGCCTACCGCCTAGCACCGGCTGGACAGATTGCACCAGTCAATTATATGGCAATTATTTTCGCAGGGATTTGGGGATTTTTACTATGGAATGAAGTCCCTGACCTATATAGCATTATTGGTTTTTGCATTATTTTGTTGGCAATTTTATTATGTAGCCCACTTACACAAAGAGATAAGAAATGGCGTTTTAAACTTTAACAATACACTTCTCTTTTGAATAAACTTGCAACAATACAAATTAGGAAAATTCAAACTCATGAATATAAGAAATACCATTTTTGCAAGCGAATCTCCTGAAATGATTTCAGCCTTCAATAAAGCTCAAGAAACTTTTAAATACTTTTGGCGAGAGCTTTCTTGGGAATATCGCAGAATAATTCCTGCTTTTGATCTTGCTTATGTTAAATGTGCATTTATCCAAGTAGATAACGACTCATCTGATTCACCACTAGTTGAATATATGTGGATAAGCCAAATTGATTTTGATGGAACTACGATCTCTGGTCAGTTAATGAATCAACCAAACTATATCGACAATGTACAAGCTGGTGAAATTATAGAGCAACCATTTGAGGCGATCGTCGACTGGATGTTTTTAACTCAAGATCAAGTTTATGGTGGCTTTACGATTCAAGAATATCGTAAACAATTAAATGACTCTGAGCGAAAAGAATATGATGCGTCTTGGGGAATAAATTTTGGTGATCCCAACAATATCTTATTTGTTTATGATCAAGAGGAACACCCAGAAAACTTAATTGAACATCCCATGTGCGAAAAGATGTTAGATAGTTTTTTAAACTTTATCCAAACCAATCCAACTGTAATTCATGAAAGAGATGATCGCGGCAATCAACTATTACACCGAGAAGCTATTGCGGGTAATTTCTTAATTATTCAAGCATTACTGCAACATAATCTAGATAAGTCAGCGCTGAATAACCAATCTATGACCGCCTCAGATTTAGCTCATAAAATGGGATGGGAAAATATTGCAAAATTATTAGCATAGCTTTCATCTACTTATAGTCATTCCTATTTTGATATACAGAAAAAAAAGCACCCGAAGGTGCTTTTTTAATAAGTCTCACACTTAATTAGTGATACCAACCAAACAACTTAAAGAAGTAAGGAACATATGCAATAATCAAGATTGCAGGAACCATCACTAACAATGGGAAGATCCAACGTTCATAACGGTAGAAGAAGGATAAATGACGAACTTCTGCATCCGCTTCCGCGACTTCTGCATCACCAATCGCCTGCCTTGCCAATAAGTGGTTCAATGCAACTGGTGGTGTGATATAGCCCAATTCGAACCCAACCAATGCAATCATCCAGAAGTGAACTGGATCAATACCGTATTGATATGCTACAGGCGCAACAGTTGCCGTAATCAAAATCACTGCACCAAATGGATCCATGATCATACCTACGAAGATCATTAGCATTACGATTAAGCTAATAACAACAAAGGTACTGCTAATATCTTTAGGGAAAGCTTCCATGATTTGGATATGCTCAAGGAAACCACCAACACTAACTGAAAGTGCCATCAAGATCACAAGCGCACCAATGTGCCCAACCGTTTCACTTGTCGCTAAATGCAGTGCTTTACCAAACGAAACATTACGTTCTGGCTTGCGAGGATCATCTTCAGGGTTGATCTGAGGTGCAGGTTGCGTACCATCTACAGGTGCAGTATAGGTATTTAACGTACTATCCCAATGCCCTACTGGTGCTAATGGTGCAGGCTCTTTACGTAATTTATCAAACAACACCATCATTAATAAGATGATTGGCATCATCACTGGTGCTGTAAATTCATTTAAATCAGTCGCTAAAGCATGTTTGTAGAACAACCAGATTAAAACGAAAATTACGATATATGGAGATACTGGCACGAATGCACGTAAAGATTTTGGCAAAGCAATGTTAAGCGGTGCAATTCGGAATTTCTGCTCCGCAAAGATCAATGCAATGATCAAGAATAAAGTCGAGGTTAATAGGAAAGTGTATAAACCATATTGATAAAGTAAATCAGTCGTTACTTCTTTGTTCAATGAAGCAACCACGACAATCAATAAACATGGACGAAGTACAACACCCATCGAACCAGATAGTGCTGTCGCTGCTAAAGCAAATTGACGACGGCCACCTGCATTCCATACTTCTTTATAAATAATTGCACCAGCCGCAATAACGAAAATACCAGATGCACCTGTGTAGGCTGTTGGTAATGCTGCTGCAATTAAGATTAACCAAGTTAATGTTTCAGGCGCCAAATTCCATGGACGTAGAATATTTAAGAATAAATCTACAATACGAGTTTGTTTCAGCAACATACCCGCCCAAATAAACAAGGCAAGATTCAAGAAGATGTTTGAGAACTCAACCAACTGACCAAGATAAATACCTTGCCCCATTGGGTAATCCATAAAGATGGTAAATGCAACACCGGTGATGATCGCCATATATGCATATAGCGGCACACTGAGGAATGCTAAACCAATGTTACCGCCCTGACGTGTTGGTGTTGGAGGCTTCGCTAACTGGAATAAACTAATTAAAGTTAAACAGCCAAATAGCACCATCCATAGCCAATAAATAATCTTCATTTCTGGAGACATTGGCACGCCAGAATTCATGACCGAATTATATTGGCTAATCACAGATGATGTAAGGAAACCATTACCGAGTAGCATCGCAACGCTGTAGACACGGAAATCTATTTTAGTCGCTGGACTACGTAAACCAATATGATGTGTTTTTAGGGTCGCACTGATTGCTGCGAAGACAACCATGATCACCAAAAATAATGCACGATTCTCAGTACCAAATTTAAAGATACCAAAGAAGCTCGTTTCAATTTTACGATAAGTACGGATACTCGGATGAACCTCCATATGCTTCATAGCTTTATCATAGAACTGATACTTTTCATCACACTGCTCACGAGCAGCAATCAATGACGCACGGACATCAGCTTCAGATGCAACGCCAAACATACTTGCAAATTCATCAGCAGCATTGATTTTCATCTGCTCTTGAACTTGTGCATCGATATTCGGATGTCGATCACAGCTTGGCTTTTCTGGTTCAGCACGAAGAAATGAGTATTGCATTCCTGTATCAGGATCGCCATACAGACGCTCCCCCATACGCAATAATTGACCATGAATCATCTCACCTGTACCAATGACCAACGTCATTAGTAATAAGACGAGGATGACAAATGTCGATATCCACTCCGTCCAAATATAACTCAGTAGACCTAATCCAGACTTTTTCTCTTGATCATTTTGCATGTCTATTCCAATTTTTGTTAGCAACATCCATCCAAAGATGTTGATTCATGCGAAGTCCATGGTTGATAGATAAATGAATTTACCCTCTTGGTAACCAATCCCTTTTTCAAACCGCCTAAATTTGCAGCAAACTTTTTCAAAAAAGAATGACTACATTCACTTTTTTATTGGTTGTTTTTATCAATTAATCTGTTCTCTCTACCCTTCTAAACAATAAATAACTGAGTCCACATAACACACCACCGATCGCACCAATCAAATGCGCTTCAGTAAGTACAGGACTACCTATCAGCTGTGCCGTACCCGTTTGTCCAAAGGTATTTTCCCAAACTAGTTTTGCGGCAATAAGTAACAGCACTAAAATGGCAAACTTTCTTTCTTTCGGATATTGCAGATACACCAAACCGACTGCGGTATATAAACCATGTAATACACCTGAAAGCCCAGCATAAGCTTCAATATAAGGTAAATAGAAATAAAAAATGAGACTGATAAATGGCGGAAGTAACAGCAGTAATACACATAAATGCCAATTACGTGCATGAGGAAAGATAAATGGTAAACAAGCGAATGCCAACATATTCAAAAAGAAATGCATCCATCCCACATGTACCCAATGCGCGGTCCACAATCGCCAAAACTCAGCGAGTAAACTCGGTCTCCAGTAAATAAAAAGATCGGGAAAAACCTGAAGACACGCTGATACTGAAACACATACCGCGATCAAAATGACTTTCCCTATCCATATTTGATCTTTCATTTACGCCCCTTTCTTCAAAACAGACCTTTTACGATTTAAAAATAATAAATCACTTCATTTTTAATGTTGTAAAAGGTCGTTTAATTCAGGTTACTGAGCTGGTTGTTCTTCAGCTGGTGCAGATGCTTCATCTCCACCACCATCAAATAAATCATCGAGTTCAGAAGAAGTTTCTGGCTGATCATCCCAGAACGTTGATAAACCTTCTCGTGTCGATCTTACACCCGTATTTTCTGTCCAATAACGATCAGCAATACCACGAACCATTAAACCAGCCATTTTATCAATCAATCTAAATTGAGGATTAGCAGGTTTATCATCTCCCGTTGCAGCAGCGTATGAACGGAATGCATCACGAAGTTTGGCGTCATCACCACTTGCCTGTGCTGCAACAGCATACAAAGCATGTGCTAAACGCACACCCTTCTTCTCACCAATAGCCATCGACTCTTTCAGCGTCGCATACGGTTCTGGCTTACCGTCACCTGCACCGGGCAATAATGTCCAAATGACCGCGCGGGTTGCCATTGGAGCACCCCAGAATTTTTCATTATCTAGACAAACCATGCCGCGTTCAACGATACCTGCAATATCTTTAGGAACGTTAATCGCACCGCCTGAATTAATATCATTGGTCATTGCTTGCAAACCATTAATCATACCGAGCAAATAAACAGTTTGATCAAGGTCGTTGCGCATGGTTGGGCAAGAGTCACCTAATTTATAATTGTATTTTGCTTCCCAACGATTGGCAAAAAGCTTATAGCTTGCATATTGACGTTCAGCAGCAATACCAGCCCAGCGTTTTTGCTCAACTCGAGCATCCTGAGCTTCGGTCACTTGACCTGCTTTAGCTGCACGTAAATAGCGTAATTCAGCTTCAAGTGCTTCATTTTCAGCACAAATACCCGCAGCGGTATATAACAATACCGCCATACGGGTTGGGTCTGCACCCATATCTTTTGTTGACATAATTGCAGGGGTTAAAGCATTCCCTGAATTACACACCATTTCAGCATCATCCATCGCTAAAATTGGTGGAACAATATGATTTTCACTAAAACCTAATGCAACATTCGCCCCTGTTTTTATCACATACGAACATCCAGATAACATTGATGTTGTAAGCAAAGCAACCGCCACACCCTTTCCCATTTTGTGGAGCTTAGACATTCTTCCTGTCCTCTTTAATTTGTTTTTCCTTTTAGATGTACATTATCAGATGCAATACTTGAATTAAAGAGTAATTGCTCTAATTTTAACATGGACATTTTGACACAATTCACAGATAAGCGAATTGACATAGAATTCAGAATACATAAATTTCAGGCAAAAAAAAGTAGCATTGCGACGGTTCAGCACATGCTACTTATTAACTGGTTAAAACGTGAAACTCTTTATCTTTTAGTTTTTATCAAAAATAATCCTTGAGTAATGTTCCAGCTCTTCCTACAACAATCGCCATAACGACTGCAATTACTAGAAACATCCACATTGAAATCTCCATAGAGACCTCCTACACTTTTGTATCTACTTTTGATAGATACCAGATCGACGTTCATCATCAGCATTCACGGGATTGTGATATATTGATGACACCTTCAATCTCTTTCTCTTGGTCACTACAACATGATGCTGCTGTGATTCAAGAAGTTCCCTGAGTAAAGTTCCTGCTCTTCCTATAACGATTGCAAGAATAGTTGCAATCACCAGAAACGACCATGTTGGAATTTCCATCATCTTAGGACCTCCACCACACTTTACGTTGGTGTTTGTACTTTAACGAAAATGAACTCAGGTTAAAGGCTGAATTGTCTGACAATCCATATTTTCAGTATTTTTTAGAGTATTTAATCTAACAATTCAAAGTAAAAAGATGAAAAAAATATATAACCAACTGAAAAATATTACTTTAATAAAAATATACAACTGTAGAATTGTCGAACAATTATGCTAGTTTTACGAGTATTTTCAGGTTTTCCCAGTGAAAATAGGATAATTGATCCCACCAAATGATTAAATTTTTATGCTGTGGATCAGAAAAATAGATCACGATGTAGCAATAATGATCAATTATTTTAAGAATTTCCCGCTGTTGAATATCTAAATTTTGATCAGAAAATTCGACTGACCATAAATTCTTTTCTAAATTCTCGATCTTTTTAATTTGAGATTGTTTAAAAAATAGTGCCCATGCCCCACACATGAAAAGAAAACTGATAAAGAAAAATAAAGGTCTTAATAATAGATAGGATAAAAAACTGATTCCAAGAAAAATCAAAAGTTGCAATACAATCGAAAACCGACTGTATCGCAACTCAAAAACACGCTGATTAGCCGTGTACATTATGTTTTAATTTTAAGATAAATTCTTTTAGCTCAGTTCTGGGTGGTTCACCGACTTCCATAAACCAGTCAAGCAAATCTGGATCTTCTTGATCAACCAACTCAGCAAATAAAGCTTTTTCAGCAGGCTCAGCACTCAAATAGCAATTCTTCACATAAGGGTCGAAATACACATCAATTTCTTTTAACCCACGACGAGCACGGTAAATTACCTTACGTTCTTCTAACGTCATTTCATCAGACATCTTATGTTCCGCTATGCAACTATTTGTGCATAGTGTACCCGATCGCACTATAACTTTCGTCAACATTTTTCCTAAGTGACCAAATACATCAATCAAATTGAGCATTGATCACATTGTTCAATATTTTCGATTTCTTGTATGGTGATGATGATGATTTTTAATCCATAAACTAGGGAAAAAATAACAAATGCAATCAGGTGCTATTCGTCCAATTCCAAACATGTTACCACGCAAGCTTTTTACATCTGATCATGAAGCATTTCGTGAAACTGTACGTAAATTCTATGAAAAAGAAGTTGTTCCAAATATTGAAAAATATGAGAAACAACAACATGTTGACCGTGACTTATGGAATAAAGCTGGCGAACTTGGTCTGTTATGTACCACTATGCCTGAACAATATGGTGGATCAGGTGTAGATCGTCTTTACAGCATGATTTTGATCGAAGAACAAGCCTATGCAATGGATTCAAGCACAGGTTTCTCGCTCCATTCAGACATTGTTGCGAACTATATCAACAACTTTGGTAATGAAGAACAAAAGCAGCATTGGTTGCCAAAAATGGCAACAGGTGAAACTGTAACTGCGATTGCCATGACGGAACCAGGTACAGGTTCAGACCTTCAAGCCGTCCGCACGACTGCCGTACTTGATGGTGATGAATATGTAATCAATGGTTCTAAAATCTTTATTACCAATGGCTATCTTTGCGATATGGCAATTGTCGTCTGTAAAACAGGCAACACGGAGAAAGGTTCAGCAAATCTTTCTTTAATCATTGTAGAAGCTGATCGTGCTGGTTTTAGTAAAGGAAAACCTTTAAATAAAATCGGGATGAAAGGTCAAGATACTTGCGAACTGTTCTTTGACAATGTTCGTGTACCTAAAGAAAATCTGCTTGGTATGGAAGGCATGGGCTTCATGATGTTGATGAAAGAACTTGCTTGGGAACGTATGTTAGTTGCGATTATTTGCCAAGCAGGTGCTGAAGCAGCTTTTGCACATACTGTTCAATACACCAAAGATCGTAAAGCTTTCGGCAAGCCAATCGGCACATTCCAAAATACGCGCTTTAAATTAGCTGAGTTACGTACAGAAATCGATTTTTGTCGTACTTATTTAGATCGTTGTATGGAACTACAACTCGAAGAAAGTTTAGGTGTTGATGCCGCCGCAGCAGCTAAATATAAGATTTCAGATATGTTCTCAAAAGTTGTAGATGACTGCTTACAACTACACGGTGGTTATGGTTATATGCTTGAGTATCCAATTGCTCGCGCATATATCGATAATCGCGCCAACCGTATTTATGCGGGTACCAATGAGATCATGAAAGAACTCATTTCTCGTACTCTATAAAACTAAACAACATAAAAAAAGGGATCATCATTATGATCCCTTTTTTGATTGATTATTTCTGTTCAGCTTTTTCTACCGCAGCTACTGGTGCTGGGTTCATACGAGCCATCAACTGTTTTACGGTAGGATTCTCAACATGTTCTTGCATGGTAGTGTTTAAAGCATTACGAGCATTTTGTGTTGTGAAATGAGCAACCTCTCCTCCAATTTCACTTGCTTTCTTTGCCCACGCCTTCCCTTCATTTGACTGATAAAAGTTTAAAGCGGCTTGTAACTCTTTCTGGCTAAACGTTTCCACATAACGCTGAACAATAAATTGTTTACGTTGTTCACTATTTAAGTTTTTAGTTAAATCAGTGAAAAAATCAGCCGGCATATCTTTTGGCAAGCGCATACGAATTTGTTCAAGAATCATTTTATCCGTATTTTCAAGTCCTTGTTCAGTACCATCAACCGAAACCAACTTCTCAGCAATTGCTGTCTTTTGTTTAACATCATCAGCATAACTGAATGTACTAAGTAAGATAGTCCCCAAAATGATGATTTTTCTCATCGTATTATCCCTAATATAAATTTTCTAATGTGCTCAATATACGCGATATTTCTAAGATTTAAACCCTGAGCACAAATAAAAAACCCTATGCCATGCATAGGGTTTCAAATCATTCAAGCAAAAATTATGATACTAATTTTGGCTTACGGTTTGCTGTTTGCTGTTTGCTCACCGCGCTTATGGAATTCTAAAACACCATCATTAAATTTGGCATCTTTTAACTCCTTACGATCTGCAAGGTAATTATTTGTGATCTTCCAAGGTGCTTGCTTACCTTGTTTTGGCATCACATCCGCTGCGCGAGCGATATAACCAGATGACATTTTACCCATGATTGTGTCATTTTCGCGCTGTGAAGGATCGGCGTGTGCAATCACCTCATCAAAACCATTTTTATCCATATGATTAATCAAACGGCAAATATAATCAGCAGCAATATCAACCTTCAAAGTCCATGACGCATTGATATAACCAATGATCATTGCCATATTAGGCACATCGCTCACCATAACGCCTTGATAAAGCATATGTTGAGATGTATTCATTGGTTTGCCATCAATTGAACCTTGGACACCACCTAAAATCTGAATCTCTAAACCAGTTGCTGAAATCACAATATCAGCCTCTAAATGTTTACCAGATTTCAATTGAATACCATTTGCGGTAAATTTCTCGATTTGATCTGTCTCAACACTTGCTTGACCTTCACGCAATGCTTTGAATAAATCACCATCTGGCACAACACATAAACGTTGATCCCAAGGATTGTAGCTTGGTGTAAAGTGTTTCATATCCACTTTACCTTTTAACTGCAACTCAATGCCTTTCAACAATAAACGACGTACAGTCTTTGGATACTTTTGCGCTAGTGCATAAATACCACGTTGCATACCAATATTACGTGCACGAGTAAATTTATAAGCCGTTTCTTCAGACATAAATTTACGTGTTTTTTCATAAATAAAGTCGATAGAAGGAATCGTCGCAATATACGTTGGCGAACGTTGTAACATCGTCACATGCCCTGCACCACCTTTGACCATAGAAGGTACAAGGGTAATTGCAGTTGCACCACTGCCGATGATCACAACTTTTTTACCTGTGTAATCTAAATTTTCTGGCCAGTGTTGTGGATGAATATACTGACCTTTGAAATCTTCTTGTTTCGGGAACTTAGGTGCATAACCCTGATCGTAGTTATAGTAGCCTGTACAGCCCATTACGAAGTTTGCAGACCACGTTTGTTTTTTCTTATTGTTGTCTTCGATCTCAACTAACCATTTTTTCTTTGTAGAATCATAGTTCGCAGAAAGTACACGATGACCAAAGTGAATTTTATCTTTTAACTGATTTTCGCTAATGACATCACTTAAGTAGCCTTTGATCTCAGCGCCACTTGCCAATACTTTGTCTTTTGCCCATGGCTTGAAGTTAAAACCAAACGTTGACATATCAGAATCTGAACGAATACCAGGATAGCGGAATAAATCCCAAGTTCCACCAAAGCTTTCACGACGCTCTAAGATTTCAAATTTGCGTTGTGGACAATTTTTAGAGAGATGTACAGCTAACCCAATCCCAGAGATACCTGCACCAATAATCAATACATCAACTTGCTTTTCCATTTTTTTTATACCCTGTATAAACCATGACTTTATTAAAGCACAAATTTGACAATACACAATGTCAAGTTTAGTCATTCATCGGTTTTTTCATGTCACTTCGGGACATTTTTAGAAAAAGAGAGTGTAAAAAACCTGAGATTTTTGCTTGGATTTGCAATTTATTAAAGGATCGGAATTTAAAAAATTTATTTTCGCCTTATAACCAAAAAATTTAATTTAAGTAATATGTGTAAAGCATGAAAAATATGTTAACCCCAATGAATGTATAAATAATTTGTTATAAAATTTTAACGTAAATAGAAAGTTCAATACACTCACATACAAAGTATCGAATTAACCTTTAGCAATCATAATGTTATAAGACAAGCTGTTAATAGAGTATAAGCAACTGATTCCAAATTTATCTGCCGAAATCATACCAGCAAAATCTGCTGCTGGAATTAACTTAGGATTAGATTTCAACACTTTTAGAGCAATATCCGATTATCAAATCATTCATGATTATAATGAATCTGAAAACGTCTGTTATGAGAAAGATAAGTGGCTGATTTTATATCGTAATTTAATACTACCATGGGGGGAGTCCATTAATGAAATATGTTGTTATTGGAATAAAACCGTCACTCTAACATTCAATGCAGATACCAAAAAATTAGAATTCATCTATGTAGCAAAGGGGTATCAAGGAAAATTATTAGGCTTACTAGGAATAGGTGATAGATTAGATTCGGTCAAAAACCAATATAATTTTTATTTTCAAGGTGACAGGCACTATCTTGAATATACAGAAGATAGCAGTCAAGCTGGTGAAATTATTCCTGTGGAGATTGAAACAAACTATAGAACAGCATACTCAGCAGAACATTCAGATCAGTTCATTGAAGCTTTCCTAATCTACTTGCCCCCTAGTGAAAGAGATCATTGAAACGTAATTAAGTCATTTAAATAGACCATACAGCCCTTTTAAATATCACTTCGCACAATATCCTAGCAATAAAAAAGGTCGGTTATTACACCGACCTTTTTGAACAACTGAGCTGCTCTTGTATAGAAGTATTATTTTACTTCACGATCTACAAGTTCAACGTAAGCCATCGGTGCAGCATCACCTGCACGGAAGCCCGCTTTAAGAACACGTAGATAACCGCCGTTACGCTCTTTGTAACGAGGGCCAAGAACGGTAAATAATTTACCAACAGTTGCTGCAGAACGAGTACGAGCAAACGCTAAACGACGGTTTGCTACTGTATCGTTTTTAGCTAAAGTGATTAAAGGCTCAGCAACGCGGCGAAGTTCTTTCGCTTTAGGCAAAGTTGTTTTAATTAACTCATGCTCAACTAAAGCATTCGTTAAATTTTGGAACAACGCCTTACGGTGGCTGCTTGTACGGCCTAATTTCACACCACTATTACGATGACGCATGGTGATAGTCCTACTTAATTAACGGCTACGATAGGCAAATCGGTCATCCATACGGAGACTAGCTGGTGGCCAGTTCTCTAAACGCATGCCGAGTTGTAAACCTTTCGATGCCAAAACATCTTTGATCTCTGTTAACGATTTTTTACCTAAGTTAGGAGTTTTTAACAACTCAACTTCAGTACGTTGAACAAGATCACCAATGTAGTAAATATTTTCTGCCTTCAAACAGTTAGCAGAACGAACAGTAAGCTCGAGATCATCTACTGGACGAAGCAAAATTGGGTCAACTTCTTCGCGAGGTTCTTGAGCAACAGGAGTTTGATCTTTCTGAAGGTCAACAAAGATTGCAATTTGTTGTTGCAAGATTGTTGCCGCTTTGCGAATTGCTTCTTCAGGATCAACAGTTCCGTTAGTCTCAAGATCGATCACTAACTTATCAAGATCGGTACGTTGTTCCACACGAGCATTTTCTACTGTGTAAGAAACACGCTTGATCGGGCTATATGAAGCATCTAACTGTAAACGACCTACTGGACGTGTTTCACCTTCTGGGAAGCGTGAGTCAGATGTTTCATAACCACGACCTTGAGCAACTTTAAGGCGCATTTTTAATGAACCAGTTGAACTCAAAGTACCAATTAAATGATCAGGATTAACCACTTCAACATTATGAGGTAAACGAAGATCAGCAGCTGTTACATCACCTGCGCCTTGTTTCTCTAATGTTAAATATGCTTCATTTTGATCGAACAGCTTAATAGACAATCCTTTTAGGTTCAGCAAGAGCTCGACGATGTCCTGCTGCAAGCCTTCTAAAGTACTGTACTCGTGCTCGACACCTTCTATTTCTACTTCAACCACAGCAGCGCCAGGTAAAGAAGACAATAGAATGCGACGTAAAGCATTGCCTAGAGTATGACCAAAGCCACGCTCCAAAGGTTCCAGAATCACTTTTGCCGAGGTCCCGCTCACCGCTTCGACCTTGATCGCTTGCGGAGTTAGAAACTCGTTTGCAGTACGCGTCATTTATTGCTACCTCAAGGATTATTTAGAATACAATTCTACAATCAAGCTTTCGTTGATTTCAGCAGGTAAATCAGAACGATCTGGTGCAGCTTTGAACGTACCTTCTAACTTAGAATGGTCAACTTCCATCCAAGCTGGGGTACCACGTTGAGCAGCTAACTCAATTGCATTTTTAATACGCAATTGTTGCTTAGCACCTTCATGAACTGCAATTACATCGCCCGCTTTAACTTGAATAGACGCAATGTTTACACGACGACCATTTAAAGTAATAGAACGGTGACTTACTAACTGGCGAGCTTCTGCACGTGTAGAACCAAAACCCATGCGATAAACTACGTTATCAAGGCGGCTTTCAAGCAATTTCAACAAGTTCTCACCTGTTGCGCCTTTAACACGAGCTGCTTCTTTATAGTAATTACTAAATTGACGCTCTAACACACCGTACATACGACGTACTTTTTGTTTTTCACGTAATTGTAGTGAGTACTCAGATTGCTTACCACCGCGTGCCTGACCATGTTGACCAGGTGCTTTGTTAGCTTTTTTTGTTTTGACGTCAAATGGTTTAACGCCAGATTTAAGTTGCAGGTCTGTCCCTTCGCGGCGAGAGAGTTTGCATTTTGGACCAATATAACGAGCCATGAATGTTTCTCCTTACACGCGACGTTTTTTAGGTGGACGGCAACCGTTGTGAGGAATTGGAGTCACATCGGTAATGCTGTTAATCTTATAACCCACTGCGCCTAATGCACGAACCGCAGACTCACGACCTGGACCAGGACCTTTTACAAGGACGTCTAGGTTTTTCAAACCGTAATCCAAAGCTGCTTTACCAGCAACTTCAGCAGCTACCTGAGCAGCGAACGGAGTTGATTTACGTGAACCACGGAAGCCTTGTCCACCTGAGGTAGCCCAAGCCAATGCATTACCTTGACGATCGGTAATCGTTACAATGGTGTTATTAAAAGACGCGTGAATGTGTGCAACACCTTCAGAGACGGTACGAGTGACCTTCTTGCGTGTGCGAGTATCTTTAGCCATCTTTTAGCTTCCAGAAATCTTACTTTTTAATCGGTTTGCGCGGACCTTTACGGGTACGTGCGTTAGTTTTGGTGCGTTGTCCGCGAACAGGCAAGCTGCGACGATGACGAAGACCGCGGTAGCAGCCTAAATCCATTAAACGTTTAATGTTCATGGAAATTTCGCGACGTAAATCACCTTCGGTCGGAACCTTAGCAACTTCTGCACGAATCGCATCAAGCTGAGCATCATCTAATTCACGAATCTTTGTAGTTTCAGTGATACCTACAGCAGCTAAGATATTCTTAGCAGTGTGGCGACCGATACCAAAAATATACGTGAGAGAGATAACAGCATGCTTGTTATCCGGAATGTTTACACCGGCAATACGAGCCATTCAATTTTCTCCAAAAAGGCAGTTAAGATAATCAACCGCCCCACAAAAATCTTGAGGGGCGGATAATAACCTAATTAGCCTACTGAAATCAACAGGTCTTAATTAAATTAACCTTGACGCTGCTTATGACGAGGTTCTGCGCTACAAATTACGCGAATAACCCCATTACGACGGATAACTTTACAGCTACCACAAATTTTCTTTACAGAAGCTTGTACTTTCATGATGAAAACCTCTAAGTGCGCTTATCCCTGAGGATGAGCAGTCGTTTTTCTCATTAACGTTTGATTATCATATTGATGCGAAGTTAAGTGCGCTTGAAGTTGCGCCATAAAGTCCATCACTACAACAACTACGATCAGCAACGATGTTCCACCCAAATGGAATGGAATACCGAATGAACTTTGTAGAATCATTGGCATTAAACATACAACAGTGATGTAAATTGCACCAATAAACGTCAAACGGTTAAGAATATGATCTAAATAACGAGCCGTTTGCTCACCTGGGCGGATACCAGGCACATAAGCTCCACTGCGCTTTAAATTCTCTGATACTTCTTTCGGACTAAAAACAAGTGCCGTATAAAAATAACAGAAGAAAATAATTAACGCGCCAAAGAGCATTAAATATAACGGCTGTCCAGGCGATAATACCAATGCCAAGTCTTGCAGACTACGTTTTACAATCCCTGCATTTGGATCAGCACTACCTAACCATTGACCCAAGCTCGCTGGAAATAATAACAATGAGCTTGCGAAAATCGCAGGAATAACACCTGCCATATTAATCTTTAATGGCAAATGTGTTTGCTGTGCAGTAAATACACGACGACCTTGTTGTTTCTGAGCATAGTTTACTGGAATACGACGCTGTGCTTTTTCAATAAACACGATCGCAGCTAAAACAGCTAGTGATAATAAACCAAATACTGCTAAACCAATTAAACTACCTTGACCATTCTGCACTGATGTAAATGACTGAATCACCAAGTTTGGCAAACCAGCAACAATACCTGCAAAAATGATCATTGAGATCCCGTTACCAACACCACGTTCGGTAATCTGTTCACCCAACCACATCAAAAACATTGTGCCTGCAACTAAAGAAGTTACAGCTGGAATATAAAATGCAAGGCCTGAGGTTAAGGTAATACCTTGACTGATCAAGCCTGCACACATCCCTACACCTTGCACAAGTGCAAGTAGCAAAGTGCCGTAGCGTGTGTATTGATTGATTTTACGTTTGCCTTGCTCGCCTTCTTTTTTCAAAGCTTCTAGCGAAGGAACTACCGTAGACATTAACTGCACGATAATCGATGCAGAAATGTAAGGCATGATACCAAGCGCTAGAATCGACATACGTTCTAATGCACCGCCAGAGAACATGTTAAATAAACCTAAGAAGGTACCTTCATTAGCTTTAAAAAACCTTGCTAGCGCTACATTATCAATACCCGGCAACGGAATATGCGCTCCTAGTCGAAAGACCAACAACGCGCCAATCAAGAACATTAATCGGCGGATAATTTCACGATATTTCACATGAAATGGCTGACCTTTCATCATGTTAACATGACCTGAAGAACTAGGAGTCATAGACACTCGAGATTACTCCTCGACTTTACCGCCAGCAGCTTCAACAGCTGCTTTAGCGCCTTTAGTCAACGCAACACCTTGTACAGTGAATGCACGAGTGATTTCACCAGAAAGCACGATGCGAGCACGAATTTGGTCACGACGAACAACATTCGCAGCTTTTAAAGTTTCAAGGCTAACTACGTCGCCTTCAACTTTATTTAACTCAGACAAGCGTACTTCAGCAGTTTTCAAAGCGATTTGGCTAGTGAAGCCGAATTTAGGTAAACGACGATATAACGCTGTTTGACCACCTTCAAAGCCTGGACGAGTACCACCACTTTTACGTGAGTTTTGACCTTTGATACCACGACCACCAGTCTTACCAACGCCAGAACCGATACCACGGCCTAGACGACGGTTTTCACGCTTTGCACCTTCTGCAGGTGAAAGTTCATTTAAACGCAGAGTCATGGCTTATTCCTCTACACTAACCATATAGTAAACTTTGTTGATCATACCACGGTTAGAAGGCGTATCTTGCACTTCTACAGTATGACCAATACGACGCAGACCTAGACCTTGTAAGCAAAGTTTATGATTTTTTAAACGATGCGAAGAAGATTTAGTCTGGGTAACTTTAATCGTTTTCATGATTGATTACCCTTGAATTTGTTCTACTGAAAGACCACGTTTCGCAGCGACTTTCTCAGGAGAAGTCATATCACGCAAACCTTTAAAAGTTGCGTTTACTACGTTAGCAGCATTAGTAGAACCATAACATTTAGCAAGTACGTTATGTACACCTGCAGCTTCAAGAACAGCACGCATTGCGCCACCAGCGATTACGCCAGTACCTTCTGAAGCAGGTTGCATGTATACACGGCTTGCACCATGACGAGCATTCACAGGGTGTTGTAAAGTAGTACCCGCGAGGTCTACAGTAATCATGTTACGACGAGCAGCTTCAAGTGCTTTAGAAATAGCAGCTGGAACTTCACGTGCTTTACCACGACCAAAACCTACACGACCGTTACCATCGCCCACAACAGTTAATGCTGTGAAAGAGAAAATACGACCACCTTTAACAACCTTGGCTACACGATCAACGGCAACCAGCTTTTCAACGAGACCTTCGTTTTGTTCAACTTTCGCCATGATTAGAACTCCAAGCCGCCTTCACGAGCAGCATCAGCCAAGGCTTTGATACGACCATGATATTTAAAACCAGAACGGTCAAATGCAACTTTAGTAACACCAGCTGCTTTAGCACGTTCTGCGATCAAAGCACCAACTTTCGTCGCAGCTTCAACATTACCAGTAGTACCACTACGTAAAGATGCATCCAAAGTAGAAGCTTGCGCTAAAACTTTGCCACCATCTGCTGAAATAACTTGAGCATAGATGTGACGCGGCGTGCGGTTTACACACAAACGAGTCGCACCCAATGCACGAATGTGCAAGCGTGTGCTTTTCGCACGACGCAAACGGGTTTGTTTCTTTTCGTTCATAAGAACCTCGCGCCTTATTTCTTCTTAGCTTCTTTACGAAGAATAACTTCATCCGAATAACGAACACCTTTACCTTTATATGGTTCAGGAGAACGGTATGCACGGATTTCCGCTGCCACTTGACCTAACAACTGCTTGTTTGCTGATTTCAAAATGATTTCAGTTGCAGTTGGAGTTTCCGCTGTTACACCTTCAGGTAAAGCGTAGTCAATTGGGTGTGAGTAACCGAGTGCAAGGTTCACAACAGAACCTTTAACTGCAGCTTTATAACCAACACCAACGAGCTGTAACTTACGTTCGAAGCCTTCACTAACACCTTTTACAAGGTTATTCAATACAGCGCGAGCAGTACCAGCTTGCATCCAAGCGTCTTTCGACTCTTTAGCTGGAGCAAGTTGAAGTTTACCTTCTTCCTGTTTTAGCTCGACCAGCGCATGCAGGTTGAAAGACAATGTACCTTTGCTGCCTTTCACTTCGACCTGCCGGCCGTTCTGAGTAACTGTTACACCATTAGGTACAGTTACTGGGGCTTTAGCCACACGAGACATGAGGAATCACCTATTAAGAAACAAAAGCAATAACTTCACCACCGATGCCCGCAGCACGTGCAGCGCGATCAGTCATGATGCCTTTGCTTGTAGAAACAATTGCAACGCCTAAACCTTGCTTAACGCTAGGAAGTTTATCTTTACCACGGTATTGGCGAAGACCTGGACGGCTTACGCGCTTAACCATTTCGATAACTGGCTTGCCTTCGAAATATTTTAACGTAATAGTCAAAGTAGATTTAGTGTCTTCTTGAGCCACTTCTACATTTGAAATATAACCTTCTTGTTGAAGTACGTTTGCAATTGCAACTTTCAACTTAGAAGAAGGCATAGAAACAGTTTGTTTCTTTGCCATTTGTGCGTTACGAACACGTGTTAACATGTCGGCAACGGTATCTTGCATACTCATTTAGTCGCTCCTTACCAGCTTGCCTTAACAACGCCTGGTACATCACCCTGCATTACTGTGTCACGTAATTTGTTACGGCTTAAACCGAACTTACGGAAGTAACCATGAGGACGACCAGTTAAACCACAGCGGTTACGAAGACGTACTGGAGATGCATTACGTGGCAATGCTTGTAACTTTAACATCGCTTCGAAACGTTCTTCGTCACTTGCGTTTACATTTGCAATAACAGCTTTTAATTCAGCACGTTTTGCAGCGTATTTTGCAACTGTCTTTTCGCGTTTCAATTCGCGATTAATCATACCTTTCTTAGCCATATCGACCTCTTATTTGAACGGGAAGCCGAATGCACGCATAAGCGCACGGCCTTCGTCATCGCTACGAGCAGTTGTCGTAATCGTGATGTCTAAACCACGGATACGATCAATTTTGTCAAAATCGATTTCAGGGAAAACGATTTGCTCTTTTAAACCCATAGAGTAGTTACCACGACCATCAAATGATTTCGCAGAGAAACCACGGAAGTCACGGATACGAGGGATTGCGATCGAGATCAAACGATCCAAGAATTCGTACATTTGGTCGCCGCGTAAAGTAACTTTACAACCGATCGGCCAACCATCACGGATTTTGAAACCTGCGATTGATTTACGAGCAAGAGTCACAACTGGTTTTTGACCAGCAATGAGTTGCATGTCAGCAACAGCGCCATCTAATAATTTCTTATCAGTTGCAGCTGCGCCTACACCCATGTTAAGGGTGATTTTAGTGATGCGTGGAATATCCATCACGTTCTTAACGCCAAGTTCTTCTTTTAACTTCGCTTTAAGTTCGTCATTGTAACGTGCTTTAAGTCTGGCCATTGCCTTTTCAACCTATTACTTCGCTGCCGCCACTGATTCACCATTTGATTTATAAACACGAGTTTTCGCGCCATCAATCACTTGGTAACCAACACGGTCAGCCTTTTGGGTTGTAGCATTAAAAATTGCCACGTTTGAGATATGAAGCGTAGCCTCTTGAGTAACGATACCGCCTTCAGCGCCAGTTACACGGTTTGGCTTTTGGTGCTTCTTCACTAAGTTAAGACCTTCGACCTTAACTCGATCTTCAGAAACAGACAAAACAGTACCCTGTTTGCCTTTTTCTTTACCTGCGATCACGATTACTTGATCGCCTTTTTTAATCTTAGCCATGATTGCCTCTTATAGAACTTCAGGAGCCAATGAAATGATTTTCATGAACTGTTCAGTACGAAGTTCACGAGTCACTGGTCCGAAGATACGAGTAGCAATCGGAGCTTTGTTGTTATTCAAAATAACAGCTGCGTTATCGTCGAAACGAATAACTGAACCATCTGGACGACGGATGCCGAATTTTGTACGAACAACTACAGCATTCATCACGTCACCTTTTTTAACACGTGCGCGTGGGATTGCTTCTTTTACAGTAACTTTAATAATGTCGCCAACAGAAGCATAACGACGATGTGAACCACCAAGTACTTTAATACATTGTACGCGGCGTGCACCACTGTTGTCTGCTACGTCGAGCATACTTTCGGTTTGAATCATTGCCCTACTCCAAAACCGAGCATCACCGGTCACAATTTCGAAAGGCTCAAAGAGTACTCGAAATTGTCCGATGATGCAACAAGAACGTCTAATTACTCAGCAGCAGCTTCAACTACTTCCACTAAAGTCCAAGCTTTAGTTTTAGAAATTGGGCGGCTTTCTTTGATGGTCACTAAGTCGCCAGTTTTAGCAACATTGTTCTCATCGTGAGCGTGTAATTTAGTTGAACGGCGGATTGATTTGCCATACAACGGGTGTTGAACGCGGCGTTCAATAAGCACAACAATAGACTTGTCCATTTTGTCGCTTACGACTTTGCCGGTTAACGTGCGGACTGTTTTTTCACTCATTGTCCGTTCCCCTGTTTTTCGGTAAGGAGTGTCTTGATACGAGCAATTGTCTTACGAGCAATTTGCACTTCATGCGATTTGCCTAATTGACCAGTTGCTTTCGCCATACGAAGACGGAATTGGTTAAGCTGTTGCTCATCAAGCAAAGCCTTCAACTCTTCTACCGATTTTTCACGTAGATCTTTAGTTTTCATTACATTACCGTCCGAGTCACGATAGTGGTTTTAAACGGAAGTTTAGCAGCAGCTAAAGCAAATGCTTCACGCGCTAACTCATCGTTAACACCTTCAATTTCGTACAGGATCTTACCTGGCTGGATCTGACAAACCCAGTATTCCACGCTACCTTTACCTTTACCCATACGAACTTCTAATGGTTTTTCGGTAATTGGTTTGTCCGGGAATACGCGGATGAAGATTTTACCACCACGCTTAATACGACGGCTGATGGTACGACGGCAAGCTTCAATCTGACGCGCAGTCATACGACCACGTTCAGTTGCTTTAATTGCAATCGAACCAAATGATACTGTACTACCACGATGCGCTAGACCAGTGTTACGGCCTTTGTGCACTTTACGGAATTTGGTACGTTTAGGTTGCAACATGGATTATTCTCCCTTGTCAGCAGCACGGTCATTGCGACGACCACGACGCTCTTGACCTTCACCACGACCACGACCACGTTTAGCTGGACGCTCTTCAGCAGGAGCAGGGTTCATGACTTGTTTCATGCCACCTAAGATCTCTCCACGGAAAATCCAAACTTTAACACCGATCGTACCGTAAGTAGTTTCTGCACGGAAAGTAGAGTAGTCGATATCCGCACGAAGTGTATGCAAAGGTACACGACCTTCACGATACCATTCAGTACGAGCAATCTCTGCACCACCTAAACGGCCAGAAACTTCAACTTTGATACCTTTAGCGCCAGCACGCATCGTGTTTTGAACCGCACGCTTCATAGCACGACGGAACATAACACGCTTTTCTAATTGAGAAGCAATTGCTTCAGCAACTAAACGAGCGTCTAAGTCAGGGCGATCGATTTCGTTGATGCTAACTTGCGCAGGAACACCCATAATGTTAGTGAGTTCGCGCTGTAATTTTTCAATGTCTTCGCCTTTTTTACCGATAACGATACCTGGACGAGCAGTGCTAATCGTTACTTTAGCAGCGCCAGTAGGACGTTCGATAAGAATGTTGCTTACCATCGCGTTTTTAAGTTTTTTAGTTAAAAACTCACGAACTTGAAGATCTTTAAGCAAGTATTCAGCGTATTGTTTCGGATTCGCATACCAGTTAGCGTTATGGCGTTTCACAACACCTAGGCGGATACCGATTGGATGAACCTTCTGACCCATATCAAACCCCTACCTTAACGGTGATGTGACAAGTACGCTTAGTAATACGATCTGCACGGCCTTTAGCACGTGGCATGATACGTTTAAGGCTCATGCCTTCATCAACGTAAATCGTAGTTACTTTAAGGTCATCAACATCTAAGCTGTTGTTGTGTTCAGCATTCGCGATTGCAGATTCAAGTGCTTTTTTAACAAGCACAGCTGCTTTCTTGTTGCTGAAGTTTAAAATGTCTATCGCACGTGCAACCGACTTACCACGGATCAAATCAGCAACTAAACGTGCTTTTTGTGCCGAGATAGCGGCACCGCGTAATTTAGCAGTTACTTCCATCATAGCACCTATTAACGTTTAGACTTCTTATCAACACCGTGACCACGATAGGTACGAGTTGGCGCGAATTCACCCAATTTATGACCAACCATGTGCTCAGTAACAATTACTGGAACGTGGTTACGGCCATTGTGAACAGAAATTGTTAAACCAACAAAGTCTGGAAGGATCATTGAACGACGTGACCATGTTTTGATCGGCTTACGGTTGTTAGCAGCAATCGCAGCTTCAACCTTAGCGAACAAATGCGCGTCGACGAATGGACCTTTTTTTAATGAACGAGGCATTATTCAGATTCCCTTACTTGACGCGACGGTCGCGAATAATCATCTTAGTCGTACGCTTGTTGGTACGTGTCTTGTACCCTTTAGCTTTTTGACCCCATGGACTTACAGGTTGAATACCCTTACTACGTCCTTCACCACCACCGTGCGGGTGATCTACCGGGTTCATCGCCATACCACGAACGGTAGGACGAACACCACGCCAGCGCGCAGCACCAGCTTTACCCAATGAACGAAGGTTGCTTTCTTGGTTAGAAACTTCACCAATTACAGCGCGACATTCAACGTGAACTTTACGCATTTCACCAGAACGTAAACGAACGATAGCGTAAGAACCATCACGACCCAACAATTGAACTGAAGTACCAGCAGAACGCGCTAATTGAGCACCCTTACCGATTTTAAGTTCAAGATTGTGAAGTGTAGAACCGATTGGCATGTTACGAAGTGGCAAGCAGTTACCTGGACGAATTGGAGCATCGTTACCAGATTGAACTTTATCACCAGCACGTAAGCCTTTCGGCGCAATGATGTAACGACGTTCACCGTCAGCATATTTCAACAAAGCAATATGAGCTGTACGGTTAGGATCGTATTCGATGCGCTCAACAGTCGCTGGAATACCATCTTTGTTACGTTTGAAATCTACGATACGGTAGTTTTGCTTATGACCACCACCCACGTGACGTGTAGTGATGTGACCATTGTTATTACGACCACCAGTACGTTTTTTAGCTTCTACCAACGGTGCATAAGGAGCGCCTTTGTGAAGGTGGTCATGAACCACTTTCTCTACAAAGCGACGTCCTGGAGACGTTGGCTTACATTTTTGAATAGGCATAGTTTTCGTCCTTATTCCGCTGCGTTTTCAGCGGTATCGCCCAAGTCAGCCATTTCAACATCTTGGCCAGCTTTCAGGGTGACGTATGCTTTTTTAACATCAGAACGACGTCCTAATGTACGACCAAAGCGTTTTGTTTTACCTTTAGTGATCGTTGTATTTACTTTAACAACTTCAACACCGAAGAGTTGTTCAACTGCTTTTTTGATTTCAAGTTTGTTTGCATTTAATGCAACTTTAAATACTTGAACACCAGCAGTATCACCTAAAACTTGCGCTTTTTCTGAGAATACTGGTCCTTGTAGGACTTGATATAAACGTTCGTTGTTCATCCGAGTTCTACCTCAATTTTCTTAGCAGCAGCTACAGACATGACAACTTTATCGAATGCGATCAAGCTAACAGGATCAATTGCAGTTGCATCAACCACATCAACGTGTGGAATGTTGCGCGCTGCAAGATACAAGTTCTCATCTACAGCATCTGTAACGATCAATGCACGAGTTGCATTCAAGTCGTTCAATTTAGCAAGCAATTCTTTAGTCTTAGGAGCTGCAACAGCAAACTCTTCAACTAATACAAGACGATCTTGGCGAACAAGTTCAGCTAAGATACATTGCATTGCACCGCGGTACATCTTACGGTTTACTTTTTGAGACCAATCTTGTGGACGAGCAGCAAAAGTTTTACCACCACCAACCCAGATCGGGCTACGAATAGAACCCGCACGAGCGCGACCAGTACCTTTTTGACGGAATGGCTTCTTACCACCACCAGAAACGTCTGCACGTGATTTTTGAGCACGAGTACCTTGACGACCACCAGCTAAGTAAGCTGTAACAACTTGGTGTACAAGAGCTTCGTTAAATTCACGACCAAAAGCAACTTCTGATAATTCAACCGCAGCGCCAGAAACAGTTTTTAAATTCATTCTATTTCACCTTACGCTTTGATGGTAGGACGTACAATCACGTCACCATTCGTTGCACCAGGGATTGCACCTTTAACAACTAAAACAGAACGTTCAGCGTCAATAGATACGATTTCAAGACCTTGAACTGTTACGCGTTCATCACCTAAGTGACCAGCCATTTTCTTGCCTTTGAACACGCGACCAGGTGTTTGGTTTTGACCTGTAGAACCTAATACACGGTGAGATACAGAGTTACCATGAGTAGCATCTTGCGTACGGAAGTTCCAACGCTTAACACCACCTTGGAAGCCTTTACCTTTAGACTGACCAGTTACATCAACAATTTGACCAACTGTGAACAAGTCAACACCGATAGAACCACCAACTTCACGGCCTTCAAGCTCAGCTTCAGTAACACGGAACTCTTTAACTAAACGACCAGCAGTAACACCCGCTTTCGCGAAGTGACCTTTCTGAGCGTTAGTTACGCGCGATTCGCGACGTTCACCAGTAGTTACTTGAATTGCTTGATAACCATCAGTCTCAAGTGTTTTGATTTGCGTAATGCGGTTTGGATCGACTTCGATAACTGTAACAGGTACAGATACACCAGCATCTGTAAAGACGCGAGTCATACCACATTTGCGACCGACTAAACCAATAGCCATGTGCATAAACCTCTAATAAAGCGGCCTAATTAACTTAAACGTTAATCAACCGAAAGCCTTAACCCAAAGCGATCTGAACATCTACACCAGCAGCAAGATCCAACTTCATCAATGCATCAACAGTTTTATCTGTAGGTTGAACGATGTCGATCAAACGTTTATAAGTGCGGATTTCATACTGGTCACGAGCGTCTTTGTTGACGTGTGGTGAAGTAAGAACGTTGAAGCGTTCGATGCGAGTAGGCATCGGGATTGGACCACACACTTGTGCGCCAGTACGCTTAGCGGTTTCTACGATCTCTTGAGCAGATTGATCGATCAGACGATGATCAAAAGACTTCAAACGGATACGAATTCTCTGGTTAGACATACCAGTAAACTCCAAGCCAAATATATAAAGAATCACCCATGACGCACCTCACCATTTGGCAAGTGTCAAGGGCAGTGAAATTCACTAAGGTCGTGATCGATGCCACGACTGTAATGCGTTAACTACTTTCTTCGTAGAAAACGCCCTCCATTTGAGGGTCGCTTATTATAACTATTGTTTAAGTCTTATGCAATTCTTCTTTTAATTTTTTAACTTTAAAGTTTTGTTAAGCACTCACTACATATTCAATCGCTTGGTTTAACAAGGTATTCCCCTGCTCAAATTTAGTTTGATTTGATCGTTTTAAATCACTCATTGACTGAACATACTCTCCATCAAAAATTGCCAAGTCCTCTTCATTTTCAATTAATAGCTGTAAAGCATGCGGTGTCATTTCAGGATGAAACTGGAACCCCAATACATTTCGACCAATTTGATAGAGTTGATTACGGCATACTTTATTTTCAGCCAAACGCACACCGCCTTTTGGAATTTCAAAAGTTTCACTATGCCATTGCATAATATTAATCTTTTCAGGGATCTGAAAGCATTCTTCTGGGATATGTGAAGCTCTACCAACATCCATCCAACCTAATTCCTGATGACGATTGCGGCTCACCGCAGCCCCTAATGCATTTGCTATAAGTTGTCCACCAAGGCATAAACCGATTGCAGGCTTACCTGCCGCTAAATAACGACGTAACCATCTTTTTTCTAGTTTCAACCATGGATAATTCGCTTCATCATTCACACTCATGGTTCCTCCCATGATAATGAGTAAATCAACTTCATCCACTCGAGGTAATGCTTCTAGTTCTAATGGCAAATCTACAGGTAAGGCAAAAAATTCGGTTGCCGTAATCTTTGCCTTATGTGCCTTTAGGAAGTCATAACAACTGCCATAACCTTCGCCTGCAATGTGCTGAAAATAATGCACTCTTAAATGCGACTTCATGCGCTCAAACCTATTATCGTTAGAATGATAAGTAAGTCTTAGCAAAAATAAAGCCAGTTTTTCTCCAAGCGCTTTATCTGTAACGATTCTGTACAAAAGATGCAAACCACTGGCAGCTTTTGTTATTTTCTCTTAACCTAAACTATTATATTGCTTTGATTTTGCACCATGACTAAACATAAGAATGCACAAACTGATTTAATTCATGCACCACGAAAAGCTCCTCAATATATAGAAACGATTCAACCTCCCCTATATCGTGCGTCGACCATTATTTTTAAAAGTACATCGCACCTTTTTGATCGTCATTGGAGCGATCGCTATGATTATAGTTACGGCACACATGGGACACCGACTACTTTTACCTTAGGCGACAACATCGCTCAAATTGAAGGTGGCATTTTCAGCTTACTTGCGCCTAGTGGTCTATCTGCAATTAATTTGGTCAATAGCACTTTATTAAGTTCAGGTGATGAAGTCTGGGTAGCCGACAACATTTATGGGCCTAACCTTGAGCATTTAAACAACCTACAAGATCGTTACGGTATTTCCGTCAAAATTTATAACCCTATTGATGCCGATAGCTTTCAGCCTACCGAAAAAAGCAAACTTATTTGGCTAGAGGCAGCGGGTTCAGTGACACTCGAATTTCCTGATCTAAAAAATTTAGTCAAAAAAGCACAACAAGCTAATGTCATCACTGCCTTAGACAATACTTGGGGAGCTGGTCTAGCATTTAATGCATTTAATTTTTCAGATGAACATTTATCAGTAGATTTAACGGTGCATGCACTCACCAAATACCCAAGCGGTGGTGGCGATATTCTAATGGGTTCAGTTGTGACTAGAGATCAACAATTACACCATAAGCTTTTCAAAATGCATGCGACACAAGGCATCTGCGTTTCAGGAGATGATAGCGCCCAAACCCAACGTAGTCTGGCGCACATGTCACTACGTTATGACCAGCAGTCACTCAATGCAATCAAAGTCCTTGATTGGTTAAAACAGCAACCGCAATTTAGCCAAATATTACACCCAAGTTTAAGCAATGCTGCGGGTCATCAATTTTGGGCTGAAGTTTGTAGTACAGGTAAAAGCGCAGGTTTAGTAAGTGTCATTTTTAAGCCAGATTATGATTTAACCGCTGTCCGTAAATTTTGCGACAGCCTGCAATTATTTAAACTGGGTTTTAGTTGGGGTGGGCCTGTGAGCTTGGCGATGCTCTACGATTTAAAACAGATGCGTTCGCTTAGCAATACACATTTACAACAAGGTTTATTGGTTCGCTTCTGTATAGGACTAGAACATCCAGAAGATTTAATTCAAGATATTCAAAACGCATTAAAACAGCTCGAATGAAATCAAAAATAGGTGAAGAATGAGTACACCAATTGTTATTGCTAAGAAAACTACAGATACAACACAAGATATCGTTTTACATTCACAATTTGCAAACCGACATGGCTTGATTGCAGGCGCGACGGGTACGGGTAAAACCGTCACACTCAAAGTTCTTGCTGAAAGCTTTTCGCGTCTTGGTGTGCCTGTATTTTTAGCCGATGCCAAAGGTGATGTTTCCAGTCTTGCAAAAGCAGGAACAAGCAGCCCTAAATTTGATGAGCGCTTGAAACTTTTAGGCATAGAGTCAGTTCCATTTGCAGCTTCACCTGTGATTTTTTGGGATTTATTTGGCCAACAAGGACACCCCATTCGCACAACGATTTCAGAAATTGGTCCACTATTATTAGCTCGGATGCTGAATCTAAATGACACGCAAGAAGGTGTGCTATCAGCAGTCTTCAGAATTGCAGATGATCAAGGCCTATTGCTCATCGACTTTAAAGATTTAAAAGCTATGCTGACCTATGTCAGTGAAAATGCGGCTGATCTTAAAGCAGAATATGGCAACCTCTCACCTGCAAGTCTTGGTGCAATCCAACGCAACTTACTGGCGCTTGGCGATCAAGGGGGCGAACAATTCTTTGGTGAGCCGAGCCTCAATATTTTAGACTTCATTCAAACCGATTCGAATGGTCATGGCTATATTAATATTTTAGCTGCTGACAAACTCATGAATACCCCCAAGCTTTATGCCACATTCCTACTTTGGATGCTGTCTGAACTTTTTGAACAGTTACCCGAAGTTGGTGATATGGATAAACCTAAACTAGTATTTTTCTTCGATGAGGCGCATTTACTCTTTGACAATGCAAGCCAAAATTTACAAGAAAAAATTGAGCAAGTGGTTCGCCTGATTCGTTCTAAAGGGGTTGGGATTTACTTCATCACCCAAAATCCACTCGACTTACCTGAAAGCATCTTAGGACAACTTGGTAACCGTGTACAACATGCGTTAAGAGCATTCACTCCAAAAGACCAAAAAGCAGTAAAGACCGCAGCTGATACCTTTCGCGCCAACCCTGATTTTAAAGTTGATCAAGCGATCACTGAACTTGCTGTCGGTGAAGCATTGATTAGCTGCTTAGATGAACAAGGTACGCCACAAATTGTAGAACGAGGCTGGGTCATGCCCCCCTACTCCGCATTTAACCCAATTACACCTGAAGAGCGACAAGTAATTATTGCGCAAAGCATTGTGGCGGGTGTCTATGATCAAGCGGTAGATCGTGATAGCGCTTATGAATTACTACAACAGAAAGTACTACAAAAGGCCCAACAAAAAGAAGCTGATGCTCTCGCTAAACAGCAAAGCAAAGAACAAGAAACTTTAGCCAAACAACAAGCAAAAGAACAAGAGCGTTTCGCTAAAGAGCAGCAAAAAGCGGCAGAGAAAGCACAACGTGATCGTGAAAAATTAACACAAGATATTGTTGGGACATTCGCCAAAAGTGCGGCAAGAAGCTTGGGCGGCAGCACAGGACAAAAAATTGTACGTGGCTTGCTCGGTTCACTATTTGGCAAGAAATAAAAGTTTTTCCAACGATTAATCAAGGGATAATTTATTATCCCTTATTTTTTTTATGGAATTTATTCTAAGATGTATTGCAAATACACCTTATAAGATGTATTTTAAATACATCTTATAAATCTTAGCCAAGAGAGATCACTCATGACTCCGCAGCAAATCGACCTAGTAAAAGCTACTGTTCCTGTTCTCCGTGAAAATGGTGTCGCGCTAACGGGGTACTTCTATAACCGTATGCTGGGCAATAATCCTGAATTAAAAGAAACCTTTAATATGGGACATCAACGTAGCGGTGCTCAGGCTCAAGCACTCGCAGGTGCTGTTTTAGCTTATGCAGAAAATATTGAAGACCCCTCTGTGCTACTCCCTGTCGTCGAGTTAATCGCACACAAACATGTCAGCCTGAATATTCAAGCACCTGACTACAATATTGTGGGTGAGAATCTTCTGCATTCAATTAGTGAAGTTCTCAGCATTTCTATGGATGATCCACTCATTGATGCTTGGGCTGCAGCTTATGGTCAATTAGCTGATCTTTTCATTAGCACAGAAAAAGCAATTTATGATCAACACCAACAAACCAAAGGTAGTTGGTTAGGTTGGCGTAATTTTAAAATTGCGAAAAAAGTTGTGGAAAGTGAAGAAATCACTTCGTTCTATCTCGAACCTGTCGACGGTGGCGATTTACCAAAATATGAAGCAGGCCAATACATTTCAGTTCGTGTATTTGTTCCTGAACTCAACTTAAAACAACCTCGTCAATATACTTTATCAACTTGCCCGCAAAGCGATTACCTTCGTATCTCAGTCAAACGAGAAGATGAAAAAGGCGATCTCGCAAGTGGTTGGGTATCTAGCACTTTACATAGTTTGGCAGAAGGTGCTGAAATTGAAGTATCCGCACCTACAGGTAATTTCTATCTGATTGATAGCAGTAAACGCAATGTATTTATTAGCGGTGGTGTTGGCTTAACTCCAATGATCGCGATGCTAAATCAACTTGTTACATTAGATATGCCGCAACCAGTTAGCTTTATCCATGCATGTCGCAGTAGCCATGTTCATGCCATGAAAAAACATATTCATGCGCTTAAATCACAATATCCTCGCTTGAGCACATTCACAGCCTATGAATTCCCACATCAAAATGATGTATTAGGTGAAGATTATGATCTTGCAGGACGTTTAGATTTGAGTTCAATCGATACGGCGATCTTGCCAGCAAATGCCGATTACTATTTATGTGGCCCTATGCCGTTTATGGCAGAACAGCACAAGGCACTGATAGCTCGTGGCATTCCAGCTGAAAACATTCATAGCGAAGCATTTGGAACGGGCGGCGTAAAACTAAGCTGATCTCGATCAGTGTTTTGCATAAGGCTAGTCGGTGAGATAGACTAGCCTTTTCTATCTATAACAATAGATTGGGCGAAGTTATGCAACTCAATAAATTTACTGATTATGCATTAAGGATTTTATTGTATGTCGCTCGTCCAAGCGATGTGCCTTATACAATCGCCGATATAGCCAAAGACCTCCATGTCTCACAAAATCATTTAGTGAAAGTGGTTCACTTTATGGGCAAACAACATTGGATTGTCACCATCCGTGGCAAAGGCGGCGGAATTCGCCTAAATCCAGATGCACGTAATATCAAACTCGGTGAAATTGTTCGTATTTTGCAAGGTAATCATCAAATTGTAGAATGCAATACCCCACCTTGTGTATTGCGCTCACAATGTGGTCTTAAAGGTATCTTAGATCAAGCTCTAGAAAGCTTTTATCAAAGTCTTGACCGCTATACCTTAGGCGAAGTTTTGCAACACGGCATCTTACCGTCCTCTCAAAGCTCTCATATTGATTTTTTACAACTCACTCAAAAAGCTTAACCATCACATTCGCACGATTCCCTGACATCCTTTATAATAGCTTTGCTATTTCAATTCAAAAGTAAGCTTCTATGCGTCAGCGTCAACAATCTAAAGACACCAAAGCCAAACTCGCACCTAAACAAAAAATCAGTTATGAAAAGAAAACTGATCCTGCATTAACGGAGTATGCGGTACAGTCTTTAAATTGGTTACGCCAAGCTGAGTTTTTAATGAGTGCGCCTAAGCTCGCTTTATGCGTAGAAGATACAGGCTATGAAATTGCATTTGCAGGACGTTCGAATGCTGGTAAATCAAGTGCAATCAATGCACTAACCAATCAAAAGCAACTTGCACGCGCTTCTAAAAAACCTGGTCGTACTCAAATGATCAACTTTTTTAGCTTAGGAAATCCTGACCAACGCTTAGTCGATTTACCTGGTTATGGCTATGCTGCTGTTCCTGAAGCTATGAAAATCGTATGGCAAAAAGAACTTGAAAACTACTTGATCCATCGTAAGAGTTTACAAGGTCTCGTACTGTTGATGGATATTCGTCATCCATTACAACACTTTGATTTAATGATGTTGGAATGGGCACATTCACGTCATTTATTTGTACATATTCTTCTAACAAAAGCGGACAAACTCAACCGTGGTCCAGCGAACAAAACTTTACTAGAAGTCAAACAACAGTTGAAGAAAATGAAACTTGATTTCTCGATTCAATTGTTCTCATCACTCAACCGTATCGGTTTAGAGGAACTCTCAAGCGTGATGGCTGGTCGTTTGAACTATACGCTCGAACAACCGTCTGAATTTGACTTAAATGAAATCCCAGAAGTGTCTGAAACAGACATTGAAGAATAAAAAATGCATTTCATGCAACTTGATGCATTAAATAAATTTTAATTGTCCCGAATTGCTAAACACAAACACTAGGTCGTTTGCATATACTGCTTAGTGTTGGTTCATTGCACTATCGATTAGGACTAAACGATGAAATTACTATCATTTGTGAAGAACAAAGTTCTTGGTTCTTCGATTGACTATAAAATCCTCCCTCGAAAAGTAAAATTTGATTGGGAAAAAACACCTGTAGATTGGATTCCAAATCAGCCTTTTGCCAGCTATTTTATTAATGAAATTAACAATATTTTGCCTGCTGGTGAATTTTGGTTTTGCCGTCTATACAACAAAGTACTGCCAGAAATTACTGATGAGAAATTAAAAGAAGATGTTCAAGCTTTTATTCGTCAGGAAGCAATGCACGCTGTTGCGCATACATCTGCAAATAAAGAATATCTAAGCCAGCGCAATATTGATATTCAACGTAATTTAGACATCATGGATTTCTTATTTATCAAGGCTTTGGCTGACAAACCTTTCGGCAAAGAAGTACCTAAGATACTTGACCATCAATGGGATTTATTCCGCTTGGGTGTGATCGCTACCGTTGAGCATATGACCTGTGTTCTTGGTAAGTATGCACTCTATAACAAACGCTGGGAAGAGCTCGGTGCTGATCCTGAGATGATCGATTTGATCAAATGGCATGGGTCAGAAGAAATCGAACATCGTACAGTTGCATTTGATCTCTACCGTCATTTAGGCGGTGGCTATATTGCACGTTACTACCTTAGCGTTGCCGTAATTGTTGGCGTTCTAGGACTTTGGGTTGATGGTGCAGCGCATATCATGAGCCAAGATCCACGCTTTGCTGATAAGAAACCAAGTCTATTCAAACCTTGGGTTTGGCTAGAATGGTATAAGATCGGCAGCAAGGACAACCAAATTCTTCCAAATCCAATTTGGTTGGTTGCTCAGCAAATTGATTACTTAATGCCTTGGTATGACCCTGTAAAAGAAGGGAATACTCAAGATGCTGTGAACTACCTCACCAACTCACCAGCTGCAAAACGCGCTTTACAACAAGCTGCGTAATTCAAGTTAATAAAAAAAGCAGGAGTTATCTCCTGCTTTTTTTACGCCTGATGTATAGCGGGAAAATCAGCTTGGTTCTGTTTCTACTTGCTTCGCATAGCGATCAACAACCACACTAATCATCATATCGCCCTGTACATTCACAACGGTACGCACCGTATCCAACAAACGGTCAATTGGAAGTAAGATTGCGATTGCCTCTGCTGGTAATCCGACAGATTGCAGCACCATAATCATCGTCACCATGCCTGCACTTGGAATTCCTGGCGCGCCCAAAGATGCGATAATCGCAGTCAAACACACAATAATTTGCTGCGTTAAACTTAAATCTAGCCCCATCAGATTTGCAATAAACAATGCTGCTGCAGCCTCATAAAGCGCTGTTCCATCCATATTTAACTGCGTACCCAAAGGAATCACAAAACCCGCTGTTTGTGGACGAACGCCTAAATTCTCCTGAGCACACTTCAAACTAAGCGGCATCGTTGCGGAACTTGAACTAGTCGCAAATGCAGTTACCAGCGCAGCTCTAGCCCCTCTGAAAAAGGTTATTGGATTCATCTTTCCAAATATCCAGAGCAACAACGGCAGTACCACGAGACCATGAAAAATCGTTGTACCTGTCACCACAACTGCAAACTCAAACAGTCGACTCAAAACAGATAGATCTTCGGTTGCAATTAATTTCGCAAGTAAGGCAAAAATCCCAATCGGTGCAAGCTTCATCACCCAGCCCACCAACATCATCATTATTTCAAAAAACTGCTGACTGATTTGCCGAACTGAATTGAACCGCTCACCTCCTTTTACCAAAGCCACGCCAAGAAACAGCGCAAATACCACAACAGCCAGCACATTACCATCACTAAATGCCTTGAAAGGATTAATTAAAGTATTTTGAATAAAGTTCGTTAAAAAGCTGGATGGTGTCAGCGTAGCTGGTGTTTCATGGCTCTGCATCGCAGCCTGAAATACCGTAATATCAATTCCCTTTCCGACCTCAAAAATATGCGCACAGCTAATTCCAAGAATGAGAGCTAGTGTCGTTGTCGTTAAGCAACTCAGTGCGGTCACTTTCCAAACGCGACCAAACTGCCCACCTGCTTGTAAATTGGAAACACCCACGACAATCGAACTGAAAATCAGTGGGATCAATAACATTTTTAACAAGCCAATAAAAATGCTACTTAAAATTCCAAGTCCATATAAACTATTTGCAGCAAAGACTGTGTCTGGCTGTGCTGTGAGCAAAAGTCCAAATAGCACACCGAATATTGCGGCAATTAAAATTTGTGTATTTAAATTCATTCTAAAAATAAGGAATTGATGAACTATCAATACTATGGCATGTGCTTATTGAAGATTCGAGCAATTTTTTGTCACAGTAATCACGGGTAAAATATAGAAAAAGAATTTATAAATTGTTACTTATAATGAGAATAACGCTGATAAATCTGTTGAGCTACCGCCTCATCTGCGGGCGCTCCATTAAAACTCTGACCATTAACAGTTAAACCACATACCGAAGCATATACCACATTTTGCGCTGCACTCATCGCAAATACACGGTGAACAACATCAACCCAATCTCCGAACTGACCATTACGTTCGCGCTCTTTTACAATGTCTTCAGCTGTCCCATTTTTAATATTACAAACATGCGTTAACTCCGCAACTGACGCCGAGTTAATTTCGACATAACGCAACTCATACTTCGGAGTAGGATCGGCTTCTGATTCATAACCTCTCTGCTCTCTTTGTCTTGCAATCTGAGCATCACGTGCCTCAGCTTCTACTTTTTTTCTTGCCAATGCTTCAGGGGATCTTGCAGCTATTCTTTGTGCCTCAGCTTCTTGCATAGCCAAGTATGAAGCTTTATCAATACATTTGTATTGCTGGTTTATAACAAAACCATCTTCTAAAGCTTGATTACGTTGAGCCACTGTTGTCAAAGGCTCACCATGACAAGCTTCTTGATATTCGGCAGACAGTGATTCATTACGTGAACACCCAAAAACAATTAAACACAAACTGGCTGCAACCAAAGATTTAAAGGAGTGTTGCTTTATCAATGTAGAAATATGAGATTGAAACACCACATACACTCCAAATTAGTTATTTTTCTCTTTTAATATTACTGCGTTTCAATTTCTCTGAGCCGAATCAAGCCTTCTTGTACAGTACTACAAACAAGCTGACCATTCTGCCACATCTTACCAAAGTTCAAACCACGAGAACTAGCACTCACCGTTGCTTCCATATCGTATAGCATCCAATCATCTGCACGTAATGGTCTGTGGAAGTAAATCGTATGGTCAATACTTGCACATTGTAAGTTTGGTGAAATCCACGACAAACCATGGGGCCGTAATGCTGTGGTCATCAATGTAAAGTCTGAATAAAATGCCACAATTGCCTGATGCAATGAAATTTCATCTAGCTCTGACGGAATCGTGCCATGAGTCCGAATATAATGCGCGTAAAACGGCGCTTCTGGTTGTGGCTGAAATGGATTAATCAATTGCGTTGGTCGAATTTCGACATGACGTTCACGCATAAAACTCGCGCGCACATTTTCAGGCACAAAATTAATTAGACTTTCTTTGAGTTCATTTTCTGACTTTAATGTCTCAGGTGCTGGGTATTCTGGTTCTTTATGTTGATAATTCAAACCCTCTTCAGGATAGGCAAAAGATACCATCGCAGAAAAGATTACACGCCCATGTTGAATGGCTTTGACTTGACGGCTTGCAAAACTTTTACCATCTCGAAGCGGTTCAACTTCATAAATAATCGGCGCATTTACATCCCCCCCATACAAAAAATATGCATGTAAGGAATGTGCTGGACGGTCAGTTGTATATGATGCAGCGCGTAATGCTTGACCAAGCACTTGTCCACCAAACACTCGTTTCCCGACTAAATTACGGCTATTGCCTCTAAAAATATGATCTTCAATCCTTTCTAGGGTCAACAGTTCAACGAGTTCTTGAGTCAAAGCATTCATATAATAACCTTCCAACATCAATCAGGAGAAATTAACCCATCCTTGTGGGGTTAATATTTTGATTGTGCCATAAATTCCAATAAAGATGCTCAGGATAAAATGATTCGTCCGTCACATTCGTATTTAGTTATACCTGCTAAAAATACGATTTTTAACGATAAAATCTACCAAATACGCTATATTTTGTCAGAAAATAACATACCGTTTTATGTAAGAATATCGCAGAATGTCGTGTTCATCATGACTCGATGTCAGGATTATTATTTAGGAGTTTGTAATGTCCAAGACTGGATTTGGTCAAATGTATCGCCAACTTTCGAGTAAGTTACTTGACCTTGTGGTTACCCCACATGTTCTTGGTGAAGTTCCTACAGAATCCACCACAGCAGAGCAAAGCACAACTGATTCAAATAAACTGGTGTGCTATGTTTTACAAAATTACTCTCGTAGTAATGCGCTTGTGGTTGATGGAGAAACGAGACGTCTACATTTAAAACCAGCCCTAGACCCTTTGGCTTTTGGGACTTATCAAGAAAAAAATTCAGTTCTCTTTTTACACCATAACGAAAACAATTTCTTCAATACCCAAACCTATCCCCCACGCCTTTTACAACTTATCGAAGCGCTAGAGCAAAATCCAGAAGTCGAAGTGGAATTAGTTCCTGTGACTGTGCTTTGGGGACGTTCACCAGATAAAGAAGATTCTTGGTTCAAATTATTATTCTCAGATACTTGGGCAACACCAGGTACAGTTAAACAACTCGTCAACATTGGTCTGCATGGTCGTCAATCTTATTTAGAGTTTCACGAGCCGCAATCTCTACGTGAATTGGTAGATTATGCCAAGACTAATCATCCAAATATCTCACCAGCAACGTATATTGCCAGCTCGTTAGATACGTATTTGGATCAGCAACGTGAAGTGGTACTTGGCCCTGACTTGTCTGACCGTCGCAATGTCATGCAGTCAGTGATCAAATCACCTGAGGTACAAGATGCCATTCGTCGTGAAAGCATTCAGCACAAAATCAGTATGCTTGAAGCCGAACGTCGTGCTATTGGTTATGTTAATGAAATCGTTTCTGATTATTCTGCTTCCGCAGTACGTTTTGCGGATATGGCATTAACTCGTTTATGGACGCAGCTCTATGACGGCGTTGAAGTACATAACTTCAGTACAGTCCGTGAATTAGCAAAAGACTACGAGATCGTTTATACACCTTGTCATCGAAGCCATATCGACTATTTATTATTGTCGTATGTCATTTATAAACGTGGTTTGATGATCCCGTATATTGCTGCTGGTGATAACTTGAACTTACCTTTTGTAGGTCAACTACTCCGTGGCGGCGGCGCATTCTTTATTCGTCGTTCATTCCGTGGCAATGCACTTTATACTTCTGTATTTAAAGAATATTTGTATAGCATTTTGTCACGCAATACACCAATCGAGTACTTTATTGAAGGTGGTCGTTCACGTACTGGTCGCTTACTTCCGCCAAAAACGGGTATGTTGGCAATGACCATCCAAGGACATTTACGTGGCCCTGCAAAACCAATTGTTTTTGTTCCAACTTATATTGGTTATGAGCGCTTAATGGAAGGCTCAACCTATGTTGGTGAAATGCAAGGCAAACCAAAAGAAGCTGAATCAATTTTTGGTATCGTAAAAACCTTACGAAAAATTGAACGTATCTTCGGTAAAGTGCATGTGAATTTTGGTGAGCCAGTATTCCTTGATGATATTTTGAAGCAAAACAATGCGGATAATATCCAAATCGAAACAGCAAGCTCTACTGAACTGTCAAATGTGGTTTCAAGTTCTGCAAATGTCATTTTAGAAAATATCAACCGTGCCGTGGTGATCAATCCTGTTTCGTTATTGTCTTTAATTTTATTGGCAACACCAAAACACACTTTGGATGAAGAAATCTGTGCGAAGCAACTCGATATTTATCGAGATCTAGTGACAGAACATCCTTACGATGAGCGCACGCAAGTAACGCCATTATCGGGTAAAGAAATTATTGCTTATGGCTTGAAGCTAAAGCTCATCAAACGTGTTCAACACGTACTAGGTGATATTATTGCGATTGAGGACAACCAAGCGGTTCTACTCACTTACTTCCGTAATAATATTTTACATGCCTTTGTCTTGCCATCATTGGTTGCTTCATTGGTTGAGCACAATGGTAAAATCCATAAAACAGATTTGAGTAATGTGATCCGTACCTTGTATCCATTCTTAAAAGCTGAATTATTTATGAAATGGCAACCTTCTGAGTTACAGCAACATATTGATAGCTATATCAATGCATTGGCTGAGATAGGTCTGATTTTCCAAGATCAAGAAGGCAATCTTTTCAGCCCAACGCCAAACAGTGAAGAGCATCAAAAACTCTTAACGCTTGCAATGCCTGTTAAACAAAGTTTAGAACGCTATTACATGACCTTAGCGCTGATTACGCAACGTGGTTCTGGCAATATTTCAACTAAACAAGTTGAAGAGCTTAGCCACTTACTCGGTCAACGCCTATCTGTGTTATATGAATTCAATTCACCTGAATTCTTCGATAAAGCATTATTCCAAAGTTTCATTAAAGTCTTAACTCAACAAAACTATATCCGTAACAACGATCAAGGTTTTATTGAATATGATGATAACTTCAGTGAAATGGCAGCTGGGGCACAACTTGTACTGGATGAAGCAACATTACAAATGCTGCAACACATCACGACTTTTAGTGATGAAGAACTTGCCGAAGCGTTAGAGGCTATGGCTTCACAACAAGCAAAACGCCGATTAAAGCGAAAGAAAGCTTAAGTCATAAAAAAGGCAACTTCGGTTGCCTTTTATTTTACTTTCGACACTCTAAATATTGAGGGTCATCAATACATCTCAATCGTTTGATTAATTCAACGAAATACGCATCATAGTATCCAAGATCAACATAACGATTGCGAATCTTAGCCACCATCGCTTCATATCCCTGCTTTTCAAAGTTAGAAATATCTGCCCAATAATATGCAGGAAGGTGATTTTCCCATTGAATCGCTTGCGCTGCTAAGACATTGTTATTTTTAACAAACCAATTTCTAATTTGATGCCCGAAACCAACTGGATAATCTTTGGGGCGAATAACAATGCTAATCGCAAAATAGGCGACAGGAAAATTAACCACCTGCGTCGACTCACCAAACTCTTTCTTAATGTTATACGGCAAGACACCATAAGCTGGAGCAGCCAAAATGTCGATTTTCTTTTGCTTGAACAAATCAACCGCATCAGAGAAATCTACATATGCTGCCTTTGCAGCAACACTTTGCACCAACGCCTGTTGTGGCGGATTATCTTCAAGAATACCGATACGCTTATTTTTTAATTGAGATACTTTGTTGATCTGCTGTGTATTCATGATCATATACGCTGTGCCAATTGGAATCATTCCAATTGCCTCATAGTCTTGACCAATCATACGTTTTTCGACATGCACATTATTTAAAAGTTGCAAAAACATCCGCGCAACTCGATTATTTGAAATTAAACCAATTCCACCCGTGCTACCGATGAAATGGTTATAACGATAAGTATTAAAGTTAGAAGCTGCTAATCCCGAACATTTTTTTTGGTCAAAGGCTTGGATTGCATCCTTTTCATTTTTGAAAAATTGAAATTTTAAGTCGACTCGATTTTGTAATGCAGTCAAACGTACATCTTGCAAACGACGACTAATATCACCTTTCGCACCTAGTGGGTCGAACACACACCATGTCTGCTCACCGGCCCAGCCCTCAACAGATATCAATCCTAACAACATTAAACAGATTATTTTTCTCATATCCAACCTTTTACGCCCAACTGCAAACCTCGTGCATAATTCAGGCAGTTCCTTTACGGAATTTGTTGATATTTAAAATTCAAAATCCATACCAACAATTCAAAGCATACTTGCAGTCTAGCCTAATTATTTTTCATTACTATGTACGTGTAACAACTCAGCATAGTCATTAAAGCAAATGGGATGATTGAGTTTGAAATTAGTTTTGGCCAATCGGGTTGCAAAAATTTGCTTACCTGTCTGATGGTCTGAGCTAAGCTTTAGCAGTGGTAATCCCAGTTTTTGTTGAAACCAAAGTAAAATCTCATGCATCGGAATCGGGATGTTGTTCGTCACAATATAACTCGATTCAAAGGTTTGAATATCGACTAAAAATGCCAAGAATCTAGCTAAATCATCCACATGGATACGATTACTAAAATGAATCACTGGATAAGTTTGTGTCTGCTCTGCGAGTCGTTTTAATCGAGCAATTGAAGTCCCATAAATCCCTGTAGGACGAACAATAATACTTTGTTGAGGATAATAATCCTGCCACAACAACTCCATTTTTCGAAGTAAATGTCCTTGCTCATCGACGGGTTGAATCACCGATTCATCATCGATACGCTGACCTTCGCTTTCACCATAAACACGAGTTGAAGAAACAATCACAATACGCTGAACAGGATGCTGCTTTAATGCTTCCGCAATCGGCTGAACACTCTCTACATAGGTCTGTCGATATGCTGCAACGCCACTTTCAGCAGGCGCTAAAATCACATAAACCATATCAATCGGCGGAAAT
This sequence comes from Acinetobacter sp. COS3, assembly GCF_000475335.1. Taxonomy (NCBI): domain Bacteria; kingdom Pseudomonadati; phylum Pseudomonadota; class Gammaproteobacteria; order Moraxellales; family Moraxellaceae; genus Acinetobacter; species Acinetobacter sp. COS3. The sequence continues at coordinate 50,187 of NZ_AXCD01000034.1, forward strand.
GATGTTAAATCAAGTTGCTGAACATCTTGAATATAATGAGTAGCGTAACAATCTGTTTTTGGACTGCGACTAATTGTGCTAATGTGGTGGCCTTGCTCAAATAAGTGTTTAGCGACACGCTGAGATGTTTTACCATAACCAATAAATAAAATATGCATACATACCCTTGATCAAAGATGACTTCAGTCCAGCAATTACAAGGCGTTGGTGCTGCCGCAGCGACCCTATTAGAAAAGCTTCATATTTTTAGCACGGATGATTTGCTATTTCATCTTCCCCGTGACTATGAAGATCGTAGCACTATTATTCCAATGAATCAGCTGGTTGTTGGACGAAGTTATTTACTTGAAGGTGAAGTGCGATCCGTTGATTTTCCACCCGGGAAAAAGAAATCTCTTGCCGCATTGCTCCAAGATGATTTTGGCAAAGTGACTTTACGTTTTTATCATATTTATAAAGGCTTAACTGATCGCATCAAAATGGGACAACGTTTACGGATTTTCGGTGAAGTCCGTGTCGGTGCGCGTGGTTTAGAACTCTATCATCCTGAAATCCAAGTCATTCAACAGCATACGTCTCTTCCAAAAACTCAGCTCACGGCCATTTATCCGAGTACAGAAGGACTCACTCAACCTAAGCTACGTGAATATGTTCGCCAAGCGTTGCAACATCATAGTGATGATCTTCCTGAATTATTACCAAGTAAGTACAGCAACGGTTATGAGTTAAAACAGGCCCTACACTACATTCATGAACCACCGATTGATGCCAATATGTTACAACTCAATCAAGGTTCACATCCTGCACAACAACGCTTGATTTTTGAAGAACTCGTAGCGCATCAAATTAGCTTATTGACACGTCGTGCTTATATTCGTCAGATTGCCGCACCTCGATTTAGTAGCAGTAAAATACTCGCTAAAAAACTATTAGAAGCATTGCCCTTTCAAATGACCAATGCTCAAAAGCGTGTCTCGAAAGAAATTCTACAAGATCTAAAACAAGATCAACCAATGTTACGTTTGGTTCAAGGTGATGTCGGTGCAGGTAAAACCTTGGTTGCTGCCGTTGCCGCATGTCATGCGCTTGAAGCAGATTGGCAAGTTGCGTTAATGGCACCAACTGAAATTTTAGCGGAACAACATTACTTGAATTTTAAACGTTGGTTTGAACCGCTGGGTATTGAAGTGGCTTGGCTTTCAGGTAAACAAAAGGGCAAAGCGCGTGCGCAAGCTGAGCAACACATCAAAGAGGGTCACGCCCAACTGGTTGTTGGTACGCATGCATTATTTCAAGACAATGTGGAATTTTCAAAATTAGGACTGGTTATTATTGATGAGCAGCATCGTTTCGGTGTTGACCAACGCCTCGCTTTACGCAACAAAGGGGTTGATCAATTCACACCGCATCAACTAGTCATGACCGCAACCCCCATTCCTCGTACGCTTGCAATGAGTGCCTATGGTGACCTTGATACTTCTATCATTGATGAACTCCCACCGGGACGAACACCGATTCAAACCGTGACTATTCCTTTGGATCGCCGTGAAGAAGTGTTGCAACGTATCGCTAAGAATTGTCTTGAAGGCAAGCAAGCTTACTGGGTCTGCACGCTAGTCGAACAATCCGAAACCTTAGATGCACAAGCCGCTGAAGCAACTTATCAGGAAATCAGAAAACGCTTTCCTGACCTTAAGATTGGATTGGTTCATGGAAAAATGAAGGCTGATGAAAAGCAAGCCGTTATGCAAGCTTTCAAAGACAATCAATCACAACTCCTGATTGCAACGACGGTGATTGAGGTCGGTGTTGATGTTCCCAATGCCTCTATTATGGTAATTGAAAATGCCGAGCGGCTTGGCCTGTCGCAACTGCATCAGCTTCGTGGTCGTGTGGGACGTGGCGCAACGGCTAGTTTCTGCGCATTACTTTATAAAACACCACTCTCACAAAATGGGCAGGAACGACTTTCAATTTTAAGAGAAAGTAATGATGGTTTTGTGATTGCAGAAAAAGATTTAGAAATACGTGGTCCCGGTGAATTACTCGGTACTAAACAAACAGGTGATATGGGCTTTCGTGTTGCGCGCTTAGAACGTGATGATCATCTACTGAGTCAAGCACATTATGTGGCTGAACACATTCTCAAAGATTACCCGCAACATGCAGAAGGCTTGCTGAAACGCTGGTTACCTGAAGCACCACGTTATGCCTATGTTTAATTTATTACGTAAACAAACCCGACAGTTGTTTGATTATTTTACGCCATGTGATTTATGTGATGTGGGCATCAAGCAACAGTTTGGCGTTTGTTCAAATTGTTGGCAACAATTGCCTTGGTTAAAACAACAAATTCAACGTCATGAACAGCATATTTACGTTGCTTGCCATTATCAATATCCGATTGATCGTATTATTCAACAGTTTAAATATGAGCAAAAACTTGAATATGAACGGCTATTAGCAGGGCTTTTATTACAACTCAAATTGCCTAAAATACAGGCGATTGTACCTATGCCAATTTCAATAGATCGCTTGATTGAACGAGGCTATAATCAGTCACTTCTGCTCGCCAAAACACTGAGCCTGCACCTGAATGTTCCAATCTGGCAACCTGTACAACGCTTAGCACAGCATTCACAGAAAGGTCTAACTCGCTTAGAGCGACTTGATCATATTGAACAACAATTTATTGCATGCCCACCAAATAAAATCCGTTATCGGAATGTCATGATCGTGGATGACGTGGTGACGACGGGCAGCTCAATCCATGCACTTTCAGAAATACTGAAACAATTGGGCTGCCAAAAAATTTATGCCATTTGTCTCGCTGCTGGCGGTGTTAAGCCATCTGCATAAGTGGTTGATTTTTACGACACCATGGAATCACCACCTCTTTCGTCAAAGGAGCTAATAAAGTGATTTGATCATCTAATTGAATCCACTTCATTTCAGCAATCTCAGCTGCAATCTGAGGAGATTGTTTTAGCTCAACTAAATAAACATAACTCACCAAAAGATGATCAGGTTCATTGGCCGCCTGTGTATGGAACTGCCCAATAAACTTTTTGATTTCCGAATGACAACCGATCTCTTCCAGTATTTCACGCTGAATCGCAAGTTCAGGTGCTTCATTCAGCTCTAATTTTCCACCAACTTGCATAAAAGCCTGTGTGTTTTGTTTACGCACCAATAATAATTGATTTTTTTCGTTCAAAATAACAGCCGCAGCCACAGTAATTGTTTTCACTTTTCTCTCTCACGCCTGAATTTCAGCAGTTGACATCCATTTAGGTATAGCAGGTTCATATGCTGTAAATGCTTTTAAAATGTCACCAATATTATCAGCAACAATCAGCTTTTCGACAAAACGAGCCTGACTAAACCCTCGATTAACCGAATCTTGTATTGTTTGAATCACCCCATCATAAAAACCATCTATATTTAAAAATGCACAAGGCTTTTGATGAATCCCTAACTGACTCCATGTCCATTGTTCAAAAATTTCTTCCAAAGTACCTGCTCCACCGGGTAAAGCGATAAAAGCATCGGCCAATTCAGCCATTTTAGTTTTTCGCTCATGCATGTCATTCACCACATGCAACGCTGTCAGCCCTGTGTGGGCTAACTCACGATCGACTAAAGCATTTGGAATCACACCGATCACCTGCCCTCCAGCCTGTATCGCGCTGTCAGCAACAACGCCCATCAATCCAGAGCGACCACCACCATAAATCAAAGTGAGACCCTGTTCTGCTATTGCTTGGCCTGTCGCTTGTGCAATTTGTTTGTAAATAGGATCATTACCAAGGGAGGAGCCGCAGAAAACACATATAGAATTCATACAATTAAAACCGTTTTATATAACTGTCATGCTGTTAAAGTAGGCTAAGAAACAAGATTTTTTAGAAAATATCGTTTAGGCAAGTGTTTTTCATTCGATCCTTGTCTAAAATACACGCTGGCTTTCCTTAAAATGATGAAAGCTTTACATCACTGCGCGAGGAAAAAAGACATGCTTGAAGCCTTTTATGCCACTGAGCGCGGTAGTCTAGAAGATGCAACGATCAATGGGGGCTTTGATCTACACCCTGAACTCGTATGGATTGATTTGATCGCTCCATCTCAAGAAGAACAACAATGGGTTCTCGATGCCTATGATCGAAATTTACCCACATTAAAATCACTTGAAGACATTTCCTCATCCGCTCGATTCTATCGTGATGATGATGGAATTTTGCATATCAGTACATATTTTTTAACAAAGAATAAAAATTATCAGGTCGATGGCGACACTGAAGACACGTCTCATATGCTTGCAATGGTGCAAACCGTTGCCTTTATTTTGCATAAAGACCGTTTGTTTACCATGCGTGGCGAAAAGCTTGTTGCGTTCCGTGCTTTTCGTGCACGAGCGCGCCGCAATGACTACGATATGGACTATAAAGATCCCACTTGGATCTTACTCGGATTGCTCGAAGCAAAGTTAGATGAACTTGCGGATATCTTAGAAGATATCCACAAGGACTTAGAAAGATATTCTACAGAAGTCCTAAATAATCATCATCGAGAAAAGATTTTAGATCTGGATGACATGATTACTCGGCTTGCCCAGCAAGAAGATATGCTTGGAAAAGCTCAACTTTGTTTAATCGATTTACGTCGTGTATTAACGTTTTTATCCCGCCCGCGTGCTTTGGGCAGTCATATTTATGATGCGGATATTCGAGAGCTCAGCGAAGATGTCCGCTCACTGGTCGAACATGATGCCTTCCTATTCCAGAAAGTACGATTCTTATTGGATACTACGTCTGGATTCATTAACACTGAACAGAATGATACAATTCGCCGATTCTCGATCTTACCAAGTATGCTTGCGCCACCTATGCTGATTGCCAGCATTTATGGTATGAATACGGAAGAACTCCCTTTTGCACACGGTAGTTTGAGCTTTTGGATCGTCACCGCAATTTTAATGGCATTTTTAGTCTTACCAATGATCTACTTTAGATGGAAGAAATGGATCTAAAATGAAAGGGTTCTTTCTAGTTTTGAATATAACCCTTTCGATAAACCTAGCTTTTGCCTGCGCACCGCACTCCCCAAATGATGTGTTTATTGCACGGCTTCAATCTGTTCAGCAACTATCTTCAAGCAACCATAAGCAGCTCACCTTTCAGCACCCTCACTTTATCTTTCAAAGTTTGCTAACAAAGATTTTCTCGTCCAAGCCTAAACAATGGCATAGTGATTTTTCAATCAAAACAATAAAAAGTAATAATTTAGTCATTGGTCTAGCGTATCCACCAGATAAGACGACACCTCAAAATTATCAAATCAGTTCATTGGCATTATTACACTGCGATAAAAACATCATAACAATTGATCATCCAATTTCACCTTTTAGCGCATGGAATAGAAGAACCCAACGATGCAATAATCAAAGCATACCGATGAAACTATTAGATGGTTTTTTAGAACATGACCAAACCTATTATCTAAAAAAGCTACATCAAAAATATCCAACCTGTGGCGCGCTTTTTTCTGCGTTCCCCAAACTATAGGAATAAAAAAAGAGCTATAAATAGCTCTCTTTTTTATCTACAAGAATCATTTAAATCAATTTCAAATCATCTTGTAGATGGCAAGCTTGGATAATCTTTAACATTTTCTCAGAAACATTTTTGAAATGCAGACCTTTACTCTCAGGTGTTTGACGCAACCATTGCACCAAAACGGCCAAAGATAGCGTATTTCCTTGCTCAAGCTGACCTAAATCAACAACCAAAGGAAAACTCTTATGTTGTTGGATTTGCTTTAAGCCTGCTTGATAAATATCTTCTGCATTTAGAAAGTTAATCGTTTTAGAAACGACGAGTTGCTGATCAATATACTGAATCATCCATCGTTACCTTATTTTTTGCTAACAGCAGAGTCTGCATCTGGTTTAAACGTTGCAATCGCTTTGTTGATGTCACCACCATTACGTTGCACTGTCGCCGCAAACTGATTACGGAACTGTAAACCTAAATCAATACCTGACACATTGATATTGCGCACTTTCCACTGATCACCTTTATCCGTCAACTGGAAAGATACAGGAATCTTTTCACCGTTATGCAAGAAGTCTAAAGTAACCACTGGATTCTTGCTATTTGATGATCTAAACGGACGCATGGTATAGCTTTCATTGGTATATTTAGCGAAAGCACTACCATAGTTCTCGATAATCACTTCACGGAAGTTTTTCTCAAACTGAGCACGTTGAGCAGCATTTGTGTACTGATTATTTGCATAAGTACCCAATACGATACGAGTAAATGCTTGTGAATCAACATACGGATCAAGGTTTTGACGAATAATCGTTTTTACTAAAGCAGGATTATTCTGCAATTTAGCATGATCTGCTTTTAGACGCGTAATCAAGCCATCAGCCACACGTTTTACAAAATCAGGTGGGGTCTCTGTTGGTGCAGCAAATGCAGCACTTGCAAGCATGGTTGATAATACACTTGCCGTTAGAGTCTGTTTCAATAATGTATTCACTTCAATCTCCTAACCTGAATTACTCAACAAAAGATGGTTCTGCATCAGCGTTTGCAGCTGGTGATGTTGAACTCTCAGTTGTCGAGCTTGATGTGGCTTTACCAGCACCACCAGTAATAAATTTACTGATCAAATCTTCTAAATCCATTGTACCTTGGGTATTTGAAACAACATCACCACGTTTCAAATAGTTCACTCCACCACCTGGCACAACTTTCAAATATTTTTCGCCCAATAAGCCATTGGTTGCTACCATTATATAAGCATCTTCATCCAGACTCGTGATGGAGGTCATGTTACTGATAAGTTGCTGTTCCATTTCTTTTTGTTTCGCAGCATCAGCTTGCTCATAATCAGAACTGTAGCGTAATTCTTCAAGTGCATTGTTCTGCACTTCTTTAAGCTGTTTTGGATCAAAGCTCGTCAGCTTACCATCCAAATCAAATTTTACTGTTGCTAAACGCGTGACGGGATCAAGAGAAATAGATTCTACACGACCAATCGTTACGCCACTCATGGTGACTTTGGCGCGAGGTTTTAAACCATTTACGTTATCAAACTGCGCTGTCATGCTATAGCTATCACGTAAATTTGTCCCAACCAAACCGCTAACTTTCATTGCAAGAAAAAATAGAGCGATACCGAAGATAATGACAAAAATACCTACGGCCAGCTCACTAGTACGTGATTTCATTAAATCCCTCCGAACATGACCGCAGTCAACACGAAATCAAAACCTAATACACAAAGTGAAGAATATACGACCGTTCTCGTCATCGAAGTCGCGATACCCTCTGGTGTTGGATCACAAGCATAGCCCTGATACACCGCCACCCATGTACAAATCAGTGCAAACACAATGCTTTTAATAATTGTGCCATTCAAAATGTCATGCCCAAACTGAACTGTACTCTGCATACCGCCCCAGAAAGAACCTTCATCTGCACCTAAAAAGTCAACGCCAACTAACTTGCCACCGATAATACCAATGGTTGCAAAAATCACCGTCAACATTGGCAAACTGACAATACCAGCCCATAAACGTGGAGCAACAATCTGTCGAAGTGGATCAACACCGATCATTTCCATGCTAGCAAGTTGTTCACTTTGCTTCATCGAACCAATTTCAGCAGTCAAAGCTGAACCTGCACGCCCCGCAAACAATAATGCAGCAACCACCGAAGCAAGCTCACGGAGCAAGGTTAATGAAATGGCTGTGCCTAACATCGCTTCACTACCAAAAGTGACGAGAATGCTATACATCTGCAAGCCAAGCACTGCACCAATAAATAAACCAGAAACGGCAATGATCAGTAGCGACATCACCCCGACGCGATACATCTGGTAAACAAAGCGCTGAAAACCACCTTGTGATGGCATTGCAAATAAAACTTGTAGGAGCATCAGTGACGCAGCACCAATCCCCTTTATTCGCTCAATAACGAGTCTACCTAGCCAGGCAATCGTATTCATGGACGAACCTCGCTATCTAAATATGCTTGATGCGTAAATTGATATTCCACAGGCCCTTCTGCCGAACCTGTTAAAAACTGACGTACAAATGGTGAAGCATGATTTTTTAATTCTTCTGGAGAACCTTCACCCTGAATTTTGCCTTCTGCAACCACATAAATATAATCAGCAATTGATAAAGTCTCCGCAACGTCATGCGAGACAATAATTGTAGTGAGATCTAAAGCTTCACGTAGAGAACGAATCAAGCGCGTCAAAACACCCATTACGATCGGATCTTGACCAGCAAATGGTTCGTCATACATGATCAACTCAGGATCTAATGCAATCGCTCGCGCTAAGGCAACACGACGATTCATACCACCTGACAATTCAGTTGGCATTAGCTGTTCAGCACCACGCAAACCAACTGACTCAAGCTTTAAGGCAACTAGTTCAGCAATGATATGCTCTGGTAATTTAGTATGCGCACGAATTGGGAAAGCGACATTTTCATACACAGACATATCTGTAAAAAGTGCACCACTTTGGAATAACATTCCCATACGGGCACGCGCAGCAAATAACTCATGACGAGACATAGCTGCAATGTTTTTACCATCAAGTAAAACTTCACCATGATCAGGTGTTAGTTGTCCGCCGATCAAACGAAGCAATGTCGTTTTACCTGTACCAGATGGACCCATGATTGCAGTAATTTGACCACGTCGAATTTTTAGACTGATATCGTCATAAATGACGCGTTCCCCACGATTAAAGCTCAAGTTTTTAACTTCAATGAGGGCTTCTGAATCGAGAGGAGATTTGTTATTCATAATGGCATTCATTCCTGCACTTTTTATGCACGCATACTATACACTGAAAGATTAAGCGCTTGTTTTTATTTTGATAAACGATGTATGAAGATTATTTAATTTATGTAGTTATTCTTTGAACGAAATTCTGAAGCAGATTGATGTGAATTTGCATTGAATGAATCAGTGTGATTTTCATCAAAAATGGCATATGCAAAAAATAGCCCATTACATAGCATAAGTACAACAAATAAGCATGGTAAACCTTCACTGCACATGAACGACCACGCTTGATTCAAGAAACTTTTATTTTGCTTAACCCTATTCATTTTTCATGTAAAGTTTGAACTAGTAGACATTTTGGCATTCTACATGACTCATTCAAAATAAAAAAGCCAGTTTTTCAACTGGCTTCTTCATTTCATCGGTTTTTATCGATTAAAAATCGTTTTTGCGACGACGGTCGCCACCGAAATGCTCTTCACGTGAACCACGAGCTGGACGATCTTCACCAAACTTACGCTTTGGGCGATCATCGCCAAAACTACGTTTAGGACGATCATCACCACCGAAGCTACGCTTACGGTCGCCGAAACCACCTTCACGTTGTGGACGATCACCAAAGTCACGCTTAGGGCGATCACCGAAACCACCCTCACGGCGTGGTTTATAGTCTACGCGATTGCCACGGTTGTCGTCATTCGCATCAAAACGTGGTTTATCATTGAAACCACCTTCACGACGCGGACGGTCTGAATTAAATTCACGACGCGGGCGATCAGAGTTGAACTCGCGGCGTGGACGATCTTCGAAACCACCTTCACGGCGTGGACGGTCAGAATTAAATTCGCGACGCGGACGATCTTCGAAACCACCTTCACGGCGAGGACGATCAGAATTAAACTCGCGACGTGGACGATCTTCGAAACCACCTTCACGGCGTGGACGGTCAGAATTAAATTCGCGACGTGGACGATCTTCGCCACCAAATGCAGGGCGCTCACCACGAGGTTTGTCATCGAAGCTACGACGTGGACGATCATCACCGCCTTCACGACGCTTGAAGTTGCCTTCACCTTCAAAACGACGACCGCCGCCAAAGCCACCACGACCACGACCACGACCATCACGACCACGACCACCGCCATCACGACCTGAACGTGCAGGAGGTGGAGATGGCTCTAAGCCTTCAATTTCAGATACATTTAAACGAGCATCTAAATAATCTTCTAAAGCACGGATTTTGCCACGCTCACGGTAAGTTGCTAATGTAATCGCTTGGCCTGTACGACCAGCACGACCTGTACGACCAATACGGTGTACATAGTCTTCATTTTTCATCGGCAAACCGAAGTTGATTACGTGCGAAATCGTTGGTACGTCTAAACCACGAGCAGCAACGTCAGTTGCAACTAAGATTTTTGCACGACCTTCACGGATGCTACGTAAACGACGGTTACGAACGGTTTGTGGCATAGCACCATGTAGTGCAACTACAGAATGACCAGCTTCAGCTAACTCTTCTGCAAGCATGTCTGTATCTTCTTGAGTGCTTGCAAATACAACTGCTTGGTCTAAGTTTTCGTCAGATAACCAGTGAGTTAAAAGCTTTTTCTTATGCTCAAAGCCATCAGTCCAATGAAGAGTTTGGGTGATGTCAGTATTTGTTGTGTGACCAGTTTCAATCGCAATACGCTCTGGATCATTCATCATACGTTCAGCAAGACGAATAATACGATCAGCAAATGTTGCAGAGAACATCAATGTTTGGTTACGGTTTGCAGCCAAATCACTAATTGCTTCTAAGTCTTCAGAGAAGCCTAGATCTAACATACGGTCAGCTTCGTCAACAATTAAAGATTCAACTTTATCAAGCTTCAATTGACGACGGTTCACCAAGTCAAGTAAACGACCAGGAGTCGCTACAACGACTTGCGCGCCTTTAAGCTGTTGGATTTGTTTACCAAAAGGCATACCACCCATGATTGCAGCAATACGAACACCTTTCATGTGACGTACAAATGCAATAGCGTCTTGGCTTACTTGTTGAGCCAATTCACGAGTAGGACATAAAACTAAAATGCTTGGTTGAGTCACTGCTTTCATGCGCTCTTTAAATGGCACAAAAGTTTCCTGACCTGCTAAAGCATTTAATGTTGGGAGTAAAAATGCTGCTGTTTTACCAGAACCAGTCTGGCTTGAAACTAATAAATCTTTACCTTCTAATGCAGCTGGAATCGCTTGTTCTTGCACAGGCGTTGGGCTTGTAAAACCTAAACCCTCAAGTGCTTGTTGTAAGGTTTCGTGCAAAGAAAATTCGGCAAAAGTTTTGCTCATAGAGAGTTTCACCCTTGTGGGTGCTCCATTTTAATAAATACAAAAATAGACATCGGCAACAAGCGGCAAAGCGACTCAAGCTGAAAATAGATGAAATTCAGCGGCGATCCGAATAACGACGATGTGGACTAAACGCACGCTTGATTACTGCCTCAACCTGAAGAATCGCTAAGCGATTTGGGCGCAAGATGTGGTCCTCTCTATGGACAGCGTGCGCTAATATGAATAGAACTGAATGTTCAGGTAATGAACTGGAATTTAAGTGCGTGGGCGGATTATAGCAGAATAATTTTAAAAGTCACCTTTTTTAATTGGTTTTTTCTATTTCAATACATTTTATATTTGTATCCAAGCTACAAAGAAAGCAAAATATTAATAGTAATTAACAACTTGAGTTAATATCATCCCTATATCTAAAGACTCATCATTTAATATATTTGTAATTGCTTTTACCAAGCACTAATGAGTCATCTGATCAAGGATAAGCATATCCACACACCAAAAGTAAGAACCTAAAGCAGACTCACCCATTCGATTATCTTTAGTCATTAAATATTGAATATTGGCGAGTGTAAAAGCACTTCCAAAAAATGTCTTACCATTAACAGTTAATCAAAAATCAATATTTCGCTCTTCAACTTTAACCGTCTGTATTTCATGGTGTGTTTCTATATAAAATAGCTCACTCTCATAAATAATCTTCATAACTCCCCATTAACCCGAAAACAAAAAAGCCCTCAAACAATGAGGGCTTTTTTGTTTAAATCTACAAATTATTTTGCAGCTTCACCCCAAGCTGGGACAACGGCTTGCATTAATGGTTTTAACATTTTCAATGAACAAGCAAGCACTTGACCATTATCAAATGATTCATTTCCACCACGAGCATCAACAACAACACCGCCCGCTTCTTTCACGATCAACTCACCCGCAGCAATATCCCACGGTTTTAAACCAAGTTCAAAGAAACCATCAAAGCGACCAGCAGCAACATAAGCTAAATCTAATGCAGCTGAACCACCACGACGAATTTGAGAACCTGCTTTAGTTACCGCCAATAATGAAGCAAAGTGCTGTTCTGCATAAGAAACGATTTCGCCATTACGTTTTGCACGGTAGGGATGACCAACAGAAAGGAACGTATTTTCTAAATTATCTTTTACATTGACACGAATACGGCGTTGATTCATGACTGCGCCACGACCACGGCTTGCAGAGAACAATTCATCACGGACTGGATCATAGATCACACCGTGTTGCGTTACACCTTTGTGTTGTACAGCGATAGAAATACAGAAATGAGGGAATCCGTTGATAAAGTTTTGAGTACCATCTAAAGGATCGATCACCCAACACCAATCTGCGTCGTGACCTTTACCTTCTTGCATACCAAACTCTTCACCAAGGAAGCTATGGTTTTTATAACTTTTACGAAGCGTATCAATTGTAAGTTGTTCGATGTAACGGTCTACACGCGTTACTGGACCATCGATGCCTTTTTCTTCAACTTGTAAATCGAGCTTATGACGATTCTGATGTGCCTTTAAAAGCTCTTGACCAACTGTTTGAGCCGCACGCGCAGCCATAACCACCATAGGTTCCATTGAACACCCACTACAAATTTGAAGATTTTGACAAAGAATAATGCATAAAAGCCCTTATATTCTATCAAATATAAGCGCTTTTAGGGGAAAAATGTTGCGAAAAATTATTGCTCACATTTACATGAACTTAAGAGCTAAAACCAAGCTTTCTCAATTGAAGCAAGTATCCCTGAACCATCCAAACCACAGGCTTGCAACATTTGCTGATGCGTTGCTTGATGAAGGAAAGTATCAGGCAAACCTAAGTTCAAAATAGCTTTTACAATTTGTGCTTGCGCCAAGAATTCGTTAACAGCGCTTCCAGCACCAGCCATCACAGCATGTTCTTCTACTGTAACGAAAAGTTGTGTGCTATCCGCAAGGTCACGGATGATTTGCTCATCCAATGGCTTCACAAAACGCATATTCACCACACGCACACCTACAGCATGTTTATTTGCAAACTGCTGTGCGGCTTCAACTGATGGGGCTACTCGGCTACCAAAAGCTAGAATAGAAATCTGTTGATCTACTTCTTTATTAAATTCAGCAACAATCTCGGCTTTACCAATTTCCAAAGCAGTCATCTGCTGCTGGATTTCAACACCTGTGCCTGCACCTCGCGGATATCGTACGGCAGTTGGCCCTTCATAAAGGTAAGCAGTATGTAGCATTTGGCGACATTCATTTTCATCTTTCGGCGCCATGATCACCATGTTTGGTACAGTGCGCATATAAGCATAGTCATATGCACCTGCATGCGTCGGACCATCTTCACCAACTAAACCAGCACGATCAATCCCGAAAGTCACATCTAAATTCTGTAATGCAACATCATGAATTAACTGATCATAACCACGTTGCAAGAAAGTTGAATAAATTGCAACCACAGGTTTTAAACCTTCACATGCCATACCTGCTGCTAAGGTCACTGCATGTTGTTCAGCAATTGCTACATCAAAGAAACGCTCTGGATATTGCTGTGCAAACTTCACCATGCCAGAGCCTTCACACATCGCAGGTGTAATCGCGAGTAATCGCTGATCTTGAGCAGCTTCATCACACAACCATTGCCCAAACACATCTGAATACTTTGGTGGTGCTTTTTTTACAGGTGCATTTGCTACTGGTGCGATCTTGGTAATTGCATGATAGGTAATTGGATCTGCTTCCGCTGGGGCGAAGCCTTTACCTTTTTTTGTATAAATATGAACTAAACGTGGACCTTTACGTTTTTTGAGCGCACTAAAAACTTGTGCCAATTGCTCAACGTTGTGACCATCAAATGGCCCAAAATAATCAAAACCAATTGCTTTAAATAAGTTATCTGCGGCATCAGTCGCGGACTGATGTAAACGAGAGTTATAAGTCCACTTTGGATGTGGTTGAACATAGGCTTCACCTTGTTCATCTACATTTACCAATTGACCTGTTTCCCAAATCGCAGCCAAGTGTTTAGCAAAACCACCCGTACTGCAAGAGATCGACATATCATTGTCATTGAGTACAACAATAAGATCAGCATCATGAGCAACTGCATCGTTCATGGCTTCAAAAGCCATACCAGCAGTCATTGCCCCATCACCGACGATCGCAACTACATCACATGGATCTTTTTGATAGCGGCGTGCAAGTGACATACCTAAACCAGCAGAAATTGCAGTCGAGGAATGCCCCACACCAAATGTGTCAAACTCAGACTCATCACGTGCAGGAAATGCTGCAAGACCATCCTTACTGCGAATAGTAGTGATACGTTCACGACGTCCAGTCAGGACTTTATGTGGATAAGCCTGATGGCCCACATCCCAAACCAAACGATCTTGCGGCGTATTAAAACAATAATGCAGTGCAACCGTTAATTCGATTACACCTAAATTTGCGCCAAAGTGACCACCACTTTGTCCTGCTGCATACAAAATATATTGACGCAACTCATCCGCCACTTGTGCGAGTTGGCTTTGCTCGAGCTGACGTAATTGTTGTGGATGATCAATTCCATCTAACAATGGCGTAACAGGGCGTTGAGTTGGAATTTCGGTATACAACATAATGTGGCAAAGCCTTTTTAAGCCTGGCAAATCCGAAGCTGGGTTAAATGGGGGCAATCATACAATTAAATACGATCTACCTTCAATCAGCCACATGAGCGAATGATGTAGTGCTGAACATTCTCATGCCAATATCTAAGATTGGCTCGCAGATTATCCTGAATTATGTCACTGTTTATCAACCATTATTGTGTGCTTTGTATGAAAAAGAAAAACTTATGTGAAAAATCAGAAATTCCAATTCACGCAATCTTCACACATTAGGCTATACTTTCACTGTTTTTATTATCATAGCGAGCTCTCTGTGCCAATTGAATTTATTGCAACATCAAAGCTACCAACCGCTTTTGGTGACTTCAATATTTCCGTGTTTCAAGACCCAGAAACGGGCGAAGAACATGTGGCGCTTTCTAAAGGTTTAGAAGCTGCTCCCAACCAACCAGTACTCGTACGTATTCACTCAGAATGTTTGACTGGCGATGCTTTCAGCTCACTTAAATGTGATTGTGGCCCACAGTTACAAGCGACTCAACGTTTGATTAACGAAGCAGGTCAAGGTGTCATTTTATATCTCCGCCAAGAAGGTCGTGGAATTGGTTTAACCAACAAAATCCGTGCCTATGCACTGCAAGATCAAGGTCATGACACCGTTGATGCAAACCTATTATTGAACCTTCCAGCTGATGCACGTTGTTATGACATGTGTAGTATTATGTTGGATCACCTTCAAATCAAAGAAGTGAAATTATTAACGAATAATCCATTAAAATTAAAAGCTTTGACTGATTTGGGCATCAATGTCGTTGAACGTGTTCCTTTAACTGTAGGTCGTAACCCATTTAATGAGCATTATTTAAAAACCAAACGTGAGCGTATGGATCATCTTTATAAAAAAGATGACTTCTAATTCACTTTTTACAAGCCGTTCAAAAATAAAGCAGTTAAGGGATTTTTGATTATTATAATTAAAAATCCCTTATTTTTTTTATGGATTTATGCTTTGATGTAACTAACCCCTAGATCACTTTAAGAGGATCATCATGCAGCACCCAACTTCAGCTGATATTCAACGTGTTCGTGAGTTTTTACTCGATCTACAAGCTCGCATTTGTGCAGGACTAGAGCAACAGGAACGTGCAGGCGGTAGTACCGCAGAATTTATCATTGATGATTGGCAGCGAACTGAAGGCGGCGGTGGTCGATCTCGTGTTCTGCAAAATGGTGATGTAATTGAAAAAGGTGGGGTGATGTTCTCCCACATTAATATTAGTAAATTGCCTGCTTCTGCCACTGAGCGCCATCCACAGATTGCAGGTGCTAAGGCACAAGCATTAGGTGTCTCTTTAGTTATTCACCCTAAAAATCCTAATATTCCAACTTCACACGCAAATGTACGCTTATTTGTCGCTGAACCCGAAGGACAAGATCCAGTGTGGTGGTTTGGTGGGGGTTTTGATCTAACCCCTTTCTATCCAGATGATCAAGATGTCCTAAACTGGCATCAAACAGCTTATGACCTGTGCCAACCTTTTGGTGAAAATGTTTATGCTGAACATAAGCAATGGTGTGATGATTATTTCTATTTAAAACATCGTGATGAACAACGTGGCGTTGGTGGTTTATTTTTTGATGATTTAAATCAATGGGATTTTGAAACTTGCTTTAAATATATCCAAGCAGTTGGTAATGGCTATTTAGAAGCAATTTTACCGATTTTTGAAAAGCATCGTGAACAACCCTACACCGAAGCACAACGTGAGTTCCAGCTGTATCGTCGTGGCCGTTATGTTGAATATAACTTGGTTTATGACCGTGGTACGTTGTTTGGTTTACAAACGGGTGGCCGCATTGAATCAATTCTCGTCAGTTTGCCCAATTTAGCGGGTTGGTCTTATCGTCCTGAATGGGAAGCAAACTCACCTGAAAAAAGACTTACTGACCATTATTTAAAACCAAGAGATTGGTTAGATTTAGAGAAGTAAATGAAATGATTCATCCCTGATATAAAGCTCAGGGATGAAATCTTATCTTGAAACATTAAAATAAAAATATTGCGGTATTGGGGATGGGGCGCTGAATTAGGTCTGATCTAAAATTTTGCATCAATTCTCGACTCAATGGCTGCGGTGCATGTTTTAGGGTGAGCAATAATTGTAAAAACTGACCATGTGTAAATACGGCCAAATTCTTATGCTCATATTGCTGCGCTAATTGACTTAATTTTTCATGAACACATTGCACTCGCCCATATAAGTCAGCAAAAGATTCAGCGTCATCGGCATCACGATATTCATCATCCATTCTTTCCCAATACGCATTGACCCATTGCTTACGATCATCCAGATTGGTATTGGCACACCTCCTTTCCGAAAGATAACTAAACTCATGCAAGTTGTCGTCGACTTCTGCTGTGATCTGATACTTGAGTAAAATTGGTTCTGCGGTTTGATAGGTTCTTTGGTATTTAGAAATAATGACGTGAGCAATAGGTGGCAATGCTTCACAAAGTTGTTCTGCCTGTTGCTTCCCCTGCTCGCTCAGTGCAATTGCAGCATGCGATCTAGTTCGCCCATTGATATTGGCTTCACTCTGCGCATGTCGAATTAAATAAATACTCATCTTTAAAACCAGATCCAACATTTGCAATGATCTAAAAATATCAAAGCATGTTCTTGTCCTGAAATCATGCCCTGTTTGAATGTTCAGATGTAAATCAATATTGCAGCATCCCCCTCAACTTTATAAACTTTAACCAATCTCACCATCCTGATGACTCATGACCAAACAATTTGCTGTAATTGGAAATCCGATTGAACAATCTCGCTCACCAGAACTTCACCACGCCTTTGCAGTAAAAACGGGAGTCGACTTAAACTATAAAAAAATTCTTGCGCCATTGGATGGTTTTGAAAATACAGCCAAAGCATTTTTTGCCCAGAATGGTATGGGGATGAATGTCACCGTACCCTTTAAAGAACAGGCCTTTGCGTTGTGTGATCAACTGACTGAACGTGCCAAGATTGCCAAAGCTGTGAATACGCTGTGGATGGAAGATGGCAAGCTCTATGGCGACAATACTGATGGTCAGGGTCTGGTTGCAGCGATTCAAGCACTAGGCTGGGAACTTAAAGATAGCCGTATTCTCATTTTAGGCGCTGGTGGTGCAACACGAGGTGTCATCTACCCTCTAGTTCAAGCAGGCGCCAAAAAGATTGTTATTGCAAACCGTACACTTGCTCGTGCTGAACAACTCGTTGAAGACTTAAAAGAGTCTGTAGCACACATTGAACTCACTGCAACAAGCTTAGATCAACTAAGTGGTGAGTACGATTTTGTGATTAATGCAACTTCAGCAAGCTTAACAGGTGATGCATTACAGCTACCAGAAACCTTAGTTTTCCATCATGCTTACGAAATGGCATATGGCAAACCATCAAGTTTCTTGGATCAAGCACAGGCCCGTCAAATTCCCTCTACAGATGGTTTTGGTATGCTTGTTGGTCAGGCAATAGAAGCCTTTTCAATTTGGAATGGTGTTAAGCCTGAACTCAAAGATTTTCTATAAATAATAAAAAGAAGAACCTGCTAATTGCAGGCTCTTCTTTTACTAGTTACTTAGCATTCACTAACTTCATATAAACATCTTTAAAAATTTCATAATCAATAAATTCATTATGTTCGATCTTCAATGATTTGATAGATTTTTCAGACAATTGATTCTTACGCGCATCCACATACACTTGTCCTAAAACATTTGCTGTTTGTGCAAGTAATGCTTTCTCATCATTTGAAATACCATTTTCACGTTCAAATTGAATCTGATATTGCTGAGCAAATAGTTGCTGAGGTTGTTTGTATTGAGCTTTTAACTTTTTCCATTCTTGGCGATCTTTATCGCCCCGCATTGCATCACTCACAATACGATCAACAGCACGTCCAAGACGATCATCAAACTGATCTTCATTTTGTAAATGATGTTTGCTTTGTAATGCTTCGATAGCTTTCAAAGCTTTACCTTCAGGGTTATACACATCTTCGTCTGAATACCAGTATGCATATACACTCGCAATTTCTTGCAATTCTTTGCTTGAGTAACGTTCAACAATTTGTGGTGTGCTTTCTGTCAGTTTTGCAATAAATACTGCTTTAAAAGTTTGCTCATAAGAATGGGTCGCATCATATTTTTGAGCTGCAATCGTCTCAAGCTGATCATCTAAAGACAAAGTATAAGGCTCAGCAGAATGCTCTTGAACTCCCGTTTGACCTAGCTTTTCAGAGAAACTATTCACTGCTTTTTCAAGCATAGAACCTTTGCTTGTCTCAGCCCAAGTTTTGGCACGCTTTAACTGTGCCTGATCGATTGGTGTTGCTTTACCATAATTGCTGACATACATATCCGCTTTGATATTAAAACTTGATTTCAACTCAGGCAGTGCATAATTCAAATCATAGTCTAATTTTACAGCGCGACCTTGGGCATCCAAACCAACATCCATCACAAATGGATTACGTTTATCAACTGGTGGTAATGCTTTTTGAATCTCAGCTTGATGTTTAATCCAGAGTGCTTTAAACGCATGGTCATCAATAAATTGATTTTGATCGTAAACAGCAAATATTTTTTCTACGCTTTGTAATTTAGAGATTGTGGTAATAAAGCTTGGTGTCTTATCCGCACTGTTAAATACATCAATGCCATAGATACTTTCACAATATTGAACATCGCCATATGTCATTTGCGTAGCGTTATACAATTCTCTACATTGCGCTGCACTCAGCCCTTCTTGCTCTGCATCATCTGCCGCACTCGCGACAACTGCTTCATCTTCAGTTGCATACTCATCTGCATCTGTAGCTTCTTGCGTAGCATCAGCAATATCTTCATCACTTTCCGCAGCATAATCCTCTTCATCATCTACGCCAAAATGCTTATTCACTAAATGATAGAGTTGTTGGCTCACGACACTTGCGTCGTCTGTAGCATCTTTATGCTCAAGCTTATGATTAGATTTTGACTGCTCTGAAGCTTTCACTTCATCAGCGACCAGTTTTTCTAGACTCTTTTCATTAAAATTCAAAACACTTTGCATTAAGTATTTTTCATTCACTTTGCTATATAAATTTGCTTGTAAAACTAGCTCTTCAATCGAGGTTTTTAAGCGAATTTTTTCAACCACTCCAGCCGCTTTATCAGCAGAAGAAAGGGATAAGGCCTGAATATTATTTTGATCTGCTAAGCGATAGTAAACCGCACTTGAAGCTTTGACATATTCAGCAAATTTTTTGAAATCAACTTGATTGAATAATCCCTGATATTTAGAAAAATCGAGATACGCTAGATTATTTTGATTTTCTTTATTGACCAAATACGGCATCAAAGCAAAATAATTGATGTAAAACTTATAATCTTTTAAATCCAACACCATCGGTACTTTTGCTTGCACCAATAACGTTGGCTTTTCATAACGAGCCGTTAAATTAAATGATCCCATTTTTTGACGATAGTGCACTGAGCCATCATACTCAAATTGCATATCATTCAAAATATTGGTCATTGCACTGGTAAACTTTTCTGCCTTGGTGCTATAAGTTTTTGGCTGTTGTGCCAATGCAACATACAGCGCTTGTTTTTGTTTGGCATTTAAATTGACTTTTTGATCTCGTAAATATTGATCAACTTTTTGCTTTAAAGCTACATCTAACTGCGCTTTACCGTCTTTTGAATTTGTGTTGTTTTGATCAAGGTTGACATGAATATTAAATTTTCCGCGATAATCATAACTCGGATATTCATACATCGCATTGATACTATTGATGGCCTTTTGCTCTAAATTTACAGAGCTAGAATTGGTTTTAATGACATGCTGAGAGCACGCAGAAAGACTAAGACCCAACAAACATAAAGTTAAATATTTTAAACGCATAGCTTTATCGAACACCTTTATATCATTATACTTTCAACAACTAGAGTTATCATGACCATCTTCAAAGCGAATGAAGAACACTTAGTAAAGAATGACTTTTCTACGAATCAAATTCTTACAAAATTAGCTTTTCTGACACTGTTTTTAACCGTGTTTATCAATGCATTTTTATCACTATTGTGAATAATCAAAGTATCGAAACAGATAATCCAAAATGATTCAAATACAGGATTAAGATTATGCCAGCTTATAAAGCCCCTCTCCGTGATGTTCGCTTCTTAATGAATGAAGTGTTTGATTATCCTGCACACTACCAAACTTTGGCAAGTGGACAAAATGCCGATAAAGATACTGTTGATATGATTCTTGAAGGTGCGGCAGATTACTGCGAAAACGTACTTTCTCCACTCAATCAATCAGGTGATGAAGAAGGCTGTACGTTTAACAACGGCGAAGTAACAACACCTAAAGGCTTCAAAGAAGCTTACGATCAATTCGTAATGGGTGGTTGGCAAGGTCTTTCTTACCCAGAAGAGTTTGGTGGTCAAGGCTTACCAATGTCTTTAAACCTGATCAAATCAGAAATGATGGGTACTGCAAACTGGTCATTCACTATGTACCCAGGTTTAAGTACAGGTTGTATGAACACTATCATGCAGTTCGGTACGGATGAGCAAAAAAATACTTATATGCCTAAACTCGTTGAAGGAACTTGGTCAGGCACAATGTGCTTAACTGAACCTCAATGTGGTACTGACTTAGGTCAAGTAAAAACTAAAGCAGAACCTGCTGCTGATGGTACTTATAAAATCTCTGGTACTAAAATCTTCATCTCTGCGGGTGAACACGATTTAACAGAGAACATTATCCATATCGTACTTGCTCGTCTTCCAGATGCACCTGCTGGTACTCGTGGTATTTCGTTATTCATCGTACCGAAATTCATCCCAACTGCTGATGGCGGTGTAGGTGAGCGTAATACTGTTTCTTGTGGTTCAATCGAACACAAAATGGGTATCCGTGCTTCTGCAACTGCTGTATTGAACTTTGACAATGCAACTGGTTACCTCATCGGTGAAGTAAACAAAGGCTTACATGCAATGTTCACGTTCATGAACACTGCTCGTATCGGTACTGCTGTTCAAGGTATTGCTCACGCTGAACTTTCTTTCCAAGGTGCGTTACCTTATGCGAAAGATCGTATGTCTATGCGTGCCCTTTCTGGTAAGAAAGAGCCTGAGCGTGTAGCTGATGCGATTATTCACCATGCTGATGTTCGTCGTATGTTGTTAACTCAAAAAGCGGTTGCAGAAGGCGGTCGCTCAATGATCTATCATGCGGCAAAACTTGCAGACAAAATGACAGATGCTTTAGTAAATGGCGATCAAGCTGCTTATGAAGCTGCTGATGACAAACTAGGTTTCTATACGCCGATTTTAAAAGGTTTCTTGACTGAATTAGGTTTGGAAGCTGCGAATCATGGTATGCAAGTATACGGCGGTCATGGTTTCATCAAAGAATGGGGTATGGAACAAATCGCACGCGATGCGCGTATCTCTACATTGTATGAAGGGACAACGGGTATCCAAGCACTTGACTTATTAGGTCGTAAAGTTCTTTTAAGCTCAAAAGGTAAAGTTGTTCGTGACTATACCGCTGAAATCTTAAAGTTCTGTGCTGCCCATGCGCGTAACAAGTATTTACGTCGTTTCGCTTGGGACTTAACTAAGCTTTGCGCTCAATGGAACACATTGACTGTTCGTATCATGCTTGCAGCTCGTAAAGACCGTGACATCGTATCGTCTGCTTCTGCTGATTTCTTGATGTTCTCTGGTTATGTCATGATGGCTTATTTCTGGGCTCAGCAAGCAGTGATTGCTTCTGAAAAACTAGAAGCAGGTAATGGCATTGAAACACCAGAATTCTATAAAGCAAAAATCAAAGTTGCTGATTTCTACTTTGATCGTTTATTGCCACGCGCTCAAGGTCATGCAGAATCAATGGTATCGACTTCTCGTACATTGACCTCTCTTGCACCAGAACACTTCAGCTTCGATTACTAATCGGAACTGTAAAAAAGAGCGCTCTAGGCGCTCTTTTTTATGCTTAACTTTTAACTATTCAATTTTTTCAAAGACATAAGCTTTCTTTGGAAATGGATATTCTTTAAAGAAATGACGATTCTGTCCGTGATCACCATTCCAGATTTTGTCTAAATCTAAAACAAGGTTTTGCTCTTTATTGATCTTATAGTAAAGATTGACGTTCGCATTTTCACAACGAATCATGATTTCATTCAATTCTTTGTGTGCATGCCACTGAACCTGTTTACACATCTGTTCAATCTTGGTCATATTACGAGAAGGATCTGAACCTAATCGACCAAAACTGGTATTGATCCAATACACCGAACCATCATCTAAAAGATTAATAATATATTCTGCTTCTTTCTCATTACTCACACATCCAGCAAAAGGATCTGAGCATGGAATACGCGCATGATAACGCCCAGCATAAATCAAATCCTGCTGAGAAGGTTTTTCCATACGTTTAGATGCAACATGTGGAATAGTTGCTTGTCCCGCAATCTCAGTAAGTGAAACGCCTTCACTCGATACAGTTTGTTCATCCTCTAAAACCATATCATCGGAAAGTTCTTCATGCTCTTGTTGCGTCTGGGGTTGCTGTTTCATTGACTCTGGGTGATGGCTATCACAAGCACTCAACCCTAAACTCAATACAGCTCCTACACTAATATATTGTAAGAATAACCTGAACTGCATATTCATAATTCTCTAACATCAATATCGTTATCTTTTTTCATGACTTCACCACCCCGTATAAATATTAAACAGGTTTTATTCACGTAAATATTGCGTGAAAACAAGGTAAGTTGTGCTAACGATAGGATTGAAATAGCAAATTGACAAAGCAGTATGCCTTAAGTCAGTGCATTTTAGGCGAAACTGTCGGTTTTTCCATCAGCAGTTTACACACCGTAACTATTCTCTTGCTTGTGAGAACTTTAAAAATTTATTTTTGACCATATTTCTTAATTAACAGCAGTGTTGATCCTGATTTTAATTTTTTTACTGCTGTTTCATGAATTTAAGGAGACCTACTCGATGGCCAATTCTGGTTTATATCGCTCAAGCCAACAAAGCATAGTCGCTGGTGTTATGGGCGGTATTGCGGAACGTTTTGGTTGGAATGCAAATTTATTACGTTTGATCTTTGTCATTGTTTCACTCATGAGTGCAGCCTTTCCCGGTATTTTGGTATACCTCGTTTTATGGCTCGTCATTCCTAAACAACAGACAAATCGAGTAGAACACGTACATGGCTACAACCAGCCTGTTAAAACAGTTTATGAGGATCAAAACTTAAGACGTTAATCACCTTTTCCTCTTTGGTCGCTACGGTTGGATTTACCCCTAATACAACCGTAGCTTTTTTTATTTTGAATTAGCTATTTTGACGATTTATTTGTTGTTGCAAAGCAGCGATCATATCAGCACGACTCACGATTCCAATAAGACGCTCCTGCTCGACTACAGGAATATAATTAAAAGATTTCTCTACGAAATAAGGCACTAGATCTTGGATGGGTTGCGATGGTTCAACCGTTACAACACGACGACTCATAATTTGTTTTACATAGTGTTGCCATGAATTTCGTGGATCAGTCGCACCTTTGAACCATTCCACAACCTCATACAAAGCCAACGTCCCCACCAATTTCTCTTGCGCATTGACCACTGGTAAACTCATTAAGTTAACCGACTTAAATTTATCTAATGCTTGATAAATATCATCCTCTTCATGTAATCGAATCACATCTCGACTCATAATATCCTGACAAACAAAAGTACTCATGGAGCGTTCATTGGCATGGACTTGCGCTTGCAAAATGATTTTTTCTAAATCGTACTGACTAATATCCAATAATTCAGTGTGATGATCTAACGCATATTCAATATCTTTAGGTTGAATCGAAACCTTCTGTGTCGGCGTTGGATCTTTCGAACGTTCATTTAAATGAGCTGTCAGCGGGTAATGTCTGCCAATCAATCGATTAAAAAATACTGCAAATAACAGCAATAAAATCGAATTTAACAACACAGGATACAGAATAAAGTGAAACCCTAAACGATGTACAGCATCACCGCCGAGTACCGCAGTAATCGCCACAGCCCCACTGGGTGGATGCAAAGAATCCGTGGTCATCATCATAAAAATAGCAAAGCCAACCGCGAGACTAAACGCAGTGGTTGAATCTGCAAGTAATTGCGTGCAAGTAACACCAATCACACTAGCCAAGATATTGCCAATAATCACATTCCACGGTTGTGCTAAAGGACTATTTGGGACAGCAAATAATAAGACCGATGAAGCTCCCATTGGTGCGATATACCAAGCATTGATCCCACCCAAAACATACCAACTGATCAATGAGGAAATTGCGAGACCACATAACGCACCTACACCAGATAAGATCCTTTCTTTGACAGGGAGAACTTTATAATTTGGTTTTAGAAAATTAAGCCAGTCTGATTGGGTATAGCTCACAATTCACCTTGCTAGAGAGTATTGTTTTGATTGGTGGCGCAAGTATACGCCGAAACAACCATAAGGTGTATCTTAGTTACATCTTAAAGTTAACAGATATTCTGATAATCTACTGTTCAAGTAATTTCTTGTGATTTTATCCGATAGTTGAATTCCAATATTGTCAGAGAACAATACAATTCACGCTTGGTTTTATTTTCACTCCTGTCAAGGAACGGTTTTGCATAAAACAGAAGTATTGACCTTACTTTTATGTGCATTTGCGGCACTACTACATGGCTTAAGCGGCTTTGGCTTTCCCATGGTCAGTACGGCTGCATTATCCATGTTCTATCCACTGCAAACAGCGGTGGCAATGGTCATTATTCCTTGTATTATTTTAAATCTCAGTCTATTACAGGCGAGCAAAAACCAAAGTTTTTTCCAAAATATTCTCCATTATTTAAAGCAATATTGGGGGTTAATTGGAAGCAGTCTCATCGGCAGCTTTATTGGCGTGGGATTACTTTTATATGTCAATGAAGGCTATCTGAAACTTATCATGGGATCAGTCATTTTACTGTATGTGCTCGATCAGTTTAGATCACAGCCGTTTCAAGTCAGCCGCTCATTCAAAAATATGCTGATTTTTGGTTTTCTCGCAGGCGTGATTGGCGGCGCAACCAATGCCATGGCACCCTTTCTGATGATGTATCTACTCAGTACTCGGCATGACAAAACCGATGTGGTCATGATCAGCAATATGTGTTTCCTTGCCAGTAAATTAATTCAGCTCTCGCTGCTGTATCCAACGCTTTACACCTTTCAGCCCTCACAAATTTATCTGTTGATTGGTGTAACCATTTTATCTTTATTATTTGTTTATCTCGGCGCAAAAATCCGTTCTAATATTTCCCAGCAAAAGTTCAATTTGATCATTTTTACCATTTTAATGCTACTTGGCTGTAATGCATTATGGCAAGGCATGGAGCTTATTTAGAACAGTGTTTATTGTGATCGTTAAACTTGGATTTACGCAAGATTGACAGATATTTTAGGTTATCTGGTCACTAGATTTAAGTGGCAATAACAACTCAAATAAGGATATTTTATGAATGTTCCTCACCTTGAAACACCCACCAATGCAATGCCTAAAGGCCTATTGCGCGGTTGGGTAATCATTGCAATTGCGGCATTGCTGTCTTTCGGTTTATATGAAATTCTCCCTTATGAGCAAAATGCCAATAAGGGGCTAAGCTTACTTTTATTCATTGGTATTCTTTGGCTAACTGAGACCATTCATATCACTATTACTGCGCTGTTAGTTCCTGTGCTTGCCGTCCTTGTCGGCATGCCAAGTGTTGGCAGTGATGGTGAAATCAAAGCAATTACCACCAGCAAAGCGCTGAGTACCTTTGCAGATCCGACCATCTTCTTATTTTTTGGTGGTTTCGCACTTGCAACAGCCTTGCATGTCCAAAAGCTTGACCGCAAAATTGCAATGTGGATTATTGCCATGTCTCGCGGTCATTTAGGGGTTGCCGTCTTGGCGATCTGTTTAGTGACTGCTGTGCTTTCAATGTGGATTTCCAATACTGCAACAGCGGCAATGATGTTACCGCTTGCACTAGGTTTGCTTTCTCATTTTGATGTGCAAAAAGAGCGTAAAACTTTCGTTTTCATCTTATTGGGGATCGCCTACTCAGCCAGTATTGGTGGTTTAGGTACAATGGTTGGTTCTCCGCCGAATGCCATTGCAGCCAAAGCTTTGGGCTATGATTTTGCCGACTGGATGAAAGTTGGCTTACCCATGATGCTTCTTATTTTCCCTGCGATGTTAGCCAGCTTATATCTGATCTTGCGTCCGAAATTGAACCATCGTGTGGAATTTAAAACAGAAAATATCCCTTGGAATCGCGACCGTATTTTGACCATGTTATTGTTCATGGTAACGGCATTGGCGTGGATCTTCGGTAAGAGCGTCAGTGAGCATTTTGGGATTAGCCAACCTGACACTTGGATTGCAGTTTTTGCTGCCTGTTTAGTGGTGATTCTTGGTATCGGGACATGGAAAGATATTGCAGACAACACTGATTGGGGCGTGTTAATGCTCTTTGGTGGTGGTTTAACTTTAAGTGCTGTTCTGAAAGATTCAGGTTCATCACTGGTATTAGGTCAAACTCTTGCAAATGCTTTCGGTGACGCCTCTCCGTTCTTGGTCATTGTGATCGTTGCAGCCTTTATTATTTTCTTAACTGAATTTACTAGTAACACGGCATCTGCTGCGTTGCTCGTGCCTGTTTTTGCTGCGATTGCAGATCAAATGGGCTTACCTAAAGAGATTCTGGTGATTGTCATTGGTATCGGTGCTTCATGTGCATTCATGCTACCTGTTGCAACCCCACCAAATGCTATCGTATTTGGTACAGGACATATTCAACAAAGCGAGATGATGCGCGTTGGTTTCGTGCTAAATATTCTTTGTGTTGCACTGGTGTCTATCTTTATTTATTGGTTCTTTGTGTAAAGCAAATTAAAAGCGCTTCGGCGCTTTTTTATTCCGTTAAATCAACTTTTCATTGAGATAACGCCAATAGCGTTTCGGTAAATATTGCACATGCAATTTAACGTTTTGACGTTCTTTAATGTTGATACTATTGAAATAATCTTTCCAGAGTTGATCATATAATTGTTCTTGCTCATCCAGCTGCAATTGAAAACTTTGACTTGCGCCACTTGCAAGATTCCGATCAATTTCATTTGCCTCTAATGACACCTCATGAATTTCATGTAAGTCATAGTACAAACCATATTTTCGTTGCTCATCATAAATCAGCCAGCATTGATCTTGATAACGTCGTTTAAAATGCGGTTGGATCAAAGGCAATACATTAAAATCAGGTCGCACCAAACTTAAAAATAATCCATCTGTGGTTTTCTTAAAACGGACAAAGGCTTCCATACGATGCTTTTCACGACCGACTTTTTTTGCCCATTGTGCTATCGCCAATACACTCGGGTGCGCATAATTTTTTTCAACAGAATGTTGATGATGAAAAACGTATATACAGTAATTAAATAAATGCTGAAACGCATCTAAGGACTCAGATAAATAAGCAAAGTAAAATTGTCTTAATGAAGATTGACTTAAACGCTGCTGTATCGCCGACCAAACACGCTGCGCATGATGTTCATTATTGGGAATCTCAACAACAGTGGAAAATAAACCATGTTGCGCACCTTCATTAAAACAAAGCTGAACTTGAAACTCTTTAAATTGAAAGGCACGAAATACACAATTGAGCAAACCAACCATCGAACCATCAAAATAATAATAAACCATACCATCAGCAGACATGATCAAAATCCTAAGCTTAGCTGAGGTGACAGTTGTTTAACGTATTTGGATGAACCCTGCGTCAAGATTTGTTGACGAATATAATGAGATGACAACTCTTTTTGAAAGCGCGGGCTATCTTCACAACGAATAAAAAATTTTGCTCTGGAATACGCCACACCGAGTTGTTTTAGTAAATCAATATGCACCTTACCAAAACGACGCGCTTGCACGATTTTCTTGGCAGACTTCACCCCAATGCCCGGCACACGCAAGATCATTTGATAATCAGCACGATTCAAATCGACAGGAAACTGTTCAGGATGACGCAATGCCCAACTCAGTTTCGGATCTACATCCAAATCTAAATGTGGGTATTTTTCATTGACGATTTCATTGACCTGAAAACCATAAAATCGCATCAACCAATCACTTTGATAAAGTCGATTCTCTCGTAGCAAAGGTGGTGCTGAACCGACAGCGGGTAAATAGTTATTCTCGGTATTGATTGGAATGTAGCCTGAGAAATAGACACGCTTTAACTTGAACTCTTTATAATGTCGATCTGCCATAAATAGCACATCTTGATCAGTCTCTTGATGTGCGCCAACCACCATTTGAGTGGTCTGTCCTGCGGGTACATATTTCGGCACATGCTTAATAATTTGGCGTTCGTCTTTAAGTTGAATCAGTCGATCTCGAACCAATCCTAAATCTTTTTGTACTTCTTGATGGGATTTTTCAGGCGCAAATGCTTTTAATCCAACCTCAGTTGGCATTTCTAAATTGATGCTCATTCGGTCAGCATAAAGTCCTGCTTCATGAATCAACTCAGGCGATGCGCCTGGAATAGTTTTGAGATGAATATAGCCATTAAAATTTTCCTCTAGACGTAGCTTTTTCACCACTTGAAGCATCCGCTCCATCGTATAGTCTGCGGATTTAAAAATACCAGAGCTGAGGAATAATCCCTCTATATAGTTACGACGATAAAAATTAATGGTCAGGTCAACCACTTCTTGTACGGTAAATGCAGCCCGTTTGACATCATTGGAACGGCGTGACACACAATAGGCACAATCAAGAATGCAGACATTACTGAACAGGATTTTTAGCAAAGAAACACAACGCCCATCTTCAGTATAGCTATGGCAAATCCCTGCCTGACTAGCATCGCCTAAACCTTTGTCTTTATTTTTACGGTCACTGCCGCTGGAGGAACAGGACACGTCATATTTGGCAGCGTCCGCAAGAATCTGGAGTTTTTCACGAATGCGATCAGACATTTCAAACGACCTGAAGAAAACAGAGAAGATCGTTTAAAAATTAGCATTTCAAAGTTGTGAAATTAAGTACCCAAAAGATGCAATACGTCATGAAGTGACGTTCAAAAACAGGATTCTTAAAAATACATTTAATATCAAATAATTAGACTTACAAAAGAATACAGGTATAAATATGCATGAGTTAAAATTATATTTATACCTTATTTTATATTTATTAGAACCTGTTTTTATCCTTACAAGTATTTGGATAAGTCTCTGTTCTCTTAAGATCAAAATCAAATACAGGCTGAATCGGTATTTCCTCAGTACGGTAATAACACATTTCTCGCCATCTCATTGCTTCTTCTTTATTTTCTGGCAAACCATTGAGCCCAGAATAATAATTTTGAAACATATTCTCTTGACCATTGGCATAACCCATATTGGCGGCTTTTATGTACCATTCTGTTGAAACCTTACCATTTTTCTCTACCCCTAATCCTTGCTGATAAAGCACTCCAATATTATTCATTCCAGCTGGATTACCCTGCTCGGCAGCTTTTGTATACCAATACATTGCTTTTTTATAATCGGTATCAACGCCATAACCTGTATGAAAAAATGTACCTACCCTGAACTGAGCATCAGCATTACCTGCTTGCGCAGCCTCTTCAGATAGTTTGAACATCTTAGGTACAAAACGACTTAAGTCTTCTTTCCGATAATAAAGCGTAGTCAAATTCAATTTAGCTAAAGCACTCCCTTGTTCAGCAGCTTGTTGAAAGAGCTTTTCAATTTCTAAAGCTTTTTTTTCTTTCGTCGCTTCGTCGTAATTTCTATCTCGGATACGATCATTCATATTCTTATAATAGACTAAGGCTGCGTAATCATTTAGTTCATCTGCACTTAAATCTTTAAAATGATAATTATAAGAAGCAGAAAGATAAGTCCAATTATGTTTTAAATAGTTAAAACTAAGAAAGCCTAAAAATAATATAAAAACACCAAGATAATACTTTTTTAAATTCATTTCAGAACAATCTAATTTATACAATTACACGCTATCCTAACAAAATTTTATAAAAGCCTAAATAAAAAATATAATCATTATTTTTTAAATACCAATAGACATGAACAGCAGATCATTTTAAAATTTTTAAAACCCTGAAAATACTTTATTTATGATGAGCACAACAACGACAAATATCGACTATCAACCCAAAATCTCTCTTATTATTACACCTCTTATTCCCATTAGTCTCCTGATCCTATTTTCTTTATTTACAGGAAAATTCGGACTTGATCTTCTTTATATTGTGGGCTTATTTTCTGGTATTTACTATATCCTGTTATTCCCATTATTACTTCGGATTTGCCAGATACTGATTACCAAGAATCGTTTTATCTTTCCTGCCATGTGGTTTGGTGCGCACATATCATTTAGCTTAATTTATTTCTTTCTCGCAATCTTTGAAAATATTGCTCATAATCAGCCCTTATTTGAATATGCTTTCCCAACTGTTGGACGTACATTTGCCTCTACCTCTACGCTAACAATCAGTTTTATTCTTAGTCTAATCTTTTGGTCTTTTGCCTCATTTCTACCTAAATTAAAAGCCAAACGTGCCAGAGAATCTCAAACAAATGAGCTCCAATAATTTTTTACAGGTATAGAAACAAGCCTTTGCCACTCACCCCCAAAATCCTTATACTTAACCACAATTTTTGTTTGATTCCAGTGGATGCACCATGAGTCGTGCTATATCGCATATTGATACATTTCAGGGCTTAATTCTTGCCCTACAAAACTATTGGGCGGAGCAAGGCTGCGTCGTATTACAACCATATGATATGGAAATGGGCGCAGGGACATTCCACACTGCAACCTTCTTACGTGCATTAGGGCCAGAAACTTGGAACGCGGCTTATGTTCAACCTTCACGCCGTCCAAAAGATGGTCGTTATGGTGAGAACCCAAACCGTTTACAACACTATTATCAGTTCCAAGTGGTACTCAAGCCAAACCCAGACAATATCCAACAGCTTTATCTTGATTCGTTAAAAGCGATCGGCATCGATACCCTAACGCACGATATTCGTTTCGTAGAAGACAACTGGGAATCTCCAACACTGGGCGCTTGGGGCTTAGGTTGGGAAGTTTGGTTAAATGGTATGGAAGTGACTCAGTTCACTTACTTCCAGCAAGTCGGTGGTGTTGAGTGCTATCCTGTGACTGGTGAAATCACTTACGGTTTAGAACGTCTTGCGATGTACCTGCAAGGTGTAGACTCAGTTTACGATCTTGTTTGGACCAAAGGTCAATTCGGTACAGTCACTTACGGTGATGTATTCCATCAAAACGAAGTTGAGCAATCGACTTATAATTTCGAATATGCACCAGTTGATAAAATGTTTGAATTATTCGATTTCTATGAAGCTGAAGCATCTCGTTTAATCGAAGCTGAACTACCACTTCCTGCTTACGAACAAGTGATCAAAGCATCACATTGTTTTAACTTGTTGGATGCGCGTGGTGCGATTTCAGTGACTGAACGTCAACGTTACATTTTACGTGTTCGTACCTTAGCGCGTTCAATTGCACAAAGTTATGTGGCTGCGCGTGCGAAACTCGGTTTCCCAATGGCAGAACCACATCTACGTGATGAAGTATTAGCACAGTTAAAAGCACAAGTTGAAGCAGAAGCAGCCCAAGCTGAAAAAGCGAAGGAGAATAAATAATGACAAAGCATACTGTTTTATTCGAACTTGGCTGTGAAGAACTTCCACCAAAAAGCTTAAAAACTTTGCGTGATGCTTTAAAAGCTGAAACAGAAAAAGGCTTAAAAGATGCAGGCTTAAACTTCACTGTAATCGAAGCCTATGCTGCACCACGTCGTTTAGCATTAAAAATTGTTGATATCGATGCGGCTCAAGCAGACACACAAAAACGTTTTGATGGCCCTGCTGTTCAAGCCGCTTATGATGCTGAAGGCAAACCAACTAAAGCACTTGAAGGCTTTATGCGTGGTCAAGGTATTACAGTTGATCAGCTTTCTACTTTCCAAGCAGGTAAAGTTGAAAAAGTTTGCTTCTTGAAAGATGTCAAAGGTCAAAGCCTTGATGCTTTACTGCCGCAAATTTTACAAGCAGCATTGGATAATTTACCAATTGCTAAGCGTATGCGTTCAGCGGCAAGCCGTACTGAATTCGTTCGTCCAGTAAAATGGGTGGTATTGCTTAAAGATGATCAAGTGATTGAAGCAAGCATTCAAGATCACAAAACAGGTAATGTGACTTATGGTCATCGTTTCCATGCGCCTGAAGCTGTTGTTTTGGCACATGCAAACGACTACTTAACAACATTAGAAAATGCGCATGTTGTTGCTGATTTTGAAAAGCGCCAAGCGACGATTCAAGCACAAGTCAAAACTTTGGCAGATGAAGTCAATGCCACTGCGATTGTACCAGCAGACTTACTTGATGAAGTGACTAGCTTGGTTGAATGGCCTGTTGCCTTACGTGCGACTTTTGAAGAGCGCTATTTAGCAGTTCCTCAGGAAGCCTTGATTACCACCATGCAGGATAACCAGAAGTATTTCTGCTTAATCAATGCTGAAGGTAAATTACAGCCTTACTTCATTACCGTTTCAAATATTGAGTCTAAAGATCCGACTCAAATTATTGAAGGAAATGAGAAAGTTGTTCGCCCTCGTTTGTCTGATGCAGAATTCTTCTTCTTACAAGACCAAAAGCAACCGCTTGCGTCTCGTAAAGAAAAACTCGCGAATATGGTATTCCAAGCACAATTGGGTACGCTTTGGAATAAATCAGAACGTATTGCTAAATTAGCAATTGCACTATCTCCAATTACAGGTGCAAATGCAGCAGATGCGGAAAAAGCAGCGTTACTTGCTAAATGCGATTTGACCTCTGAACTTGTGGGTGAATTCCCTGAACTTCAAGGGATTGCAGGTACTTACTATGCACGCCTTGAAGGTGAGAATCATGAAGTTGCTGAAGCTTTAGGTGAGCAATACTTACCTAAGTTTGCGGGTGATGTATTACCACAAACCAAGACAGGTACAACCATTGCACTTGCAGATCGTTTAGATACGCTTGTTGGTATTTTTGGTATTGGTCAAGCGCCAACAGGTTCTAAAGACCCGTTTGCATTACGTCGTTCTGCGATTGGTATCTTACGTTTAATCATCGAAAATGAACTCGATGTGACGATTGAAGAACTGGTTAACTTTGCGCTTCAAGGTTATGGTGACGTGGTTAAAGATCATGACAAGACGCGTGCGGATGCCGTTGCGTTCCTTGAAGGTCGTTACCGTGCTAAATATGAAGATCAAGGCGTTGCGGTTGATGTGATTCAAGCGGTACAAGCACTTGCACCAAAATCTCCACTTGATTTTGATAAGCGTGTGAATGCAGTGAATCATTTCAGTACATTGCCAGAAGCGGCTGCATTGGCTGCGGCTAATAAGCGTGTTGCCAATATTCTTGCTAAAGAAGCGACACCTGAAGGTGCTGTGGTTGAAGCGAATCTAGTTGAAGCTGCTGAAAAAGCACTTTATGCAGAGTTATCAGCTTTAACACCAGTGGTTCAGCCTTTACTTGCTGCACGTAACTATACAGAAGCGTTGTCTAAACTTGCTGCACTTCGTGTGCCAATTGATGCTTTCTTCGAAGGCGTAATGGTTATGGCGGACGACGCTGAATTAAAAGCCAACCGTTTACGTTTATTGGCTCAGTTGCGTGATTTGTTTACAGCGATTGCAGATGTAAGTGTATTACAAGGTTAAGTATTTATAATTCTTGATCTTTTAAATAAACCCCGCTATAAAATTAGTGGGGTTTATTTAGTTAGGTGGTTATTAAAGATGCAAACAAAAATTTGCGCTATGATGTTCTCACTCATAATCTATCCTACCACCTGTTTAGCTCTATCAAAGCAATTACATACTCTTGCTGCAGTAAATCACCCCAATGGTTACGATGCTCCCGAAGGAAGCATTGCTATACTCAAACGGAAAAAGAATATCTGTACAATATCGATCACACTTTATGGTGAGACTGGAAAAATTATTTACCTTTGGCATTTTAATGCATCAGGACTAAAACAAGCTCAGCGGACAGAATATAATTACACTGATGGTGGCTTAACCATGCTCCCCGAGAATCAAGGCCAGTTTTTAGAATATGTCCGTTCAAATCAAAAATTAAATCCTCATGCACAAGAAGTCCAATCTGAATTTAAAAAAGTCCGAGGATTCTTTCCAAATCAATTAGTAAACTGTATATAAATTAAAAATTAGATGAAAGAGGCCTTCGCTTTATTAAATATTGGACATCTAAATCGAAAAACTACTCCCGTATTGATACAATTTTTATGATTAACTCCAAACTAGTAATTGTGCTCTTATCATATAGATAGTCTCTTTTTAATTAACGTTACGAGCATTATCAATTTCACATCACCTACATTCTTTTCTTGAACTTGGCGATAAGCTATAAAACTTGAATTGCAAACAGCATCGCCAAAAGGATAAAAGATGATGAAAAAAGTACCTGCACTGTGTTTAACGACTGCACTGATCGCATCGTCTTCTCTCTGGGCAGTTGAAACAAATACAACTACGGCAAATGCAAATACTACAACGGCTGAAAAAACACTTCCTTATGGTGACAACCCTAGTCTCGGTCGAGTATTGCTGTATAAAACAGGCAAAGGACTACAAAACTTAGGTGGCTCAATTCAAGGTGCATCTGAAAACACATCACAAAAGATCAGTGAAAAGTGGACAGATACCAAAAAATATACCGAAGAACAATCTGAAGTTGTTCAAACTCAAGCAGAGAAAGCCAAACAATTTACTGCTAAAAAATGGCAAGACACCAAAGATGCAGTTGTGGGTACAAATGATGGAAATGTGCCCATTGAACGAGCTGAACTGAGCCAGCCATCATCGAACTAAATAAAAAAACCTCTAATCAAAAGTTAGAGGTTTTTTTATTAATGATAGAGATTTAAGCTGTTTCAGTTTCGAGCTTAACCTGACGATCAATCAGATATTCATTTAAATTAAAACGGCTGAGTTGCTGACGCATCTTAAATGTTGTCCACGGCCATACCGTACTATTACGTCCGTTCCGATCAATAAAATAACTATGACAACCCCCTTTGTTCCAAACCGTTGTTTGTAAAGCCTCTTGTACACGTTGATTAAACTCAGCCATACGCACAGGATCGGGTTCTATGGTTTTGATATTTTTCTGAATCGCTTGTTTTAACGCATCCATAATATAAGTGAGCTGCGCTTCAATGATGATAAAAGCAGAAGAGCTCACCGCAATATTCGGTCCAAACATCAAAAAGCCATTCGGGCAGTCTACCACCATCGTTCCCATATAGCCTTCTGGACTACCCTGCCACACATCTGACATACTTTGTCCATAACGATTATAGACACGCTGCGCAATTGGCGGTTCAGCCACTTCAAAACCCGTCCCAAGAATAATGACATCAGCCTCAAAGCTTGAACCATCACTTGCAATCAGCTGCTTGCCTTTGACTTCGCTCAACGCCCCTGCAACAACATTGACATTTTCTTGAGCTAGGGCTGGATACCATTCATTAGATTGCAGAATGCGTTTACAGCCGATCACATAATTTGGCGTCACTTTAGTGCGTAACTCAGAATCTTTGATGCCCTGTTTAATATGAAATTCCGCAATACGCTGTACTTGTCGCATCGCAGCATTACTTTGTAAACCACCATTTAAGGTTTCAAAGATGCCATAAACTGAACCGCGCATCACCGACTGAGTTACAGGGATATATTTAAATAAGGTTTGAACAGCACTTGGCAGTGGCATATCAGACTTCGGCAATACCCAATGCGGTGTACGTTGGAATACCGTCAACTCTTTTACCAAAGGCTGAATCTGCGGTACAAACTGAATTGCCGAAGCACCAGTCCCAATCACCGCAACTCGCTTTCCAGTCAAATCAATATCATGTCGCCAACGTGATGAATGGAAAACCTCACCTTTAAAATTTTTCAGTCCTTTAACATTGGGAATGACAGGTTCATGCATTGGCCCACATGCCATAATTGCAAATTGTGAATGAAATTCACCTTGATTGGTTTTAATCACCCAGCATTGTTTTGCATCAGACCAACTTGCTGATAGCGCTTCATGTTGGAAATGTACATGCGGTAAAACTTGGTATTTCTGCGCCGTATTTTGCAGATATTGTTTGATTTCTACTTGCCCTGCAAAGACACGACTCCATGTTGGATTCGGTTCAAAAGAATATGAATACAATGCCGATGGCACATCACAAGCGCAGCCCGGATAGGTATTTTCACGCCAAACACCGCCGAGTTCATCGGCTTTTTCTAATAAGATAAAATCATGAATATCTGATTCTTTTAGCTTGATTGCAGCCCCTAATCCTGCAAAACCACCGCCAATCACAATGACACGATGAAATGGAATCGTCTTCGATTTTGTATTCATGATCTATTATTTTCCTTACACAAAGCCGAAAACAACATCGCATAAACCCATGAATGGGTCATTATCAGGACTGACCTTTTCGGCGGTCATTTCTGATACAAATTGCAAATGAACTTTGTCTGTTAAAAGAATCTGGTATAAATTTACACTGTAATTTCAAAAACTTCATTGAACTTAACTTTCTTTATCGACACACTTTAAAAAATTGATATGTATAGAACTGGAATTTCACACATGAAGCTAACACCCTTAAAAACACTTTTATTTTCAATCACAGCAAGCCTTGGTTTTACTGCCTGTTCTATCTCTCCAACTCAAACAACGACATCTTCACAAGCCTTAGAACAAGTTAAAAATATTGAAGCCACACCATCAACTGAAAACAATGTCGCAAAACTCATCATGCAACCTCAAAACTGTCTGATCGAATTTAAAGGTTATTTTGATGGTGGAGAAGCCGTTGAACATTGGACATTCAATCAGCAGGGTTTAATTTCTGCGAACTCAACAACGATTCAATATGCTGAACAGGCCCAACCAGCAGCTCAGACTGCCACTGCATTTGATACACAAGATCCAGCAACTCAAGCAAACTTCAAAAAACTACAAAGCAATTTTAGTGCTGACAATTTAGCGAAGTGCCACTAATTACTGATAAAAAAACTCGCTGCATATTTGGTGGTATGCAGCGAGCTATGGCTTTTCAAACTTACTTTAGATCAATTTAAACTATAAAAAATTAACCTTAGTTTAATGTTAGCCCATTGGTCGCGGCTAACACATCAATACGAGGGAAAATCAAACCAGTACGCGTATCCGTGATTGGTTTCCCTGTTGCTTTCAAACGATTTACAGTTTGATCAATTGTCTCAGCTGGACTGACATTATTGGCACGTAACAATGCAATTGCACCTGCCACATGCGGGGTCGCTTGCGATGTTCCCCCCATGGTATAACCACCCGCTGTAATCATTGCACCCGGCGCAAGTAACGTTACCAGTGAGCCACCATTACTGAAGCAGGCAACTTTATCTGCTGCGGTCGTAGGATCTGAACATTTCACGGGATTACCCCAAGAAACGCCTCCAATATTCGTATCATACACAGCACCTACTCTCACAGCACCAGCAACACATGCAGGGGATGAGATACCATCAGAAAAGGCATCATTACCAGTAGCAACAACTGGAACAACGCCTGCCGCACGAGCATTTGCAAAAGCAGTTTTATAACTGCTATTACTACACTCAGATGTATACTTCACTCCAGGGACGCCTAAACTCATATTGACAGCTTTGATGTTATAAGCTTGCGCATTATTCACCGTCCAATTGATACCTGCTAAAATATCACTATCATTTGCTGAGCTTACCCATTGTCCGCGATATCTAACTTTACTAAAAACATCAATTCCAATAATTTTAGTTTTAGGCGCTACTTTGGAAATAATGCCTGAGACATTACTGCCGTGCCCATCATCATCTAGATTATTGTCATCAGCCGCAGCATCAAACGAATAGACAACACGGCAAGTCGATGATGGTGTATTCAGCGCAGTACAGCCAAAGTCAGAATGTGTGTAGTTCACACCTGTATCAATCACAGCAACACTTGTGCCTTCTCCAGTAAAGCCGTTGCTTGCTGTTTGAGGTTGATTGATTAAAGGTAAACTTTCCATCGTCGTCGTATAGTTCTTACGGTTAGGATAGACACCTTTCACCGAAGGATCATTCAACACTTTCGCTAAGGTTTCACGGTTTTGAATTCGGTATAAGCCTAATGGCAATCCATTAAATTCTCGTAAGGTTTGAAAGCCCGCCTCTTTTGTAAATTTATTTTTAAATCGCGCTTTGCCATCAGCAATATAATTTCGCTTTTCTAAGCCTAATGGCATGTTGGCAACATTCATATCGTACTCAATCAGTAAATCATTTGAATCATTACTGACCAAAGCATCGAGATTAATTTTGCCTTGTGCAACCTTGCTCACTGCAGCGGAGCTAAGTTGCTGTTTTAATTGCGTTGAGGTTAATGAAGCTGCTGAAGTTGTTGCACTGTAACAAGCGCATAAACCCACCAATAATAATGTTTTATTGTTCACTTTTGGTCTCCATCGTTCTTTTATAAAGAACTTTTGAATCGCTAGCTTTCTTGGGTAAAGAACACTAGATTATTTAAAGTTTTTTAATTTCATTTGCTGGATCTTTTTCTGGATCGATTGGTTGAATCGAGGGATCACTTTTTGTGTCGTAAAATATCACCTCCTCTTGAGCGGCTGCATGTTTACGAGACAAACTAGATACCGTGTTTTTATTGGTTTCCTCCTGTTTAGTTAGACGGGTTGCAATAGGTGCAGAGTTTTCACCCTTCATCTGATAGACAGCCACATCATCAACTGACGTTAACGGGTCTTTTGGTTTGAAATACAAGACCATCACACCCAACCCAATCAGTAAAAGTAGAAATGCCGCAATCATTTTCATTTAATTTCTCCTGCGCTTTATTTACTGACTTTGCTTCGGTTTTTAATTATTTTTCTTAAAAACCAATCTGTATTTAATTTTAAAATTCACATTAAATTTCACATTTATAGTTAAATCATCACTCCTTATTTAGTTATTCGAATCAAATATTCATTTGAATTTTTATACTGCATTAGGCTTTTCTTAGGGAGATGCAGCCAAAAGTAAAAATTTCTTTGCAAAAAAGTATAACGCATATAAAAAGTGCAATAAATATTCAATATATTTATACCAAGCAATAAAAATGCCAGTTTATTTTTTGTTTTTGTGGCAACTAAAATCTACTTATTTATTCAATAGTTGTACTTTTATGATCAATCACCTAATTTTATATGAAAAGAAAAAAAATGGTGTGGAGCAGATTCAAAAACAATCCAATTTATTCAAAATAAAAATATATTTTTCACGTACTTAATGATGCAAGCGATCTCCACAATTTTCCCTAGAGTGTTTTTAAGCTGTAATCTGGTTGTAAAGTTTTGCTGAAATCCCTACTTTTCCAAATTTTGCTCGTTATGATGCAGTTGCGTTCATGAAGTGCCACAACATGGTACATCTCTAAAGGAAATCGCATGAAGAAAATGATCAAAACAGCTATCGTGACAACAAGTATTCTCGCTTCTGCTTCTATTTTTGCACAAAACGTTGGAATGAATGCCAATGGCTCAGCTCAAGTTAATGTTCAATCTGGAGGCTTAATCCAAGGCGTAACTGGTGCAGTGAAAAATACCGCTCAAGGCGTAGGTCATGCCGCTCAACATGTTGGTCATGCTGCTGTAAATACTGGAGTGCAAGCCTCTAAGACAACGATTGGAACAGCAACCAATATAGGGTCTAAAGTGATCCATACTACAGGCACTGCGGTCAAAAATACCAAAGACTATACTGTTGAAAAAGCCGTTGATGGCAAAGCGTTTGCTGCTGAAAAAACAGCAAATGTCAAAAAAAGTATTGAAGATAAACAAACTAACGCGAAGGCTGTGAACTTAGAAGCCCAAAGCAATGCCAAAGCGCAACTCAACAATAAAACTGCCGCAATCAATGCCAAAACAGGCCTACAAGCAGACAAGAAAAATCTGCAAACAGGTGCAAATGTCGGTGTTAAAGTGCTCGGCGTAAATACAAATGTGAATACCAATGCTAAAGTTGGTGTGAAATAACCCCTTATTATGTTGTAAAAAAAATCCCCTTGTTTGATCAAGGGGATTTTCTATTTTTAGCAAAGCTGTAATTTACTTTGCTCTTCTGCGCCACTCTCTACAAAGTGACTAAAACCCTGTTCATCACAGCTTAAGGTCAGTTGCTTATAGCTCATGCTACAAAAACCTTCATATTGCTTAAATACCAATGGTGACTGATCCAAAGGAAGTGCCTCATGCTCAGGGATCAATTTATGAATCCCGCGATCATTCATAGTCAATAAATAGTTTTCTCCATTCAACTCAAGTTTCACCAAACTATTGGCGTGAACGGTTAAAGGAACTAAATACTGTGAATTCACTGCAATGATGTCCGCCGCATAGCATTCAAGCTTTAAACTCACCAAGTTAAACACAAGGAATGTCTGCTCCGCCGTTTTGACATTCGGAGATTGTACCGTTGCTTGTTGCGTCTGATGAAGTTGAATGCCCAGTTTATGCAAATTCTGAACTGTGCCCTGCTTTAAGTTAAACAGTTGTTGCACCAGTTTTTGTTTTAAAACAGCATCAAAATAACGCTCATCTAGCGCTAAATCTTGATTTTCCAATATCTTCAATAATGCCTGCGGATGTCGCGGCAATAAAGCATCAAGTACATGACGATAATAGAATTTGCTTTGTTTTTTCACTTCTCGGACACGCTTATAGAA
The DNA here is from genome assembly GCF_000475335.1 of Acinetobacter sp. COS3. Lineage (NCBI taxonomy): Bacteria > Pseudomonadati > Pseudomonadota > Gammaproteobacteria > Moraxellales > Moraxellaceae > Acinetobacter > Acinetobacter sp. COS3. The sequence continues at coordinate 91,946 of NZ_AXCD01000034.1, forward strand.
ATAAGTAATGTCAAAAGGCTTCTCAACAAAATCATTGAGCAACTGTGAACTTGCCAATACAGCTAATGCTTCATGTCCCGTAAAAGGCAAATGAATCACATGCATCTTTGGTAGTAAAGGTTTTATTTTTAAGAAATGCTCTTTATCTTCAGCAAAATAAGGATCGTAAACAATCAAATATTCACGATTCGAATCCACTTCGTCCGCCTGAATTTGCATGTCCTGATGGATAGATGGATCAAAAAATTCTGCATAACGGCGATCTTGCACAACATCTGGATCAATTGAGTATTGTGGAACAAAAGCCACGATTTTCTGCATATTCAAAAGTTTTGAATACTTAATCGCCGCATAGCCGCCCATTGAGCCGCCATAACCCACAATTCCTTTAAATTGTTGCAAGATCGGCTGCACATATTGCTGCATTTGCAACATGCTACTTTTAGGAAACCATGATTTGAGTTTCGGCATGATACCGATAACATTGTACTGATATTTTATTAATGATTTTTCAGCATTAATCGACATGCCTTTCGCTCGACTAATCAAATCGCCGAACGAAATCACCAAAGTGTCACTTGAACCTTTTAAAAAAATAACGCGAATGTGTTCATCTTCAAATAATATTTGCTTATCCATGCTCACACTAAAAATTGATTTTAGATCTGTAGCAAAAAGGCATCAAATGATGACTTTGCCAAACCCTAATTGCGGAGTATCTTATTTTATAGAGATAAGACAGATTAAAAAGCGCAAAAAATGACACAATCCCTGCATCCAGCAGCTCAAAAAGGCTTTAGTTTAGGTGCTGAACTGTACCAACAAGTTCGCCCCAGTTACCCACAAGAAATCGCCTTTTGGCTGCAAGATCGACTCAAAATAGATGAAACTTCCACTGTTGTTGATCTCGGTTCTGGGACTGGCAAATTCTTACCTTACCTCAATCAAACGCAAGCAAATGTCATCGCAGTTGAACCTGTTGCTGCAATGTTGCAACAACTTCAACAAGCACATCCGCTGGTGGAATCTGTACAAGCATTTAGCCACCAACTTCCATTTTCATCCGCTTCAATCGATGCCGTGATTTGTGCTCAGTCATTTCATTGGTTTGCTAATATAGAAACCTTAACCGAGATACATCGCGTCTTAAAGCCTGCGGGGCAACTGGGTCTAGTTTGGAATCAGCGCGATACCAATGTTAATTGGGTAAAAGCCTTAGCTGATGAAATTGCACCCTTGGAAGGCGATACCCCTCGGTATCACAGTGAGCAATGGAAAAAAGTATTCGAGCAGCAAACGCTGTTCAAACTGATTGAGTTAAATACTTTCCAACTTTTGCATCATGGTACAGTAGAGCAAGTAGTCAGCAATCGGTTGCTTTCAACTAGCTTCATTGCAGCAATGCCTGAAATAGAACAGCAACGCTTAAAATCAAAGTTTGAACAAATTGTATTTGATTTTACAGGCTTAACTGCGCAAGATCAGATTGATTTCCCATATACCACTTATGCTTATCAATTTCAGAAAGCTTAAATAAACTAAATTACCAATCGAGTTGTTCTATGCCTCATTTAAAAACGACATTTGCACTAACTTGTATGCTCAGCTCAGTACTACTACTCAGTGCGTGTAATAAAGACCCTGAACCTACCGTAAATAAAGATAATCAAACAAACTCAGTGAATGATGCAATTGGGCAATTAAATCAAACCCCGATCAAACAATTCCCTGCTACAGCTGATGATGCACATGATATTGCGATCCTTGATGATTATGATCGTCGCTTTACAGACATGAGCGATAGTATGGAAATCGAATTGGCTAAAATGAAAGAGGCCAATACCTTAACACCTGAGTTCGAACAGCAACGTCAAAAAGACAATATCAACTCAGCACTGGTGATGCTCAAAGATTTAGAATTAAAGACAGAACAAGGTCGTTATATCCAAGGTCTGCTCTATGATTATTGGGAAAACCAGGCCAAAGTTTTACAGCAAGCAACGCTATCATCGTCCACACAAAATGTAGATACAGCCAAGCAAGTCGATCATTTAAATGAATACCTGCATGCTCAAAGCCAATTACATCATTGGAGAAGTTCACTCGCACCTGAAGCCAAAATGCAAGCTGAATAAAACCCAATAAAAAAGAGGGCATCTGCCCTCTTTTTTATTTTATATATTTTAAATTTTCTGCTTTTCAATCCATTGAATCGAATTCACACGGAATAACTCACAAGCACCATCACCTGTGTCGGTCGGCGATAAAGAGGATTTCCAAACTAAATCTTTATCTCGAACCTCAACCAATTCACCTTTTAATTGTACCAAATCACCACGTTTAACTTGCTTAATCTGCTGTGCGATCTCGGGATTGGCAGGAATGATGTGCATATTCGAAACCATTTGCATCGCGATATCTGTTGGAACTGGCACCTTATCCATTTTCCAATTTAGATAACGATCATATTGATTCACTGAAATGGTACGAGCAATTTCAGGATTGGCAAATAATCCCCAACTCACCGCATAATCTATCGGAGAAAATTTCGCTTGTTCGTCATCCTGATACACTTTTGAACCTAAAATCCGAAAATTGCCATAAAACGGTTGTAATACAGAGATAGACTGATCTTTGGCAACAGGTAGCAATCCATTTGCAATGTTGTATTCAATATCGCTTTTAGATGCATGTGCCTGTCCAATTACAGCAACCATGCATAAACTCATCCATAGACGTTTTTTCATGGCTTATACTTCCTCAAAAATGTTGCTGAGTGCAAATAAATTAATCATCAATTTCATAGTATGCTTAGATGGTGAAAAAAAGTGCTTTTTTTAGTAACAATCAAAATCACTTTAGTCATATTTTTGTGCTTCTATTTTGCTAACTTATTTTTTAAAAATCTAAAAAATGGATTTCCATGATTTATCAATTTTATCAGCGTCGAGTCTTCCCTCATCTTCTGAACCAAGTCATGCAAACTGCGAGTTTGATGGACAAGCGTCGTGAATTATTACTCCCGATTGAAGGCGAAGTACTAGAAATAGGATTTGGAACAGGTCTGAATATTCCTTTTTATGGCAACGTCGATACACTCTATGCACTTGAGCCAAACCCTGATATTTATCACCTTGCAGTTGAACGTGTGCAACATGCACCGTTCAATGTAAAACATGTGCAATCTAGTGCTGAGAAGCTTCCATTTGCCGATGCATCTTTAGATCACATCGTATCAACATGGACCTTGTGTAGTATTCCTCAACTTGATCAAGCCTTAGCTGAAATCTACCGTGTGCTTAAACCCACAGGCACATTTCATCTGGTTGAGCACGTCAAACACCCCGACTCAGTCAAGATTCAGTCCTTGCAGACACTACTTACGCCGATTCAAAAACGGATTGGTGACGGTTGCCATCTGAATCGAGATATTGAGCGAAGTTTGGCTCAAGCCAAATTTAAATTTATCGAAAAACAATACTTTGATGCTGAAGGCATTCCTGTGATTGCACAAAAAATGTTATTGGCGCGCGTACAAAAAATTGATTTGGATCAGCTTTCTTAATCTTGAAAATCAATACGCAAGGTTTCGAATCGAATTCGCCCTTCACGCACCGCTTGAGCAATCGCTTGCTGTCCTTTGCTCAAGCGCGCCCCACCACTTTTAATATCTAACAAAATGACTTCAATATCTTCCGCTTCGCCATCTCCATCACGGAAATCGGTATAGCCATCAAAGATCACATAATCAACTGGATCACCTAAGAATTTGGCGTCACTGGGTAAATACTGAAACTCAGGCAAGATCGGTGCAAATTGCTCAGCCATTTTTCCTTTGAGTACTGCTCGACTGGTATTCACACTACGTTTTTGCGCATCTAATAATGCTTGCTTATGTTCTAACTCTAACTCAGCAATATATTTTTCGTATTCTGCTTGGATACGTCCATTTCGGGTATTGGATAAAATAATGGTCGTGATTACCACTCCAATACACGCCCCAATCAGCATAGCCAGCCAAACCGACATAAAAAACTTCCTTTACTGCAACCTCGCTATTTAACTGCAACATTAAACTTTTGTCATGTGTAACACACTCGCGTAAAAAAGATGCTAAGGTATAGTGGAATACGAAACATTTGTTAAAAAATCTAAGTTCATGAAGACAATATTAATTGCGAATCAAAAAGGTGGTTGTGGCAAAACCATGACAGCGATTACCCTCGCTACAGCATTATCACAAAAGGGTTATAAAGTTGCGTTAGCCGACGCCGACAATCAAAAATCATCATTACAATGGTTAAAACAACGACCAAATACAGTCGCTCAAATTCAAAGCCTTGATTGGCGTCATGAAAAATCTATCGGTGAAGCCCCAAAACACTTAGATTATTTAATTATTGATGCGCCAGGTGCATTGTCTGGTGAACATGCTGAACAGTTGATCAGTGAATCGCATGCCATCGTGACACCGTTGCAACCGTCTTTCTTTGACATTGATAGTACCCGTCGTTTCTTAAAACACTTACAAGACATCAAACGTATCCGTAAAGGTAAAGTTCAAATTTTATTGATTGCAAATCGTGTGAAACCGAATAGTGCAAGTTCTAAAGACATTCAGGACTTTTTTACCAAAATCGAGCAAGAACCTGTTGCATGGATTTCAGAACGTAGCGCATACGGAACTTTAGCGATGCAAGGCTTGAGTATCTTTGATAAAACACAGAAAAACTTTGTGACGATTCAGAGCCAATGGCAACCTGTTTTAAACCAATTGGTTGATGACCCAAGCGAGTGGTTTTAAGCTTTGCAACGAAAGGTAATCTTTTGATATTAAATCTTAAAATCAAGAAATGAAAATTTCACTATACGGCTTTTTCAGTTAATATGGATTGATTCAATTTCTAGCACTGAGAAAATCATGGTGCAACAATACGCTTCCACATTACAACGCGTTTTGCTGTTTGGGCTGTTCTTTGTCTTAATGTTTTTGGGATTTAGTATTCTTAAATACTTTATTGTCCCTGTGCTTTGGGCAGCAATTATTGCCTATATGACTTGGCCTGTATATCTATGGGTACAACGTCGTTTTTTTGGTGAAAACCGACCTACTCTCAATGCTACGATTATGATCACCTTGGTCATACTCGTGATTGGAATTCCTTTTATTTTTGCAATTTTCATGCTGCAATTAGAAGGTCGTAATTTATATTTTAATTTACAAAAACAGCTTTTTTCAGGACATGTTCAAGTCCCCGATTTTATTAAGAACCTTCCTATTATTGGCAAGGACATTAGTCGTACCATTAGTGAATTAAGCAGCGATCCGAATAGTATTACCAAGAATGTTGCTGAATGGATTCAAAGCCATCTCAGCTATGGTCGATTTGTCCTCAGTGAAATCAGCCGCAATTTGGTTAAATTGACCTTTGCCATCATGACGCTATTTTTCTTCTATCGTGATGGGCAAATGATTTTGTCTCAGGTCAGCCGTGCCTTAGAAATGGTAATTGGGCCGCGTGTCCATCATTATTTAGATACCATTTCTGAAACCACTCGTGCTGTAGTCTATGGTGTGGGTCTAACCGCTGTTGCACAAGCACTCCTTGCAGGTCTAAGTTATTTTGTAGCTGGTGTACCCAACCCAATGCTACTGACCTTCGTCACCTTTATCTTAGCTTTGATTCCTTTTGGTACACCGATCTCTTATCTCGGCGTTGGACTTTGGTTATTCTCACAAGGTCAAACCGTTGAGGCAATTGGTGTCGTGACTTGGGGTATCTTAATCGTCAGTAGTGCGGATAATGTCATCCGTCCACTGGTGATCTCAGGGGCAACTAAAATTCCATTCCTACTCATCATGTTTGGTGTATTAGGCGGTATTGCTAGTTTTGGCTTGGTTGGTTTATTTATCGGCCCTGTTATTTTGGCAATCTTACTGGCGATCTGGCGTGAATGGTTACATGAAAATGTACAAGAACCTATCGCTGCCATTGAAGCACCCCCAGAATCGAAATAGGGTTTTCTTTAGACCATTAATCATTTGATAACGAATCTCACTTGCGAGTTGTTCAATACTTTGTTTGAATCAAGATGATAAAGACAATAGACAAGGACAACTCGCGATGTTTTCAACATTACCTAAACTTTCTTTTTTGACCGCATTGATCTTAAGCTTAACTGCCTGCTCATCAGCACTTATCGATAACAACGCCACGGCAAAAATTCAGAAACAAAGCACAACCAATGATCAAAAGCATTTGATCCCTGTGCATCTTGTCAGTGCGGATGGTGTAGGTGCATCAATTGGTACAATCTCTTTTCAAGAAACCCCTAAAGGCCTGCTCATCACGCCTGCTTTATGGAAACTTTCACCTGGTGAGCATGGCTTTCATATCCATGAAAATGCATCCTGTGATGCTGCAATCAAAGATGGAAAAATGGGAGCTGCACTGGCTGCAGGCGGTCATTTAAATCCTGAAAATATCGCACATCATGGTACTCCCCAAAACGGTCATTTAGGTGATTTACCCGTATTAGTTGTGAATGAAAAAGGTTTTGCTACAACACCTGTGATTGCGCCACGTTTAAAAATGGCAGATGTCCAAGGACGTGCGATTATGATCCATGCGGGTGGCGATAATTATTCGGATAGTCCACTTCCACTTGGCGGTGGTGGTGCTCGCATCGCATGTGGTGTGATTAAGTAAATCTTTGCTGTGGGTATCTGTGAAGTTATCCACAGCTTAGCTGTTTTGTAGTCACATTTACCCCAAAGGCTCACGATTTTTAAAGAAAATAAAACTGCGCATGAATTTTGCATAAGATTATTATTTGAAAGTTCAATTAATTAATCATGCTAAAACTGAGTGCAAATTGCTTACCCTGTGCGACTTCCTTTTGGGAAGTTTATTCGTATGATCAACTTAAATAAATTAAAGAACAATAATCGTGAAAAACTTCGCCCAGATATTTAATCGTTTTCGCTCTAATTCTATTTTGTTGTATTGCCTACAAATTTTGATCGTACTGTGCGGCACTACATTGGTTCTCCATCACCTAGGACTTGGACAGTTCATTGTTCCAGTGACTTTGGGTGCGATTGCTACGGCACTGACTGACTTTGATGATCGCTTGAGTATTCGTTTGCGGAATCTGCTCTATGTCTGCATTTTATTTTTTAGTGTCAGCACAATTTTAGAGTTTCTCGCACCTTACAAATTTTGGTTCATTGTTTATTTAAGCGTATCAAGCGCAGCACTCATTCTAATGGGCGCTTTAGGTCAACGTTACGCCACCATTTCTTTTGGCACAATTTTACTGTCGATTTACACCATGTTTGGACTGGGTGAATACCCGCATTGGTATCAGCAACCGAGTTATTTTGTGCTTGGTGCACTTTGGTATGGTCTGACTTCGATTGTGTTTTTTATTATTCGCCCCACCCTCCCATTACAAGAAAAGATCTCTGCAATTTTCAAAGATATTTCAGTGCTTTTACATACTAAGGCACGCTTATTTGATCCAGATAATATTGATAATGTTGAAAGCTTACTATTTGAGTTATCACAGAAAAATACCCAAGTCGTGAATAGCTTAAATCAAGCCAAAAACTCGCTTCTTACACGTTTAAAAGCATCTCGCGTCAATAACACCAGTATTTATTGGCTCAACTTATATTATTTTGCCCAAGATATGCATGAGCAGGTCACTTCAAATTATCTGCATTATGAAAAGATTCATCAAAACTTTAGCCGCAGTGATTTGATTTTCCGTATTCAAAAAAATATGCATCTGCAAGCGGTGGCTTGTCGTGATTTAAGCCAAGCTATTTTACATCATCAAGTGTATCAACCGAGTTCGGAGGCGACGGCGGCTTTAAAAAATCTCGAAGATTCCATGCAAGATTGGGTACAACAGCACCCTGATAATATCGAGGTGAAAAATCTGGAACTAATTTTAAATAATTTAAAAAGTGTGCATGAACAATTTGCACAATTACAATTTAGTCAAAACATCGAACATCATGCCGCAGAACAACACCAAGATCATCTCAATTTACTGGATGATGACATTCAAGGTGCACAAGACTTTATTTTAAAAATCAAACAACAGCTTAGTCCACAATCAGCGTTATTTCGTCATGCCGTGCGTCTTGCGGTTGTGTTTGCAATTGGTTACGTGATTTCCTTGTTACCATTTGCGCAAAATGGTTATTGGATTTTGCTCACCAGTTTATTCGTGTGCCAAATTACTTATTTTGCAACCAAAAGTCGTTTAAAACTCCGAACGATTGGAACATTGCTTGGTGTTCTGCTGGGTGTACCGATTCTATATTTTGTACCGAGTGTTGAAGGACAACTCATTATTACCGTGATTTGTGGGGTGTATTTTTTCTATTTAAGACAAAAGAAATATGCACTGGCAACGGTCATGGCCACTTTGATGGTGTTATTGATTTTTAATTTAAAAGGCGCGGGTTTTAGTATTATCGTACCGCGTATTATGGACACACTCATCGGCTGTGCCATCGCTTGGTTAGCCGTTAACTTCATTTGGCCTGACTGGAATTTCCGTAATATTTCCAACAATATTAAAAAGAGTAGCCAAGCCACACTGCAATATTTGCACTTAGTGATCCAGCAATATCATCACGGACGAGAACAGAACTTAGCGTATCGCACCACACGGCGTGCCGCACATAATGCTCAAATTGAATTATCGAATATGATTTCCAGTTTGAGTACTGAACCTCAACCAAACCAAGAACTCATTCAACACGCCTTTCGTTACTTAGTTTATAGTCACAGTCAGCTCAGTTATGTGTCTGCATTAGGACATCAAAGAGAAAAAATCGAAGATCCTAAAGCACTCGAACTATTAGATCGTATAGAGAACTTATTGAATCAAACATTGCTGCAACAAGTACCTATTCCAGAACATTATCTGGACCATTTATTACAAGATATTGAACATTTACATCAACAAAAACAGGTCTCTAGCAAGCATCAACTATTACTAAAACAAATGACCCTATTGCTAGAGACCCTGCCAGAACTCGTAGTTTTAAAAAACAAACTACTCGAGCTGGAAATTAAATAATGCGGCGATCAATAACTTAGAATTAATTCAATCCTTGTTGCTGACGAACTTGCATATGCTGCAACAAGACTTGACGTGGGGTGCTAAACCAAATCGCGATCAATACAAAGCTGACTAAAGCAAATGCCCAGATATGGAAATGTGTATATAACACACGAACCAGTTCAATAATCACAAAGAAGCTCATCATTAATAACATTGACACTGATGCGGCAACCGTTCCTTTCGAAACTTCAGAAGACATCAAGGCAAAACGATACATCACTGAGAAACTAATCCCTTCACCGAAGCTGATCAACGTCATTCCAATCAATAAACAAGGAACAAGATAAGCGTTCCAGATCACACCAGCGATCAAGAATAACGTGCCGAGAAACATGATCGGTAAGCCCATCAAAATGGTCTTGCCTAATTCAAAACGATCAATAATTTTGATTAAAACGATATTTCCTGCAATTAAACCAAAGAACACAGGGAATTGCGCTAGACCATACTGCACACTACTCAGTTTTAATTCATCAACTAAGATAATCGGCGATAATGCAATCCATAGCATCAACGGCATACTCACCAAAGGCAGTGCTAAGGTAAACCCTAAAAATTGACGGTCAGTAAAGACTTTTTTAAAGTCATCAAACATATAGCTGAACGGTTGTTTGGCACGACTTTCCTGATGTGCTGGCATAAATTTATTTAAGCCAAACCAACTCAAGAAAGACACCAAGGCAATCGCTACAAAGCCCCAATGCCAAGAGACATAATCAATTAAGAATGCACCTAAGACAGGACCGAGCAAGGGTGCTAATAAAGAAATATTCGCCATTAAAGCCATCACTTTAATCGCATCACGCTCAGCAAAGGTTTCCTGAATCGCAGCATAACCGACTGCTGAAATGACAGTTAATCCAATCCCTTGTAAGAAACGCAAGGCAAGAAACTGCTCAATATTGTGGGTCAGTAAAATGAGCAAGCAACAGATCGTGAAAAATGCCACACCCGCCAATAACACTTTCTTTCGGCCGAGGCGATCTGATAAAGGCCCTAACAACCATGCGACACTCGCGCCACCTAACAAATAAAATGACATCGACGAGGGTGCCCACGTTGCACTCACACCGAATTGTTCTGTAATCGCCAGCATCGCTGGCTGGATCAAGTCATTACCGATATAAACTGAAAACTCAAATAGCACCAAGGCTAAAGGAAACATGAGCGTTATACGGTTTAACGTCATATTCTGATTATTCGTCATCATGTTGTATTCACAAAAATAACCAACTGGCGTTCGTCCCATTTTCAACAAACGAAAACAGGATCATCACCACAATCATGGTTTAGATTTAAATTAAATTTTGATTTTCATGCTGAGAGAAAGCATGTTGTAAATGTGAAAACACCGTATTCACAAGGTGTATATAAGAAAAACAATCTATTTACGTGAGACTGGTAAATGTTTTACCTTTTGGCAAAATCGCCAAGCGCAAATCTAGCACTTTTTTAAAATGACTGCAATTTAATCAAGCCGAATGAATTGTATTGATGTGTGAATAACAAAGAAGTTATCCACAGTTTTGTTGATCTTTTAGGCATGTTCAAATTAAGTCCCCCTATTAAGGACAAAGTTCAAACTGGAATTTTTCGGTATTCTCCCCTCGTGCACATTGATAGCTTTGTTTTTTATTGACGATTTTCCAAACGTCTTGATCTCTTTTTAACTCGTACTCGGTTCGGATTGCCATAACAGAATCATCTAGCTGTGCTTGTTCCACTGTAATTTCAGCATCCGTTGGATTTTCTGCACTGTTGAATTGTTGATTTATTTTTAAATTGGTCTCGTCATGAAACAAATTGGGCTGATCTGATAAAACGGCATGCATTGCTGTACTTTTTTGTACGGCTGCTTGCTGCTGCGACTGAGCAATTGGTGGACTGCAAGCCGCTAGAAATAAACTACACCCCAAAGCCATCCAAATTTTATTCATTCTCGCCGCTCCCACAGACCCAATATGTTTATGCTACTATGCAAAGCTGAACTGCAAAGCAACAATATGTATATGACTTGCAACAGATTTGTGATATTTAGCACTTTATCTATAGTGATCACAAACGATTAAAAAACCTATATTTTTATAATCAATATCGCGTTTTAGGACATAACTTATGCCTGATTTATCTAAAAATTTAACCGTCATTTTACTCGTCACCACAATCTTGGTTGGCTGTTCAAAAAAGGAAGAAAGCTTTGCCAATGATGCCGCCCTTGAAACAGAAAGCGCAGAGTTTAGTAAAGCAATACAAGAAAATATTGCAGAAAATCCCAAACAATTACTTAGCCCACAACAGAATCCTTTAGAAAAAAGCCGCAAATTGGTTAAAACTTCACAACTGCAATTTGAAGTCAAAGATGTATTAAAGACGACCTCAACCCTCGAACAACAGTTATTACAATACAATGGTTATATCGAAAGCAAACAAATCGATTATCAGATCAGCGATCGTTCTGAACGAGATCGTATTGACGGCAGTGTAGATATTTATGAAAAAATCACACCTATCGCACAACTGACTGTGCGCATTCCGAATGAACAAGTCACCAGCTTTCTCAATAACTTATTGCCATTGATGCTGAACTTTAATACCCAGACCTATGAAGCAAAGCGCTACGAATTAAAGTTACTCGAAGAAAAACTTAATACAGCGAATCAAAGCAACACTGAATCAAATGCAGTCAACAATCAGCTACAACAACTCACTGATCTTGAAGTCAAAGACCGTTTAGCTTATAGCACCATTCGTCTTGAGTATTTCCAACAAGCACAAGTCCGAAAAAGCCATGATCTCAATATCAATCGTATTGCGACCTTGGATAGTGACCCACTCCTTAGTCGTGTTTGGGAAGCAATTAAAATGGGACTGTATGGCTTTAAAGAAACCATTATTTGGTTAGTGATGTTCTGGCCGCTATATATCGTAATCGCACTATTTTGGTGGATTCGCCGTTGGTACAAAACAAGAAAGCAATCTCAAGGATAAATGTATTCAACGCACAATTGTTGATTTTTAATCAATAGTATTTTGCTTATTTATGCATTTTTACTCATGAATAGATTTTCTAAAATGCGCTCCAGTTTTAGAAATCTATTTTGAGTCATCACATGAGCAATATTTTAATTATTAATGGTGCAAAACAGTTCGCTCACTCTAAGGGTGAGCTAAATGACACGCTTACTGAATTTTCAGCATCCCATTTAAAAACATTAGGGCATCAGGTACAAGTCACTCGTACCGACAGTGACTATGATATTCAAGCCGAAATTGAAAAATATTTATGGGCGGATGTCGTGATTTACCAAATGCCAGGTTGGTGGATGGGTGCACCGTGGACTATGAAAAAATATATTGATGATATCTTTACCATTGGTCATGGTTCACTGTATGCCAGTGATGGTCGTAGTCGTTCTGATGCATCGAAAAAATATGGTTCTGGCGGCTTGATACAAGGTAAAAAATACATGTTATCGCTGACATGGAATGCACCAATGGAAGCGTTCACTGATCCTGAGCAATTTTTTCATGGGGTTGGTGTAGATGGTGTTTATTTACCTTTCCATAAAGCTAATCAATTTTTAGGGATGGAATCATTACCTACATTTATCGTGAATGATGTGATCAAAATGCCGAACGTACCGAGTTACCTTGAGGCATATAAAAACCATTTAGATCAGATTTTCACATCAATCCATTAAGTGAGAAAATATCATGTTGACAATTATTGCTGAAATTTATATTCACGAAGGCGCTGGGCATCGCCAAGCTGTATTAGATGCTTTCCAAAAAATCATCCCAACCGTATTGGCTGAAGATGGTTGTCATGGCTATGAACCTTTGATTGACCATTCACCTGCAATAGAAATGCAAGCACTCAATCAGAATAGCATCGTAATGCTGGAGAAATGGCAAAGCACTGAACATTTAGTAGCGCATATGCAAACTGCACACATGAAGCAACATTTTGAAGCGACCAAAGCGCATGTGGCTAATGTCAAAGTGCGTATTTTAGAAGCTTGTTTTTAAAAACCTCTAATCACTTGATGGTCTTACAGGAGAAAGGAAATCATAGTTTCCTTTTCAGTGTCTTACTGTGATGCATCCTATATAACCTATAGACTTACGTTACTTTTTTAAAAAAGTAACCAAAAACTTCGTCACCCACAAAACCTGTTCACTACTGGGATATATTTACTTATTTTGCAAAAACAATATATTACCAATAGCACGCAGGTTGTGGATGACATTTAGCACAAGCAGATTAATGTATAAATTCAGAGGAAATGCCTTTTATCTCCCCCTGTTAAATAGCAAAAGACATTTTTTACTGATAATAATGCTGCTTTAAATGGCGACTATATTCCGTTAAATAACGTTCTAAACTCTCTCGACGATCAACTTTTTGCATTTCTTTAGCAGCCAATTGCTCTATTTTGGTTTCCAGTAAATTCAGAATCGCAGTTTGTTCCATTTCAGGAAGTTGAGCTTTTTCTTTTTGCTGTTTTTTAATTTCCAAATAATCTTCTGCCCAATGACGTAATGGATCATGCTCAGAGACTTGGGCGAATAAATCGGTAATCAATAATTCAGGCATGACTTCTTGCGTTGCTAACTCTGCCGACATCAATCCACGGATCGAATAAAACACTTTTTTATAGGTGAAATTATCCGCAGTTTGCATCACTTTCATGCCACCTTTTGCCAGTGATAAATAGTGATGATACAAAGCACTGTAATCGATTCGTTCTAGCAATCCATCGCGAAAGGTTTGCCACTCTGGAAAGGCATTAAAATAAACAATATGCGCCCTCACCCACTCCAAAACGGTAGGATTACTTTTTGCCAAAAGTCCAAACATTTTATCGAGATCATATGAAACGAAGTCAAAATCCCCATCCATGATCTCAATCAAATCACGATATTTTTTATAGCCAAAATATTGATCTTTACTCGGCAAATGGAAGCCACGCACATCATAGTCACTGTCAGGGCTAGCCATACCCCATAGACGACTCCCACTTTCAATATAAAATAATGGGATGTCTTGGCGTTGCTGGAAAAGTTTTTCTATTTCATGATGAATATTCATTTGGATAACTTCATTGTTCAAAAATTAAGACTTGCGAGAGACAATAATATTTTTTACTGTTCTAATTCATTTGATTTTAAAAAGATAACCATTCGATAAAATCAACTCATTCAATATAACAAATAGGATCAATCATGCAACTGACTCATGCGGGGCAAATTTTTTTGATTGTCCTTGTGATCTTATGTGTTTGGTCTTTTGCTTTAACAAGACTTTGGCTAAAACGTTTAGCCGACAATCGTGAAAGTAGTAAACTCGAATTTGCTTATTTATTTGCTGTTGTTTTTAGCATCAGCGCTTTATTTTTTCCATTCTGCTATTGGGTTTCACAGGCTGTTTATGATTTGGCAACTAAGCCAACCTATGATGCCAAAATCGTGAGCTATAACTCCGAATGGGTTGATACTGAACGTACCGATTCAAATGGCAGAAAATACAGAACACAAACTTTAATGCACACCGCTCAAGTGCAATTTAAAGATCAATACAACAAAACTATCACTATAGATAATTCAATCCGCTCTGGTGATGTTCCTATTATCGGCGATCATCTGACTGTCGTTTATAAAGATGGCGATCATAATGCTCAGGAAAAGAGTTGGCGGAGCATGCTGCTTTTTGCTGCTGCTGTATTTATGTTGTTTATATTGGGTTTTGTCTTGTTGATGATCATTGCCTATGGGATGAATCGAGAGATGAAGCCGTATAAGGCGTTTGCGAGCTTTTTGATTTTTAGAGTAACGCTCACACTTGGCACAATGGCAATGTTTGCTATGTTGTCTTACGCAGTTTTTGCTTATTTCTTTTTAGGTAATCCGCGTGATTTACCTGTATGGGTCGTTGCAATTTGTGGCTTCTTTTCCGTGTGTCTTTTACCATTGATTTATCATATTTTGACGGGTTGGAAAGCGTATAGGGACAGATAAGTCAAAGCTCAAATTTACTATCGTGCCAGCGGCACGGATGCCGCTATGTGGAACTGCTGTACAAGGATGTACTGTCAGTTCCACAAAGGATTTTTGCCTACTTTTGATCCTTCAAAAGTAGAAAATACCCATCTTAACCCACAGAAACTCTCTAGCTAATAAGTATTAGGCTATATAGAAATTTTCTAAAATATATATTTAAACAATAAAAAAGCGCATCTTACGATACGCTTTTAGCAGAGATTCTTTTATTTAATCAAGCATTAAAGATCAAATAATTTTCCTGGGTTCATAATCCCATTCGGGTCAAAAGCCAACTTCAATGCTTTCATATATTCAATTTCTTCAGGTGAACGTGAATATTCCAAATATGGCTTTTTGGTCATCCCCACACCGTGCTCAGCAGAGATTGAACCATCATATTTTTTCACAGTCTCAAACACGTATTTATTCACCACCTGACACTTCGCAAAGAACTCATCTTTAGTTAAGTTTTCAGGTTTTAAAATATTTAAATGCAAGTTACCGTCACCAATATGACCAAACCAGCAGATTTCAAAGTCTGGATAGTTTTGAGAAACGATAGCATCAATTTCCGCAATAAACGCAGGTACATGCGTAATCAATACTGAAATATCATTTTTATAAGGAATAAACGGCGCAATTGACTCAGAAATATCTTCACGTAAACGCCATAAACTTTGTGCTTGATCCAAGCTTTGACTCATTACTCCATCAACAACCCAGCCCTGTTCCATGCAATGCTCAAAAATCTGCATGGCTTTGTCCATGATTGGCTCATATGGCGCTTCAAATTCAAGTAATACATAAAATGGGCAAGCTGTTTCAAATGGACGCTGTACATGACCACGATCCAAAACTTTTTGCATTGCCACTTCACCAAAGAATTCAAATGCCGTTAAGTCGATTTCTTTTTGAAAAGCATGCAATACAGGCATCACTGCATCAAAATCTGGCGTGCCTAAAACCATCACTTGCAAGTTTTGTGGTTGACGCTCAAGCTTGATTTCAGCTTCAGTGATTAAACCTAAAGTTCCTTCACCACCGATGAATAAATGCTGTAAGGCATAACCTGTGGCATTTTTAATCATGCCTTTATTTAAACGAAGGATATCACCTTTACCTGTGACAACCGTTAGACCTAAGACCCAGTTACGTGTCATGCCGTATTTAATTACTTTGATACCACCTGCATTAGTACCAATATTTCCACCGATTTGACTAGAACCTGCCGATGCAAAATCAACTGGATAATACATGCCTTGTTGTTCAGCATAATCCTGTAATTGCTCAGTTACGACACCCGCTTGAACACGCACCATACGATCCGCTGGGAAGAATTCAAGGATTTGGTTCATTTTGTCAAAGCTAATGACGATCTCACCATTATTTGCCACAGCACCCGCTGAAAGACCTGTACGACCACCAGATGGTGTAATCGCAACATTAAATTGATTGGCAAGTTTAACAATGGATTGAACTTGTTCAGTGCTTGAAGGAAAAACGATGACTGATGGGTTCGGATCAAAATGTTTGGTATGATCTCGCCCCCAATTTTCCAAACTATCGGCATCGGTTTTAATACGGTTTTCACCCACAATTGCCGTTAATTGGGTCAATAACTCAGGTGTTAAAGCGACTGAAGCATTCATCGTTTACAGGCCTAGTAAGAAGTAAATATCGGGCTTTTGGATTGCAAGTTAATATTTTTCAATATCTTAAATAAAGAAAAATAACATCATCCAAAATATAGAAGCTCTACAGAACAGCTCAAAGCTAGATATATTTAGATTTGAACATTAGATATTTATATTTTACATAGAAGCGCGCAAGGGATAAAGCGCAGGATAAGGATACTGTAATAACAAAATGTGTATAACCAATAAAATTCATGTATTGCTGAAAAATTATCAACAATTCTAGTGAGGTAATTTTAAACGAAATATCTATAACACCAAGCTCTATGCTATAGTACTGCAACTAAATTTTGGCCTTTGTAGCGGAGCCGTAATGAGCCAACATCTATCACTACCGAAAGACAAAATCCGTTTCCTATTGTTAGAAGGCGTACATCAAAATGCCATCGATACATTAAATGCAGCGGGTTATACCAACATCGATTACCACAAAACAGCACTTGAAGGCGAAGCTTTGAAAGAAGCGATCAAAGATGCTCACTTTGTTGGTATTCGTTCGCGTACTCAATTGACTGAAGAAGTTTTTGAAGCAGCGAATAAATTGATTGCCGTTGGTTGTTTCTGTATTGGTACAAACCAAGTCGATTTAAAAGCAGCGATGTCTCGCGGTATCCCAGTTTTCAACGCACCGTATTCAAATACGCGTTCGGTAGCAGAATTGGTTCTTGCTGAAACAATCCTGTTGCTTCGTCGCGTACCTGAAAAATCGAAAGTAACTCATGCTGGCGGTTGGGATAAATCTGCTGTGGGTTCATTTGAAACTCGCGGTAAAACTTTAGGTATCGTTGGTTACGGTTCGATCGGTTCGCAACTTTCTGTTTTAGCAGAAAGCTTAGGTATGAAAGTGATCTATTTTGATGCTGTGACTAAATTACCATTAGGTAATGCACGTCAAGTTGGCTCTTTAGATGAACTTTTAGAAACTGCTGATGTTGTAACATTACACGTTCCTGATGTTCCTTCTACGCGTAACTTCTTCAAGAAAGAACAATTCGCGAAAATGAAAAAAGGCTCAATCTTCTTAAATGCAGCACGTGGTACATGTGTTGTGATTGAAGATTTAGCGGATGCAATCAAAGCAGGTCACATTGCTGGTGCTGCGGTTGACGTATTCCCTAAAGAGCCTAAAGCGAATGGTGAAGAATTCCAATCACCACTTCGTGGCTTAGACAACGTAATCTTAACACCGCACGTTGGTGGTTCGACGATGGAAGCGCAAGCAAACATCGGTTTAGAAGTTGCTGAGAAGTTTGTTGCTTACTCAGACAAAGGTATGACGCTTTCTGCTGTGAACTTCCCAGAAATCGCATTACCACTTTCTGATGGTCAACATCGCTTACTTCACATCCACAAAAACGTGCCAGGTGTGTTATCGAAGATCAACACATTGTTCGCTGAACAAGGCATCAACATCTCTGGTCAGTCTTTAATGACTAAAGGTGATATTGGCTATCTTGTTATGGATGTAGATGCATCTGCATCTCAAGAAGCGCTTGATACCCTAAGCCAAGTTGAAGGCACGATTCGCGTGCGTGTATTGTTCTAATAGCAAATTTAGAACAATATAGAAAAAGCCACAGTTTATGCTGTGGCTTTTTTATGGGCGTTTGAATTATTATGTGAATAATATACCAATTGTTCAAAAAATAAGACTTTCTCCCATGCTCAAGACACCTCTACATGCTGTGTTACTACTTATGATCGCCATGTTATGTGTACAAGGCAGTGGTTCACTTGCAAAGATTTTATTCCAAAGCTTTCCCGTTCTTACTGTTTCAGCGATGCGCCTATTTTTTGGTGCAATGATTCTGGCCATCATTTTCCGAATCTGGAAAATTAACTTTAAACACGTTCGCTGGAAAGCAATCCTCAGTTATGGTGTTGCACTTGCAGGGATGAATGGTCTGTTTTATTTATCTTTAGAACGTTTGCCTCTCGGAATTGCTGTTGCTTTTGAATTTATTGGGCCATTAAGTGTTGCGCTCTATCATGCCAAGCAACGTTTTGATTTCATTTGGGTTGGCTTTGCGATTTTAGGCCTAATTTTGCTTTTCCCAATGCAACAAGCACAACAGGGTATAGATCTGGTCGGTGTATTTTTTGCTGTCAGTGCCGGTGCTTGTTGGGCACTTTATATTATCGCTGGACAAAAACCATCTGGTATTTCAGGCAATCACACTGTATGTCTTGGTATGACAATTGGCATGCTGTGCCTACTCCCTTTTGCGGTATATTCAGGTGCAATAGATCGCGTCTTTGAATTACCAAGCCTCTATTATTTTATAGGACTTGCAATCTTAGCCAGTGCATTACCCTTCACCTTAGAAATGATTGCACTACGCAACTTAACACCGCTTAGCTTTGGTACATTAATGAGTTTAGAACCAGCGGTAGCCGCACTTTCTGGCTTTGTATTTTTAGGTGAAATGCTTTTGTGGAATCAATGGCTGGCGTTGGGCACTATCATCATTGCATCGATTGGGTGTACCTTTACGACACAACATGCGCGCCAACAAAAAGAGGCTAAATAAAATGCCTCAACATCTTAAAATAATACAGATCTCACAGTATGATCATCTCGCCTACACCTTAGCTTAACTTATTCGTCTGATCGGTCTCCCATGAAAAATCTCCAGTTGATTGCAGTGTTGTACATGGTTTTATCCATGGTGGCTTATCAAATTAGCGCATCATTTGCCAAACAGTTGATTACCACGCTTGATCCACTCACCGTGACGATTTTAAGGCTGAGTTTCGCAACCATTATCGTTGCGATCATGTTCCGCTCATGGACCATCATCTCTAAGCTGAAATACTTAAAATGGCGTGATTTACTGCTCTATAGTGCATCTTTAGGTTGTATGAATATTTTATTCTATACATCGCTTGGTAAGCTGCCTCAAGGTATTGCTGTAGGTTTAGAGTTCATTGGCCCGCTTGGTTTGGCCTTGCTTTCAATCAAGCAGCGCAGCGATTTTATTTGGGTGGCATTTGCGATTTTAGGCATTGCACTCATGGTACCTTGGCATGATGCACAGCAACAAAACTTTTCATATATCGGCGCAGCCTGCGCACTAGGTGCTGGTTTCTTCTGGGCACTCTATATCTTCTTTGGACATCGTGTTGCCCAACAAAATATTGGTTTACATGCATTAACTCTTGCAATTGGTATGTCGACCATTGTGATGCTACCAATTGGTCTATGGAGTAATGCACCTGCTTTACTAGATACTCAATACTGGGGCAAAGCTTTAGTCATTGCGATCTTAGCCACTGCAATCCCTTATGCGCTAGATTTAATGGCACTCAAGCGGTTAAGTAAATTGAGTTATGGAACACTCACCAGTCTTGCACCCGCTCTAGCAGCTTTAGCGGGATTAGTCATCTTGCATGAACAAATTAGCTTACTGCAGTGGGTCGCATTACTTTGTATTATGCTTGCGTCCATTGGTGTAACCTTACGCGGTGAAAAGTCACAAACACAGTAAACCGCATTGATCACCTTATAGAAAAATTAGGTATCAGTACTTTTGTATTTCTGATATTCAGCAAGATACTTTTTGCCTAATTTATCCTTTTCACTATCTGCCAAAATTTTTCCTGCTTGTTGAAAAAATTTATGCTCCTCTTCTTTTAAATGATGATGGACTTTTTCACTTAATTGTTTTGCTATTGCCAACCAACTCGGATTACTCATCTCAGTATCTCCTAGTTGTTCAACCAATTCATCCATTTCATGGTGTTCAGCTAATGCATGTCGGGTAATATCTAATCCCACATCATCAAACATTAACGGAATATATAAATAACGGTCTTCAGCAACTGAATGTGCATATAGTTCATTTTTGAGCAAAGCAAAAAGCTCTTTGCGCTCATCACTTGATCCGCTAGTTTTAATTAATTGATCTGCTAAACTGCGTTGCTGTTCATGACTTTCCCTAAGCGCTTCAAAGATATTCATGTTTACCTCTAAGGTTGGCTAACAACCACAATACAAGACGCCATAAAGCTCATACTGTGGTGTGTGGCTAAAGACTTATCTTAGAAAGTGTTTGTTTTTTAGACAGCATCGTTTAGGTGTGTTTTTGTTGTAAACCTTTATCTTTTGAATCAGATAGTAACCAAAATTTGATAGCCCAATCGGCAAATCAAGATACTGACTAGAATCAGGAATAAAATACGGATGAATCCGCTACCGTATTTTAAAGCTAAACGCACGCCCAATAATGAACCTGCAATATTTGCAACTGCCATCATCAATCCCAATGCTATCAATACATGTCCCGTCGGGATAAAGAAACTAAGCGCAGCAAGATTAGTCATGAAATTACCAATCTTCGATAACGCCGACGCATGCAAAAAATCAACTTGAAGAAAGCGAATAAAAAAGAAAATAAAGAAACTGCCCGTGCCAGGTCCAAAGATGCCATCATAGAATCCAATTGCAAGACTCCCAAGAGCAGCAAAGATCAGTAACCGAGGTGTGATCTGTTGATCAACATGGACTTGTCCAAATTGCTTCTTCATAAAAGTATAAATCGCAATCACGATCAGCATGATTAAGACTACTGGACGCAACACTTCTGTTGGTACCATCGATACACAAGCTGCGCCGACAAACGAGCTAATAAAAGCAAAAACCGCAATCACTGCGAGCAGTGACCACTTTAATTTGACTCGTCGGACGAAAGAAAATGCAGCTGAGCCTGTGCCACAAATCGATGCGATCTTATTGGTTCCAAAAATGGTAGCGGGTGCAGTTTGAGGTAACGCACTCATCAGCGCAGGGATCTGAATAAGTCCACCACCACCGACAGCAGCATCAATTGTTCCTGCACAAAAGGCAAAGAACACGAGACTCAGTATCAGCTCCCACTCCATAAAAACAACCTTATAAATTCAATAAACGTTTTGGCACTAAGCGCTTTTTATCTGTAATCTCAGCTAAACCAAGGCAACGTTCACCATCAAAAACTAAAACTTCAGCGACGGCCTCATGATCGATGTTACTTTCTTGACCATTACCGAAATATTTCTCACGCCCTTCAGGAAGTTGAACTCTAGGAAAATGTGCAACAGGAGAAAAGACAGGTAATAATAATGCATCGCGTTGTTCTTGAGACAGACTTTCTAAGTATTCAATCGTATAGCTCGGATCAATCTCAAAATGACCTGTTTGGGTACGATGTAACTTTGTTAAATGCCCTCCACATCCTAAAGCTTCGCCAATATCCTCGCCCAAAACTCGAATATAAGTTCCTTTTGAACAAGTGACATCTAAGGTTAGACTATCCTCACTAAACTCAATTAGCTTCAATTCATAGATCGTGACTGGACGAGCCTCACGCTCAATTTCAATCCCTTTACGCGCCAGCTCGTATAAAGGACGCCCATCACGCTTTAAAGCTGAATACATCGGTGGAACTTGCTGAATATCTCCACGGAATTGCTCAAGCACGGCTTCTATCTTCTCTTGATTTAAAGCAGGCACAACACGTTCTTGTAATACATCGCCCTCAACATCGCCTGTTGAAGTGGTTTGTCCAAGCTTGACCGTAGTTTGATAACGCTTAGTTGAATCCAATAGATAATGAGAAAATTTTGTCGCCTCGCCTAAACAAATTGGCAATAGTCCTGTTGCCAATGGATCAAGCGCACCTGTATGACCTGCTTTCTGTGCATTAAATAGACGGCGTACTTTTTGTAATGCAGAATTAGAACTTAAACCCAAAGGTTTATTTAATAAGAAAACACCACTTAAATGGCGATACGAACTTTTTTTCATAATAAAAAGTCAAAGCATAAACATGCATTTTATCAAAATCAGGACTGAGATTATAAAAAGATAGCTTTTAAAAATCTCACTAGCATAAAAAAATGCGCCAATTGGCGCATTTTTTTGCTTTACAACAAAGTTAAAATTAACCTTGTTTACGAGCTGGTAACTTTTCACGAATACGTGCAGCTTTACCAGACAACTCGCGTAGGTAGTAAAGTTTAGCACGACGAACGTCACCACGACGTTTCACTTCGATTTTAGCAACGATTGGAGAGTGAGTTTGGAAAACACGCTCAACACCAACACCGCTAGAGATTTTACGAACTGTGAAAGCAGAGTTTAAACCACGGTTTTTCTTCGCGATTACAACACCTTCAAATGCTTGAAGACGCTCACGGTCACCCTCTTTTACTTTAACTTGGACAATTACTGTGTCACCAGGAGCAAAAGCAGGGATATCAGTTTTTAACTGTGCATTTTCAACAGCTTGAACTAAAGGATGTTTACCACTCATTGTGGAATCTCCAATATGTGCGGGAGAGAAGAGGTCTCTTACACCGCTGAGGATAGAGGCTAAAGCGCATATCGCTCGTTTAACTTTCCCTTTAAAACAGAATGTCTTAAAGAGCCTATTATTTAACTTAAACTAGGTTTAAGTCATAACTCGAAGCAATGCTTCTCGTTGGGTGCAAAGACAAACTGATACCAGTTTAACCTTTGGAATTTTTTAACCATTTAATTTGCTGCTTGGTCAACTCTACTTTTTCTACCAATTCTGGTCGACGATCTAAAGTTCGTTGATAACGCTGCAAAAAACGCCATTTCTCAATGTTGGCATGATGTCCTGATTTGAGTACCTCAGGCACATCTAGCCCTTCAAAATGATCAGGCTTGGTATACTGTGGGCAGTCCAACAGACCATCCACAAAAGAATCTTGTATTGCTGATTGCTCATCAGACATGACATTCGGCAAACGACGAATGACACTATCGAGCAATACCATTGCTGGCAGTTCACCACCTGAAAGCACATAATCCCCAATTGACCATTCTTGATCAACATAATGCTGGATTAAACGCTCATCGACCCCTTCATAGCGACCACACAATACAATCAAACCATCATATTCAACGAATTGCTGTACTGCCTGTTCATTTAAGGTCTGTCCTTGCGGTGACATATACACCACAGGAACATTGGCACATCCTGCTTGTACTGCAAGTTGTTTGGCATGTGTAATTGCTTTTGCTAACGGCTCAGCCATCATTACCATACCAGGACCACCACCAAATGGACGCTCATCCACTCGTTTGTAGTTGCCCTCAGCAAAATCTCGTGGGTTAATGCAAGTGACTTGCACAATATCCCTTTTTGTTGCGCGTCCGCTAATCCCGTACGCTGTAATCGCTTCAAACATTTCAGGAAACAATGTGATGACTGCAAAAAACACCGCAGACTCCTTCTTTATTTTCCTGCTGCGCCACTGTTCCTTATTCTAAGGATTAGTAGTCTACGCCCCAATTGACGTAAATACGACCAGCTTCAAGATCAACGCGTTGCACCACATCTTTATGCCAAGGAATCATTCGCTCTTCGGCATCAATGCTATCTGCAGTTGCTTTAACAACCATGACATCATTGGCACCTGTTTCAAAAAGCTCGTAGATTTGACCAAGATTGACTTCTTGCTCATCTTCACTCAAACCTAACACAGTTAGACCTTTAAGATCAGACCAGTAATACTCATCTACATCTGCTTTTGGAAGCTGCGATTTAGCAATCCAGATATTTGCACCGACTAAGCTTTCTGCACCAGTGCGATCACTCACACCTTTTAATGCAACAACTAAGCCTTTGCCATGTGGTTTCCAACGTTTTACATCAATGGTTTGCCAACCAGCCTTGGTCTCGATGTACCAAGGAAGGTAGTCAAACATATTACTCATAGGTTCAGTGTTTGAGTAAACCCAGAGCCACCCATTCAATCCATAAGCTGAACGTAACTGTCCAATCTGAATACGATCTTCGGGAACATTCTGTGCTGGTGTCATGGGCTATCTACTACAATTATGCAGTAGCTGCAGCTTTTTTAGCTTGAGCAGCTAAAGAAGCAACACGTTCTGAAGGTTGAGCACCTTGAGAAACCCAGTGTGCAAAGCGGTCAGCGTCTAAACGGATTTTTTCAGCTTTACCTTGTGCAGTTGGGTTAAAGAAACCAATACGTTCGATGAAACGACCGTCACGTGCGTTACGGCTATCAGTTACAACGATTTGATAGAATGGACGTTTTTTTGCACCACCGCGCGCTAAACGAATAACAACCATGAGAACAACCTTATAGTTTTTACGGATTATCCCTGCGTCGACCACCGACAGCACTTCAAACCCCTTTAATAGAGGGCGATATTTTACGTTAATTTTATTCTGAAAGGAAGAATAATTTAGTTTTACCCACAGTTTTGAATTCGTGATTTAGCTTTTAAGCTAGGTGAAGGTTTCTACTGATTTGATTATGAAGTGATTAAAAGATATCGGAAGATTTAGAATGCTCTAAATCTTCCCAAAAAATTTACCATTTTGTACAAGTATCACTGGTCGTTGGCGCATCTACATTCTTATACCAACACTTTTCATTTTTATAGTTCATGGTAATCGCACCATTTCCAGCCTGCATTGATCCTGCTTTCGGTGTGGCTGTCAATGTCCACGATTCAGCGGATAGAGCACTACTTGTTAAAGGTGTTAATGCCACATCATAAAGCTGCTGCCCTTGTAAAGGGTAACTTGTATCGATACCCAATTCAGCTTTAGTTGCTCCTGTCACCTTGAAATTCGCAATCTTATAACGCTGTATTTTTGCGGCAATATCTATCAAAGTACTTTGCATTTCCACACGTTTCGTTTTACGAACATGATTCTGATAAGAAGGATAAGCAATGGTGGCTAAAATACCAATAATTGCCACGACAATCATAAACTCAATCAAAGTAAATCCTTTATTGAATTTTACCATGGCTCACTCCCTGTACCACAACCAGTATAAGAGACATTTGCGACTGTTTTATTCTTACAGCGTATGCCTGTACTTGTCATCAGAAAATTATAGTTTTGAGCATCCGTAGTTGTTGCTTTGATCGCCCAAGAACGCCCCGAAGCTGACGCAGCCGTTAAAGCCTTTGTTGTATCTGCACCATCTTTTAAATCAAAGCTATAAGTTAAGGGTACCGTAACGCCTTGTGTACTTAAATCAAATCCTTTAAAACTAAAGTTTCGAGCCTTGTGTCGCTCCAATAAAACAGACACTTGTTGAATACTTTGCTGAGCTTGAGAGGCTTTGGCACGTCGTGCATAAGCCTGATAGCTTGGGATAGCAATTGCTGCAATAATTGCAATAATTATAAGCACTACCATTAACTCAATCAAAGTAAAACCTGAAGCAGGATTAAGACGAGTAATACTCGCCCCTGCCGCAAGACGAGAGGCAATGCTTCGATTGGCAAAATTTACAAAGTGAAACTTTGTACGGGCGTAAGACAGCGAGCTATGCTCGAAGTGAACTCGCCCCCCCCGTTGCGAAGCAGTACTTCTCTCTCTTGATCTAGTCACAAGATGAAAGGCTATGTTTGATATTTTCTTCATAACATTCCCACTTATCTTTCATACCAACGACGAGGAATTAATTTCACTGGTGAACCATATTGATCAGATAAATTATTACTCAATAATGAACCACCAATTAAACGACTCGTACCATTCCCTGTCCCTGCAATCGCATGATTTTGAATTCCTGGTCCGTGTTCATCACTTGCATTAGTTTCATTTGAATATTGTCGATTACTTGAACATTGACCAAATGGCATACAGAACAGGCGTACTTTACTCACACCTTGTACCCCACCACCACACTGACCAGTTAAACCTAAACGACTAGAGTCATAGCTACTGATATATAAGTCATAACCAATGGCAGTTGGTGAATAAAACACCTTCTCTTGCTGTGGCTTATTGTTACTGCCCTTAAATTTAAAATACCAACCAGCTGTACTTGCATATGGAGCAATTGGTGTAAGCGGATCGCTTGACGTATCCGATGCTGCTGTTTGATTAAAGCGATTTGCGCTGGTAATTTCATTTAATTTAGATACATCATTGATTGTAGTCGTATTCACTGTCGTATTTTGTGTATTCATCGCTCCAGCTGTTACATATAAATCTGGACGAGCTACATCCTTATCATAAATCGTATATAAAGCATCAAAATTACGGCTTGAACCTACTGAATATTCAACGAGTGGACTACTCAGATCACCACTACCGATTGAAATACCAGCAAATAAATCACTAGATCCCTCATCTTTATAAATCGCAAATGATGGTGCTGCATAAAAGCGAGGGCTAGACCCATCATCGGTATGCATATTGAGCAACCGTGTTGAACGCTGTGCAAAAGCTCCTATCGTTGTCGCATTATTATTGATATCTATACGAAACACTTGACCTGCCAAGTCTCCAAAATATAAATGATCAACCAAACCATCGTTATTACGATCCACAGTTTTGATTTCATTGACCACACTATATTTCATGTTGGCATCTTTCAGTGCAATCACACCACTCGTTGTCGTTGCAGCAGTAGTTGCTGAGGCATTATCACTTGCCCACCACAGTAAATCCCCCGTCAGCGCATCAAACATATAGACACCCGCACCTTTTTTATTGGTTTGGTTATAGTCTTTATTCTCGTATCCTTTGCCATCTACCCCCCCTGTGCGATCGTAGCCACCACCAACAAACATCACTAGCTTACGTGTACCGCCCCATTTGACCCATGAAATACGAGGTTTGGACCAACTCTCGCCCATATATCCCACTGGGTCTGATGAAGAGCCTGTACCTGTTGGATTGATATGAAATTTAAGCTTAGGGTCATTCATATTTTTCAGGTCAAGCGCATAATAGCTACGCCCACCCATGCGCAAACCACCATAAACGAATTGTTTGCCTTGCAAACTTACATCTGAACCATTAACTTGCACGGTCTTACCTGTACCCACCGTCATTTCATCTTTAGTTGAGGTCGGTACATATTCTGTATAGGCTGTCCATGGTGCATCGATACCATAGTACAAATTCGCTTTACCGCCTGTTGAAGCATCAGGAAGCTGAAAAGCGGGTGATTGATTTTCAATCATTTCATGAGGAACAAACGCAAAAACTTCTTTACCACCACCATTATTAGTTGTTTCACCATCAACAATTGTTTCCGAATAGTCTGGCACCTTCACTACATGTAATACACCTTGTGTTGTACCAAACAACACATAGTCCTCACGATTACTAGAAACTATTCTCTCAATTTCATCATCATAACTTAGCGTTCCTTTATTGGACAATAACAAAGGTGATGAATGCATCACAGCTCCAATTTGACGCAACTCAAGTAGCTTCATAATATCTGAGCGTTTAGGGTCATTATCAGCATAATTTAAATCAATACGTGTTAGTGTATCTGATGTAGACTCACTTGCAACACCATCCGTATCCACTGTACGGTTGGTTAATAGCTTTCGTACAGCAATCTGTGCATCAGCAACGATTTCTGTTAACGGTAATTGCGATTTCACCCCCCCCATGCGTGCATAGAGTTCACTGCCCCATACCGTTTCATCTGCATTTTTAATGCTATCAGTATCACTAACAAGGGGAGACCAAAAATCTTTTGTGCCTCCAATCAACTCACCGACACTATTAATGACATCAGCATCATCTTTACCCACTAAACGACCTAAATTGGTCACATGATACTTTTTCATATTCCCCACCCATAAACGACTACCAGCGGTATCATCTATCATTGGGGTTGGCTTGAATTGAGAATAATATGCGTCACTTTGTACAATTACAGGGTCTAGGGGATCCTGTGGAATGGTGGGTGCACCAGTGATGATATAAGGAATATCCACTTCAGGTATCGATTTTCCAAACTCAACAATACGATTAGTCACTGCTTGCGTGTCATCAGCTGAATAATACCCCGCCCCTCCCACTAAACCTGAAAACGCAGCACGATCTTTATCTTTATAAATCCCTGTAAACTTATTTGTACCACCCGCCGCTGCGATAAGATCAGATCGAATCTCCTGTTCTGTTGTCTGCGGATCAGCAATATAGTTCCTAAGATCGGGCAGTCCTAATTTAAATCCTGTACCAAAGCTGACCACAACAGATTTTACTTTTTGATTAATTCTTGTCTTGCCTGCCGCTAACCGCTCTGCTGCCACTGCAGCACATTGCCAAGCAACACCACTACCTGCAGAGTTCCCAGAACCATTTCCTACACACTGCCCAGTAACACCTAAAATTTGTGCATCACGCTCATTCCGCAATACACTATTAAACGATGCCCTAGCCACATCCATATTGTCAGCAACAGGTGAGCCTGCGGTAAGATTAAAGATACCATAACCAGAACAACTCACTGCACCAACTAAATCATTCCCAGCGGCATCCTTTAATAGCCCCACAGCAGCTTCACCAAACCCTTGTGAAATAGGAACGATTTTTTCACCTTCATTAGTCAATGAAATACGTAAAGTTCGTACAATATTACTCAATTCATCTCGACCATTGGTACAATCTGTCAGGTCAGAAGTATCACAAATCACGATTGCACCACTTGCATCCGTTTTATACCATGCTAACGGAATTGGACGTTTTACATTGGCACTTCCATCATCAGTATGTTTGGGAAAATAGCTTAACCCCAATGTAATGCCTGAACCAAGTTCTGGGCTATTGACTACATTGAATACAGCACGCTTTAACATGGTAAAACGGTCATAACATTTATATTGTGTTGGTAGCAAAGAGTTATCAGGTATACATGATCTTCGTATGGCATCCCGATTGAGCTTAGCTCCATTTCTATTCATAGCATCTACAGTCACAGGACAATAATTTGCTGTAAAAGTATAACTACGTGCTGAACCTAGCCCTGAAACAGACGAATAAACTGGAGATGTATAAACCTCTGTTTCAGTTAAGAATTTCTCATTACTTGGACAACCCATATCTGCACCAAAGTCCTCATAAATTGAACCTGGAGACTGTGCACCACTAGAATAGTTTGCCATAAATGTAGAATTATCTAGATTGAGCATAATTCGTGCTTTACCATCAGCCGCCGCTGGCGCCTTATAAATCTCAATATCACTAGCATTATTATTGGCAGAGATGCACAGCATTAACGTGGTTAATACTGAGAGTTTAAATGCCACGACTTGTGTTGTTGTTTTCATTTTCCATTCCCCTCAATATTAAGTTGTACGCACAGGTGGTTGAATCAAAGTATATTCCGTCACTTGTGTGGTGACAGGTACACCCAATGTTTGTAAACACTGCGCTACACTTTTATCTTTGCCCGTATCTGGAGTTACACCATTTGGAATAACTACGATATTCATGTGCGTTTTAAAACACGCATTGATATCCGCATCAGATGCTGAACTCATGGCAGGTACGATAGATGTAGTCATCACTATGATTTTACTTGACTGCATTACTTTAGCTTTGTCGACATCCGTGCCTTTTTGCATATGCTCAAATGGATTTTCGATGCCAGCTAAAGTATCAGCACTAATATCGGTTTTGACCATTACCTGCGTCATTACAGCTTTACGAGCACTAGTAAAAAAATTCTCGGTATCGTCAAGCTGACAAAAACCATCTAAACCTTTCTCTGTATTATCAGGTGCATTGCCTGACACCCACTGTATCGCACTGGCTTTAGAGGAATCAAAAAATGAAGCTTCTGTTCCTCGATAGCAAAACACCAGTTCCTTGCCTTTATTTACATCAAGATTAATCCAGCCAAATAAACCACTCAACGATGTATTCCAAATAATTCTATTCGGGTCTTCACTGTGGAAAATCGCTGAGTCGGAGTTTTGCAACATCAATTGTTGTGCTTGACTATTTGTCGCAATATTTAATGTCGTTAGGCTGCCCCGTATTGCTAAAGTCCCCACAACGGTCATGATAAGCAAAAGGATTAATACAACTATTAATGTCGCACCACGTTGTGTTCTTTTCATTATTCACGCTCCCCAAGTGCATTTCTCAAAGCGACAGTCTGAGAAACAACCTGACGAATATATTTAGGGTCTGTTGATGCCTTCACTTTTACAATTTGATCTAAAACCGTAAATTCCTGATCTGCCTTAACAGCCGACTCATTTCCAACAGACTGAGTAGAACGTACTAACATCCCTAATTGAATAGATAAAATCCGAGGGCGTGGTGCAGTTAGCGCCATGTAGTCTTTAATAGAGAGATATTGATATGTCGTACTAGCAGGCGTACTCGCTGCCGCTGCTACATCACTCTGCACACCTAACAGCACTCTAAATTGATCAACTCGTTTAACAATAATTTCACCAGCATCACCAAAATTTGTAATTGCTGTTGGAGCTGTCGCTGGAATCGTTGCCGCTATTGGAGGAGTTACGGAAGTATCAGCTGAATGAAAATCACCGATCGCATAATAACCCGCA
This sequence comes from Acinetobacter sp. COS3, assembly GCF_000475335.1. Lineage (NCBI taxonomy): Bacteria > Pseudomonadati > Pseudomonadota > Gammaproteobacteria > Moraxellales > Moraxellaceae > Acinetobacter > Acinetobacter sp. COS3. Next base: position 123,161 of record NZ_AXCD01000034.1, read on the forward strand.
TCACATGCTAAAGCTAACGGAGACTCTTCGTTCGTACCTGCATTAGTATCTGTTTTTAAATAATAACGTTGAACATAAATACGAAGATTTTCTGTTTTAGGAAAAAGAATGGAATTACCTTCACAATCAAACCCGCCATCATAATTGGTACCATTAATTGTATATTGTGGTAAATATTGAACCACAAGCTGATCACTACGTAGTTCCGTTCCAGAAGTATCTTCAACATTTGAAATGCCAGTCCATTGATTCCCTGTTCCGACGGCGATTAAACGATCATCACTTTGTGACAATAATTCTGGTGCAAGTGAAATCTCTACTGGAATATTTGGTTTTTTGGTCACTGGTGAAGTTGTACTATCAGTTACCACATCAGCCGAATCACCTGAAGTGAGTACAATACCTCCATACAGTGTTTCATCATTAATTTCCGCTTTTTTTGTATTTAGATTACTCATCCGAATGTCTTTGGTGATGTAATTCAATCCAAAATTTGCATTGTCTTGTAACTCAGCAACACCCTGTTGCATGGCTGCACTACGCTGCCCAGTTATAAACAATAAGATTGCAGCAGCAGTGATTATTAACCCTAATGTAAGAGAAATCATTAACTCAATTAACGTGAAACCTGATTGTTTATTATTCATTTTAGTAGGTCTCCATAATCACACAGGTCGAAGCTGGGTTATAGGCTGTTCCATAGGTACAATCTCCCGAACCAGCAGGGTCACTTGCAGCACTATTTGTCGCACTGGTATCCCCCCAAGCCACATAAATACAATTACGACCGTCACTATTACCGGAACAAGGGAGCATATTAATTGTCATCCCTAAACTTGATGCTTTATTGGAGACTTGTGAAACATCAAAATCAGCAAGTGCAGTGGCACCACATGTAGCTGTTATACAATTCGTTGCATAAGTTTCTTGATTTGCGGCAGTATTAATTTCGCTTTTATAAGTAGTAAGACCATCCCGATTAACACGGATTCGCTCAGCCAAATCACGTGCAATATTCATCGCCTGTACCCGATTAATTGCTTCCGAAGTTGCTTCAACTGCTCTATATTGCAAAGCAACGAATCCGAGGACTCCAATAGCTAAAATAACCAAAGCAACTAATACTTCAATTAAGCCCACACCTTTTTGATTTGATCTATTATTCATGAGCATGTACCTTCAACAACGTGTTGAATTGTCCCCATTTTAGAAATACTTACAGTTTTAGATAATGAGCCAGAATTTTGTTCACACACGGTGAATGAACTATTTGTTGATGCCCAACCGTCAACTAAGCCCGTTGGAAGAAAAGTAATACTTGTCGGCGATCCTGCTTTAAGTACAGTCTTTCCACTTGGCATCCAATTTAATGTCGTAAAATTGGTGCTCGTCGTATCATTAATACTGACATCTGTATCTGCTATATTTGTTGTGTTTAACTTAATCGTAATTTTCTTACGCTCTAAAGCTGCCTTTGCACGGCCTTGATTCAATACAGTAACTAACTCTCGAGTACTTTTATTAAGATTTTGTTTTAGTAAAATTTTACCCATCGATGGCGCAGCTATTACTGCAATAATTGCAAAAACAGCAATGGTCACAATCAACTCAATTAACGTAAATCCTTGACCTACTCGCATTGCTTTGCACCATTTATTTAGAAGTCCTTACTCTAAATATTAAACTTATCTACTACATAACCAATACAAAGTAGATAAGTAACATAAAAAAACGGATGGAGTGCAATCCATCCGTTTTAAGTTCACATTTTTCTTTAAAAATTAGGCTTGTATCACCTGTATACGCAACTCTTTTGGTAGACTAAAAGTAATATTTTCTTCTGTACCTTGTAACTCTTTTGGTGGAGTTGCCCCCCAGTCTTGTAACCGCTGAATTACTTGTTTAATTAGTATTTCAGGCGCTGATGCCCCAGCGGTCACACCAATCTTACTATCCTGCTGAAACCACACTTTTTCAAGCTGATCAGCATTATCTACTAAATATGCAGACTTCCCCATACGCTCAGCCAGTTCGCGTAAACGATTTGAATTAGATGAGTTTGGTGAGCCAACGACAAGCACTACATCACATTGTTCAGCCAAATCACGCACGGCATCTTGACGATTTTGAGTCGCATAGCAAATATCATCTTTGCGTGGCCCTTGAATCTTGGGAAATTTAGCTCTTAACGCATCAATAACTTTTGCAGTATCATCGATTGAAAGCGTTGTTTGGGTAACAAAAGCCACCTTTTCAGGATGCTTAATCATTAGATTATCAACATCTTGCTCATCTTCAACCAAATAAATCTGACCACCTTGAGACTTATCATACTGCCCCATCGTACCTTCTACTTCTGGATGACCTTCATGCCCAATCAAAATCGCTTCAGTCCCTTCACGTGCATATTTAGTCACCTCAATATGTACTTTCGTCACAAGTGGGCATGTTGCATCAAAAACCTTTAAACCACGATGCTCTGCTTCTTGCTGTACCGCTTTAGAAACACCATGTGCGCTAAAAATCACAATAGAGTCATCTGGTACTTGATCTAATTCATCAACGAAAACTGCGCCACGCTGACGTAAGTCATCAACTACAAACTTATTATGAACCACCTCATGCCGAACATAAATCGGTGGATTAAAACATTCCAATGCCCGATTGACGATCGCTATAGCACGGTCAACACCAGCACAAAAACCTCTTGGATTGGCCAACACGATTTCCATAACATTCTCTCTCATGATCTGAATATTTACACCAAACTATTTCGTTTAATGGTGCGCTACACTACAATAGCCAAGATATTTTATCATATCAGGAAAAATATCATGTCGGGTCTATTGTTTGTCGTTTCTGCTGCCTCAGGAACAGGCAAAACATCTTTGGTTAAAGCCCTACTCGATCGAGTCAGCAATTTACACGTTTCTGTCTCACATACAACACGCGATCAACGTCCTGGTGAACTCGATGGTGTTCATTATCATTTTACCAACAAAGAAACATTTTTAGCTCAAGTTGAACAAGGTGGTTTTATCGAATACGCAGAAGTATTTGGAAATTACTACGGTACATCACAAGCTAAAGTTAAAGAACAGCTGCAACAAGGTCATGACGTTTTATTAGAGATTGATTGGCAAGGTGCAGAACAGGTTCGCAGACTTTTTCCTGAATCAAAACAAATTTTTATCCTTCCACCAACACAATATGACTTAAGACAACGTTTGTCTAATCGTGGCACAGATTCAGTGGATGTGATTGAACATCGCCTTAGTTGTGCAGTGGAAGATATGCGTCATTTTTCCAATTTTGATTATGTCATCATCAATGATGATTTCAACAAAGCGGTACATGATCTAGAAGCAATCATCACTGCAAGCCGTCTAGTTACCTTGCAACAAAGCACTCGTCATCAACAGCTGATCGAAAACTTAATTACCCTCAATCGCGAATAACTTGAGTCTTGGATAAAAGCCTTTTATACTATTTAGTCTTTCAAATGTGATGTTCAAACGAGACAACTTATGGCACGTGTAACCGTTGAAGATTGTTTAGACCATGTAGATAACCGCTTCGAGTTAGTACTGGTAGCGAGTAAACGTGCACGTCAACTAGCACGTCAAGGTATGGAACCAACTGTTGAGTGGGATAATGACAAGCCAACCGTAGTTGCATTACGTGAAATCGCAGTAGGTCATGTTACTAAAGATATTTTGAAACAACGTGATCAAGACTACCAAACTTCAAATCTTGATATGGTATTGTCTACAAACTCTCTAAATTTAGAAGGCTTTACTTTTTAAGTAAAACAACCTTTACTTAGAAGCCCATTGTGAAGACACTGGGCTTTTTTGTTTATTGAAAAATTCGGGCTTATATTGGTAAAAACAATATACTTCATTGAAAAAATTTACGATTTTTCATAACGAACAAATTGACAAGTTTATCAATATGCTTTTCATTAGAAGTTAAGCTACCCATTACTGAATTCATGTTATAAAAGGTGTTTTTATGCCAGGCGAAGAGGTCAGCCAAGCCAAGCAACAACTTAAAGTTATCGTTGATGCCTATCTAAAAGATAGTGACGTTCAACAAGTGCTTGCTGCCTGCGATTTCGCTGATCTGGCACATAGTGGCATTACCCGTAAGAGCGGTGAACCCTATGTATTACATCCTATTGCCGTCAGTTGTATCTTGGCCCATATGCGTCTCGATGCTGACACACTTATGGCTGCTTTATTACATGATGTGATCGAAGATACCGAATTTACCAAAGATGAAATCGGTGAAAAATTTGGAATTGTTGTTGCCGAACTTGTTGATGGTGTAACTAAACTTAGCCATTCAAGTGATAAGGAATATAACAAAGCGGCATCTTTTCGAAAAATTCTGCAAGCGACCCTACAAGATCCGCGTGTCATTATTATTAAATTAGCAGACCGCTATCACAATATGACGACGCTTGATGCATTGCGTCCAGATAAGCGTGCACGTATCGCCCAAGAAACCTTTGATATTTTTGTGCCAATGGCTCGTCTCGTTGGTATGAATGAGATGGCCGACAATTTAGAACATCTTTGCTATCAGAATCTTGATTTAGATATGTTTAATGATGTTCAGTCAGCATTGTTAGAAACTAAACCTAAACGCTGTGAGTACCAAGCTGTTTGGGAGCAGAAACTCTCAGGCTTACTCGATACTTACGACATTAAAGGCCGCATTAAAAAGAAAAATAACAATATTGAATTACTACGCCACTTTGTAAAAAATGAAATTGATTTAAACGAACTCAGCCATAGCCATGCTTTCGAAATTATTCTGCAAAGCATTGCTGACTGTGACCGTTTAGTTGAAGCACTTAAAGCTAATTTTCAAGTATTACAATATAAAGATTATATTCGTCGCCCCCTACCAGGTGGCAATCAATCATTAATGATCAAATTAAAAGGTGAGAAAACCACGCTTTCCCTCACCATTCAAACAGAGCTGATGCGTAAAGCGGCCCGTTTTGGCGTGGTACTTGGTGAAAATGCGCCTCAAGCTTGTCGATCAGCGATTCAAGCCTCAATGCAGAATTTAAACACTTTAATTGATAGTGATTGTGCAAAAACCACCTTTAGCGATCTATTAGATTATTTACATCAAGAGAAGATTTGGGTTTATACACCACATGGGCAACTTCATGAGCTACCTCAAGGTGCAACCGTTGTCGATTTCGCATATTCAGCAAGCCTATTTCTAGGTAATCATGCTGTCGGTGCAAAAATTGATGGTGAGATTCGTCCACTTTCAACACCACTACATAGCGGACAAGTGGTTGAGATTATTACTGATGTTCTCGCCACACCAAACCCAGATTGGCTGAGCTTTATCAATACGCAAAAAGCACGACGCGCGTTACAAAATATGTTGCGAGATCAGGATATTGAAGAGCAGCGTTTGGTTGGACAACAGGCATTGAATCGAGCATTAAAATTATTTAATCGTTCCATTAATGATCTCTCTCCAGCAGACTGGATCAATGTCCTCGAATGGCGTCATTTAAGTAGTAAAGATACCTTATTCGAGCAAATTGCAGTAGGTGATTTATTACCTCAACTCGTTGCTAACCATCTGTTTGCACAAGATTATCATTCAAATCATCACGAGACATCTGAGCGTTTAATTTTAGGTACAGATGGTGTTGATGTAAAATATGCACATTGTTGCAATCCAGTCTTAGGTGATCCAATCCAAGGGCATCTTTCTCGTCGTGGATTAATTGTACATCGCTCACGTTGCCGCAACTTATTGCATGAACAACATCTTCATCCTGAAAATATAATGCCACTGCACTGGCAAGCAGAAGAAGTCGATGATGTACGTTTCAGTGCATATCTATGCATTCATATGGCAATGAATGATGAACAAATATCAGATTTAATTTACCAGTGCCGTAAAGCAAAGACTGGTGTCGAAATGGTCGAATCCCAAGATCAAAAAACCTATGTCAATATTGTTGTGAGCAATCGAAATCAAATCGCTCAAATAATTCGTGATTTACGTATGCATTTTGGTTTTCCGCGAATCGAACGTCTCAATATGCCAATTGTGCAAGCAGATGTCGCCAAAGCCTGATAACACTGCCTATTGTTTAGAGATTTATCACTTTTATATCAAATGTATAATTTTTAAAATTAACTTAAATCAAGAGCGACTAAACAGTATTCAACAGTTCCGTGATAACACTTTTGTGTTAAAGTCTCTTTGTTTCGAGATAAAAAGGACATAGGAGAGCTTAATGTCACGTCAAGTCATTCATACTGAACACGCCCCTGCTGCTATTGGAACTTATTCACAAGCAATTTTAGTTGGCAACACGCTCTACCTTTCTGGCCAAATCGGCTTAGATCCTTATAGTATGGAACTTGTTGATGGGATTGAAGCACAGATTCGTCGTGTATTTGATAACCTCAAAGCTGTATGTACTGCCGCAGGTGGCAGTCTAGCGGACATTGCTAAGCTCAATATTTTTCTTACAGACTTATCTCATTTCCAGCTTGTTAACCAAATTATGGGCGAATACTTTGCGCAACCTTACCCTGCTCGAGCTGCTCTTGGTGTTGCAAGCTTGCCTAAAGGCGCTTTGGTAGAAATGGATGGTATCGTTATCATTCCATAATTTATCATTTAAAACCAAATATATAAATTCAAAACCCATTTATAAAATACCAGTACCTCCTGAACAAAAATCCAACGATAACTCGGATTTCCACTCAAGAGGTATTTTTTTATCCAAATTCTCAATAAGAATAAGTCAGCTATTGGAATGAAATTCATTGACAAACGATAATAATTATCAATAATATCAATTATCGCATTTATATTTGTAGATCACTCCCATGTACGTGTGTTTATGCCGTGGAATTACAGATCAAGATATCAAAGACGCTATTGCAAATGGCGCTGAGAGCTATCGTGAAATTCGCGACTTACTCGACTTAGGAACATGCTGTGGTCGTTGTGCTCCAGAAGCACGCGCAATTATTAGCGATGAATTAGCTGAAATTGCTGCTCGCATATCAATCGCAGCTTAACCGAATATTTCTCTACACTGTTGCGACTCCACCGCTTTCAATAGATCTTAGGTTCTACAGTGAAGCGGTTTTTTTATGATCATTGAAACTATTCCATCAATTAGTGTCCAGTCTTCATCTTTCTGATTGTGATTTTCATTTGCCGTTCTATAAATTACTCGCAAGATTATAATATGTTGATTAAGATAATATAAATTGTCTTAGTCAATAAGGCATCATTTGGTGGATATGGAGTAAGTGTAATGAAAGGCAATCGTGAAGTTATTAATCAACTGAATCAGGTGCTTTATCACCATTTAACTGCAATTAACCAATACTTCTTACACTCACGCATGTTTAATGACTGGGGAATTGAACAATTAGGTTCTGCGGAATACAAAGAGTCTATTCGCCAAATGAAACACGCGGATAAAATTATTGAACGTATTCTCTTTTTAGAAGGACTACCAAACCTACAGCATTTAGGTAAGCTCTATATCGGACAACACACTGAAGAAGTTTTAAATTGTGATATTCGCAAAGTAAAAGAGAATATCGAGGCATTAAAGCAAGCTGTTGAACTATCAGAAACACAACAAGACTATGTAACTCGTGATTTAGTTCAAGAAATTCTAGAGAAAGAAGAAGAATACTGGGACTGGTTAGACACTCAATTAGATCTTATTGAGAATGTTGGTATTGAAAACTACATCCAAAGCCAAATTTAATAAAAAAGCCCTTTTTTGAAAGGGCTTTTTTATTTCTAGCGACTATTTAATTCAACAATTTCCGCTAAACTAATTTTCTGCTTATATAACCGCTGTAAGACCAATAAATATCGCTCAGCCTCTTCAGCTTTCTGATTATATGCAAGGAGTTGAGCATACTTCTTCAGGTTGTATGGAGTCGCTTTATTTTTTACCATTTCACCCAGTAGACTCAAGTCATGTTCCGACATTTTAGTTTTAGGATTTAAAGCAATCCAATCTAATCGCTTTTGAAACTGCGTCAGAATCAAGATTTTTGAACTACCCAAAATTTCTTCTGTTGGCTGCTTACCTTTAAAGACCAGTCGACTGTTGTCTTGGAAAAGCTTGTAGTCTCTCCAAATCAAAAGAAAAACAACCAGTGCTATCACCGCAATACAACGGGTCACATTTTTATTGAGCATGATACTTTTTAGGTTTGGTGTTTGGGCTTGCACCAAACCTAATAAAAAACCTAAAGGTAATAAAAAATAAGCATAACGCTGAGGAAATTCGAGTAGGGCATGAATTAAGATTGCACTTACCATGAGTAATACAATGATAGACGTCATATCTTTCGCATTTTTACTCAACCAAAACAACCACAATGCCATATATGTAATAATCAAAAGACCAAGCGGCACCCCATTCCAAACCAGCAGATCCAAAAAAATATTATGTGCACTGTTAAACCACATAGACACTGTATTAAATTGAATACTTTCGACTACCGCTATACTTGTTTGGTTCCAACCATACCCTCCCCATGGCTGCAAGCTGATTGCATGTAGAATTTGCTCCCACATTCCTATACGCTCATGTCCTCGACTAGCACGCTCAATGACTGAAGCAGTGTGCTTAATACCAGTATTGACCTGCTCGAACATCATCCATTGCGTCAATAATGGCAGTAAATAGCTCGAGATCAGTACAAAAGCTGCACACCACAATACAAGCTTAGGAAAATTCAATCTTGGATTATTTTTATATTGTTTAAAAATCCAATAAAAAAAGACAAAAATCAATACAAGCCACGAAGTACGTGACTGAGTTAAACAAATAGCTAATAGCATCAATAAACTAGAAGGAATCAACAATAATAATGAAGCTTTATTCTTTTCATAAAGATATAATGCCCCCATTACCCCCATAATTAAAAAGGTCGCTAAATTATTAGGTTGTCCAAAATTGGCATAGGGTCTATTGCCTCTTAACTGCATGACACCATAGAGGGTTGACTCAAAGTTCAACCATTGTAAGATAGCAGAACAACTACTAAGTAAACCTACTATCAGCAATAAGCCACTTATGCCTAGCATGATTCTTTCACGCTGTTCTGATTGCAAAGATAAGTTATATCCAATAACAATCATCAGCCAAAACATAATGAGATATGAAAAGCTTAAGAATGCAACACTAAAATCAGTGATTAACCCAAAACCATATTGAATTAGAGGAATTAAAGTAAAAAACAGCATCAAAATTTGAGGACGAGCAATTTTTATATTTTTATTAAAAAAAATAGCAATCAGTGCCAAACCAGCACCAAAACTTGCCAACTCACTCGAGAACATCACCCAAGGATAAGTATGAAATGGCGAGAGCCAAGCGAAAGCAAATAAGATACTGGCGACAATAAGACAGAGGATTTGCATAGGAAATCATATAAAAAGCACTTAGCACCATCATACAGTAAAGTGCTTTCTGTAACTTAGAGTAAGTCAAATAAATAACATTGAACCTCTAAAAATAGAAGCCTTCTTTCATTTCAATTTACATCACAAGATACGTGATAAATTTCGTCTATTCTTGGACTGCCACCACTCTCCTAGACAAATTTGGTCTATTCTTTTTGCTTAGGAGATTTCATTATGAGTGGGAAACGATATACCACAGAATTTAAAGATGAAGCTGTTAAATTGATTACCGAACGTGGATATTCTGTCAGTGATGTAGCAGAGCGTTTAGGGGTATCACAACACAGCATTTATAAATGGCTAAAGGCCGTACAGCCTTTACGCAATAATCCCGATGAACATGAACTGCTAGAGGCAAAGAAAGAAATCCTTCGCCTTAAAAGTCAGCTCAAACAAACTGAAGAGGAACGGGATATTCTAAAAAAGGCCGCAAGGTACTTTGCAAGCCTGCCCGAGTAAAGTATCAGTTTATCCTTGAATACAGCCATCAATTTAAAATTAAAACGATGTGTCAGGTTTTTAAGATCGCTCGTGCTGGCTATTACGCCTAGTTGCATGAACTGGAATCAGGCAGGACTATTGAAGATAAGCGGTTATTACAGCTCATCCGTACTTCTTACGATGCTAGCGCCGCATTACTCTGGATATTAAAGAGCTGGGGGAAAGCTATGGGTCTAATCGTGTGTTGAAGATCATGAAGAACAATAGCATTGCCGCTGTTCGAGGATATAAAAAGCATAAGAGTTATGGCTGTGGTCGTCCTCAAATTGTTCCACCAAATCACTTAAATCGAGAGTTTGTTGTAAACATGCCTGATACCTCTTGGGTGACTGATATTACCTACATCCGCACCTGGCAAGGTTGGTTGTATCTGGCTGTAGTTCTTGATTTATATTCAAGAAAAGTAATCGGTTAGTCAATGAAACCGACTGTTGCGAAGGATATCGTTTTGGATGCTCTTCTTATGGCAGTATGGCGACGCAGGCCAAATGACCCTGTGATCATACATTCAGATCAAGGCTCACAATATAGCAGTGAAGACTGGCAGGAATTCTGTCAGAAGCATAATTTGGTTCCGAGTATGAGTCATCGAGGAAACTGTTGGGATAATGCTGTTGCAGAATCATTTTTAGCAGCTTACAGAAGGAAAGAATTAAAAATAGGATCTATAAAACACGAAAAATGGCACGAGCAGATGTATTTGATTACATCGAGATGTTTTACAATCGGATTAGGCGCCATTCGTATCTCGACGGAATGAGCCCAGAAGCATTTGAGCCAGCTTCAAAATGAAGTTGTCTCGTGTCTAGGATATTGGGAGCAATCCATACCATGACCTCACTAGATACCCCAGTTAAATAAAAAATTAACTTAAAAACACACAAATCAGATACAATTTAAATGAGCTTATAACCTCTTAAAACTATGTCTAAAAAAATACTGATTGTTACCCGCAATCTCCCTCCACTAGTTGGTGGCATGGAACGTTTAAACTGGCATATTGCAGATGAGCTATCTAATGATCATAAAGTCGTTTTGATTAGCCATAAGCAAGCTCAATCTAGTGCTCCATCTAAAGTAGTTTTCTATGGTGTTCAACTAAATCCATTACCTATTTTTCTTATACTCGCCTTTATTAAAACTTTTTGGGTTTGTATAATACAACGTCCAGATATTCTTTTTGCAGGAAGTGGTTTAACTGCACCAATCACTGTTTTCTGGGCAAAAATCTTTAAAAAGAAAAGTATGGTTTATCTTCATGGTTTAGATATAGGCACAAATAATAAAATTTATAATAGTATATGGGTTCCTTTTATCCGACATGCAAATAAAATCATTGCAAATAGCTCCCCTACGTATGAACTTTGTTTAAGAAAAGGGATTCAAAAAGAAAAAATTAATATCATTCATCCTGGAGTGAGCTATCCTGCAAAGCCCATAAATTTAGCATTGATAAATCAACTTACACAAAAATATCAGCTACACAATAAAAAAGTTCTTATTTCTGTAGGTCGTTTAACACAACGTAAAGGATTAAATGAATTTATTGATTTAAGCTTCTCACAAGTTGTAAAAGAGTTACCTCAAACAATACTCGTCATTATCGGAGATACACCCCTTCATTCCCTGAATAAAAATCTACAATCCAAAGAATTAATTTTATCGACAGCAAGAAAACATGGTATAGAAAATAATATCATCTTTACTGGGAATATTAGTAATGATGAGCTTTTGTCTAGTTTCTATTATTTAGCTGATCTACACATTTTCCCTGTTAAGCATATTCATGAAGATCCTGAAGGTTTTGGTATGGTTGCAATTGAAGCAGCAGCACATGGCACTCCTACAATCACTTTTGCAACGGGAGGTATTGTTGATGCTGTACAACATGGAAAAACTGGCTTTTTAATTGAAAATCAGGACTATCAAGCTTTAACACAAACAACTCTAGACTTTTTACAAGATGAGTTATTAATAGATAAAATGCTATGTAGCAATGCCGCTGAACAATTTGCATGGTATCATTTGTCAGAGAAATTTAATAGTCTTACAAGTTTCATAGATAATCACACATGAAAATTAACAAAAAAGACCCTATTCATTGGTTTATATTATTTATATTTAGCATAAACATTGTACTATGCATTATATATAAATTTATCTCTAAAAAAAACAACAATACAATTGTTTTATATGGGCATAAATTAAATGGAAATTTAAAAGCTTTATATGATAACAAAAACAAAGATGTTTGTAATTTCTATTTTTTAACAATAGACCCTACCTATTATAAAGAGTTAAAAAAACAAAATATAAATGTATTAAGTGGAATGAAACTTAAAGATATATTTACTGTAGCACAATCTCCTCTCATCATCAGTGATCATGGATTACATAGCCTCATCTTCTTCCTAAAATTTACTGATATTAAATTTATAGATGTTTGGCATGGCATTCCATTTAAAGGGTTTGATAAGAATGATTTCAAGGTACAACATCAATATGATGAAGTTTGGGTTACATCTAAATTGCTCAAAGAAATATATGTGAAAAAATTTGGATTTAGTATAAATAAAGTTAAACTAATAGGTTATACGAGAACTGACATTTTAGTCCATAAAAATATAAATACATTAGAAATAAAGAAGTCAATAGGCATTCCGGTTCATCTTTTAGATAGAAAAATTATTTTATTTGCACCAACATGGGTACAAGATGACAAACATCGTAATATTTTCCCATTTCAACAAGATGAAACTATTTTTTTACAACGCCTAAACCAACTTTGTCTGCATACGAATAGTATCTGTCTACTAAGGAAACATCTAAACACACCTATAGCACAACAAAAATATCCTGAGTTTATATTTGATTGCTCATATGCCAAATTCCCAGATGCAGAATCTATTCTACTAATCAGTGATATTCTTGTCTGTGACTGGTCTTCTATTGCATTTGATTATTTATTGTTAGATCGACCTACTATTTTTTTAGATGTTCCAGCACCCTTTTCAAAAGGATTTTCTCTAGATAAAAATTATAGATTTGGACATATTGTATCTTCTGTAGATGATTTATTTCTTAGCTTAGAAAAATACTTATTAAATCCAGAGCTATATATAGAAAAATATACGGAAACATCTCTAAAAATTAAAGAAGCTCTTTATGATGACCTAGCAGATGGTCAGGTTGTTGAAAGAGCAAATATACAAATCCAAAAACTACTTAATCTCTAATTTTTTCAATAATTGCAGTCGTAGATATAGCTGGCGTTCTGGGTAGATACATAATTCGACACAACTGCTGTAAATGATCAAATTTCCCCTCCCAATCATCTCCCATCACCAAAATATCTGCATGGTATTGCTGAATGTATTCTGCTTTTAATTCCAAAGATTCTTCCAGAAAAATTTCATCTACACAGCGCAAATTCTTAATAATTTCAATGCGCTCATCTTGACTATATACAGGAAATCTAGCTTTTTTTGAAAAATTAAGCTGATCACTTGATACTCCTACAATTAAATGGCTACCTAGTTCTTTTGCTCTCTGCAAAATACGTAAATGCCCCACATGAAAAACATCAAAAGTACCAAAGGTTATTACTCGTAAGTTATTCATTTATATTACTTGTCTCTATACACTTATAAAATTGATTTAATGCATACATATTATGCTGTACAAAATCATATCGCTTTTGAGGTATTTTGTTCGCAAGAGCCGCCAGCATACCGTGAACCAAACCATCCGTACTATTTTCAACAACAAGCCCATATCCTTCTTGAAGCAACTCACTTGGTCCTGGAATATCTGTAGATATAATTGGTAATTCTAATTGCATAGCTTCATATAGTACCAATCCAATAGCTTCATAAAAAGAAGAAAACACAAAAGTATCCATTTGTTGAATTAATGGAAAAGGGTTCTCTGACCCAACAATAATAAAGATTGAATTTTGTGCCCTAGATTTTTTTATAACATCTCGAATTTGATTAAGAATAGGACCATAACCACCTATTAAAAACAGTTGCATATCCTGATTATCTATCCAAACTTTTTCAAAAGCTTTGATTAGTCTTATCTGACCTTTTTCTGGAGCAAATCGACCAACATTAACAAATCTAAAACTTTTCTTACTTACTAAAGCATTTTCAACATTAGCATAATCCGGCGCAGTGTTACCTTCAAGGAATGCAGTTTCAATAAGTGCCAAACTTTTTTCCTTCACATCAAGAAGAAGAGGATTAGGGACATAAACTACTTTACTACTATAATCATAAATTGCCCCACAAAATGTGGTCTCCAACCCTTCTCTAACTACAGCAACTGTGTCTGCTGACTGATAGGATAACTTTAACAATCTTGTATCTGCAATTTTATTCGAAGCTATTTCTCCCAACATATCACTATGAACATAAATAACTTTTTTATAATCTATCCCAAGCGAAAGAAGAGCAACTTTCCATGAATAACCATTAAAATTTATAAAAACATCAAATTTAGCATCCCCCACAACCCTCCGGTATTCATTTTTCCAAACTTTACTCAATATTTTACAATCATTTCCCCAATCTTTTTTAAATAAATACACTAGTGCTGCTTTTACTGCTTGAATAGGACCAATATAAACACTTGACTTATAGGGAATATATTTAATATCTTTAGGTAAAGATCTAAAATAAATATCCGATTGATCTAAATTATATCCAATATCAGCTAATATAGTAACGTCATATCTTTCGAGATTAATCATTGAGAGTAGTGTTTTAAATGAACGAGTAATCCCATTATTCTGAAGTGCCCCAGTATAGATAAACACTCTCTTTTTATTTTTTTCTCCTTTACATTGGTATACATCTACCTCATGCTCCTTATTAAAAAATACATTACATAAGCTACGTGTATTATCCCCTTTATCCCAAGCACAAAATTTATCAACAAAATCTGAATATTTTTTAGTTAATGAAAAATTAACTATACTATTAATATTTATTAAAAGCTTTAATAATGACTGTTGATTTTCTGCTCGTTGAAAAGGTAGCTCGTCTAACTTCATATACATATTGCGATCAGAACGGTAAGCTTCTTCATCAGGTGTATACAAGTAAATAGGGCGCAACGTCGTTGCAAAATCAAACATCACTGAAGAATAATCTGTTACTAATGCGTGACAAACGGCTAAATGCGAATATGCTTCACATGTATCAGGAAAACACTTTATACGACTATAACTAGATAATTCTATGTATCCTTGTACCATAGGATGAAGACGCACCCAAAATGTAATATGTTCTGGGAGTTGAGCATCAAGATACGTGAATAGTAATTTTAGCTCTTCAATGAGTTTAAGTGATGCTTCTTTTTGATCTGCGAAATTCCCACGCCATGTTGGCATAAATGCAATATTAATTTGATTTTGACTTAGTGTTTGATGACGTGATGCAAACAGTATATCATTTCTCGGATACCCACTTCGAATAACCTCTCCTTCCCAAATATTACGAAGCATATAAGAATCCAAGATAATCTTTTCTGTATATGAATTTGGGGCAAGCAAATGATTACTATGAAAAAAATTTCTCTGAATATTTGAAATATGCGAAAAAGTCTCATTAGCTACATCACGTCCTAATGCTTTTAGTGGTGTACCATGCCAAGTATTTAAATATTTTTGTTCAGATCGACGATTAAAATATAATGGAAAACTTGTATCATTAATTAACCACTTACATGTAGCTAAATGGAATGCATAAGAAAAACTATATGGCTTAATAATCGTAATTTTTTTTGTATTTAATTGCTTTAATAACCATTTTTTTCGATGAAATGGCCCCACCATGACCAAGTGAAAATCTTTAAAATTTGGATTATTGGCTAAATATTTAGCAATATAAAAAGGGTTTCCACCAAAGTCTTTTCCATGGTGTGACTCCAAAAATATATACTTATCTTTTACAGAAAAAATATCGCACATCAGATTATAGAAATAACCATAAATAAAACGGCGAGTTAATATAGATTTAAAAATCCTATAGATACGACTAAAAAACTTGAACATATTCATTCTCTTTTCAAACTATATTCATAGAGTTTGGATAAAAAATTGGAATTTCTATAGAAAACCAGTTATTAATTTTATATCCTTGTTTAATTTTCCATGAATTGAATACCCCCTAGTTCAAAAGTATCAGCCTACTGTTCAAAATTTTTACTAGTACAAAATAAACAATATATTTAGATCATTGTATTATCTATGTATGCCATCTCAAAAATATGAAAACTTTCAATATTTTTTAATAAGCTCATCAATTTATATTCTCTAAATTTAATAAAAGATCACATCTTGCAACTACACTTTCCCTATGAGCAATAATCACCATTGTTTTTTTTCCATCTAAACTTTGGATTGCTTCAGTCACAGCTTGCTCTGTCTCATTATCCAGTGCACTTGTTGCTTCATCCATAAAAATAATTTCAGGATTTTTATACAATGCGCGTGCAATTCCGATCCGTTGTCGCTGCCCCCCAGAAAGCATAATACCTCTTTCCCCAATTTTTGTCTCGTATCCATTCTTTAAAACATCAATAATAAAATCATGTATTTGTGCCGCCTTTGCAGCAGCAAAAACAGCATTCATATCTATCTTGCTTTTTTCAATACCAAAAGCAATATTCTCTGTTACTGTTGAATCAGCTAGATAAATAAACTGAGGTACATAACCAATGTATCGCTGCCACTGATTGGCATTAGCTGCTGTGATTGCAATACCATCTACTAACAATTGTCCCTGTTGAGGATGTAATAATCCTAATAAAATATCCATTAAGGTACTTTTACCTGAACCACTACGACCAATGATTCCTAAACTCGTATTCTTTTGAATATTTAAGTTAAATTCATGCAATACAGGTTGATCCAAACATGATGGATAAGCATAACTCACATTTTTAAGCTCGATACTATGCTCAAATGTTATTATTTTTTCACTCACTAAATTTCTGTTAGAGTAATCATCTAATTGTAAATCTAAACGAATTTTCTCAAAAGTTTTTGAAGCAAATTTCATCTTTGCAACAGCTCGATAGATATTTTGTGCCGCAGGCAACATTCTATAGGCAGCAAAACCATACAAACCTAAAATAGGTAAGATCGTTTCAATACTATTCGACAATACAACCAAACTCATAGAAAGAATAATTAGACTACAATAGCCCACAGCTTCAACTATATGTAGAGGAACCTGACTCACTGTATTATTTGTTGCTAAATGTCGTGCATATAAACGTGATTGACAACTAAAGGATTCTAAATAATGTGAACCTGCATTATTAATTTTTACATCCTTAATACCACTAAAAACTTCTTGGCATGCTTTATATCGCTCTTTATTTGCCAATTGGAATTCCTGACCAATTTTTTCTAAAAGTTTTTTTACTATTGAAAAAATTAAAAAATACACTCCCCCAAGAGCACAAATTACGACTACTGCCATAATAGGATGATATATAAAGACAATAATAACCATTGCTAATAAGACAAGACCATAAGAAATAATCTGTAAGACTGGCTGAATAATACTATTAATTAATTGGTCAACTTCAGATAAAATATTTTTTGAGAGCTCTGAACTATTTTTCTGTATAAAAAATTCATAATCTTGTTTCAGATAAATTGCTAATAGTCTTGTCGCAAGATAATGTCTTTGCAAGCTAGAAAATCGGCTTAATACATACTGATTAACTATCTTAAATCCTGCAGAGAATAGGACTATTCCCATAGAAACTAGGCCTAACCGGATGATAAAGTCTTTATAATCACTAACAGAAAATAAAACATATATGCTATGAATAGCCTTATTGGTATTTACAATATCAGGATTTGCTAAGACAGCAAGAAAAGGCATAATTGAAAGTACGCCTGCACTTTCAATGCAAGCCATAACAATCGTAAAAACAAGCACAATAAGAAATTTACGCTTATCTAATGAAGATAAAATTTGCCAAAGCTGATTAAAGTTATTAAACACCATCTATCTCGATTGATCATCTTTATACATTAGTGCTGTGACCTGCTCTGAGATTAATCCCATTAAGAAAATCATTATACTTCCTGTATATAGTAAAGCACTCATGTTAGTAAATCTATGAAATTCATAAAGTGTATAACTATACCAACCTGTTGCCATCAGGAATAGAATTACTGCTATTGGCAAGAACATCTTTAAAGGGGAAAATAGAGTTGCTATTTTAAAGATTATTAAGAAAAAACGTATCCCATCTTTTATTGGATGGATATGACTTTTTCCAATCCGTTTAGCCGCATGAATGGGAATATAGGTAACAGAATAACCTGCACGAAAAAAAGCCATGGTACTGGTGGTTGGATAAGAAAAGCCATTCGGCAATAGATATAAAAACTCTCTAAACTTTGCTGCTCTTACTGCTCGAAACCCCGAAGTTAAATCTTCAACTTGGTGTTCTGTCATATAAGTTGCAAGGTTATTATATAAAGCATTGGCAACACCGCGCCCAACACTGGCTTGTGAACCTTTTTGTCTTGCTCCCACAACAAGGTCATAACCCTGTTCAATTTTTTCTATTAAACGAGGAATATCTTGTGGATCATGTTGACCATCAGCATCCATAAAAACAATCACATCACCAATAGCCGTTCTAGCACCTGTTTTAATTGCCGCACCATTTCCTTTTGAATAAGGATGAGAAATAACTTTTGCACCAGCCTGTTCAGCAACAGTTTTTGTATCATCTAATGAACCATCATTGATAACAATAATCTCAAAAGCTAGATTTAACTGCTTTATTTTCTCAATGGTTTTTCCAATTGCAACAGATTCATTTTTAGCAGGTAATACAATACTTATCATCAACTTATTCATTTGGAACATCTGCCCTAATTGTATTTCTCAGTGCAAAAATTTCTTTGTCGTAATAGCTTCGCTCTCTTTTCAAATCTTTATCAGATTGCTTGCGATACGCTACTTCTACTTGATCCAACAATTCTAAAGCTAAACGTTGATAGCCAGCATTCGCTAACAAAGTTACCATAACAATTCCGTCAGCTACATCATTGGCTATATGAAATGCTTTTTCATAATTTTCATATGCTTCTTTGGGCTTTTGTTGCGCTGCAAAAATTTGAGCTTTAGAAAAATATACCAACCCTTTTAAATTACGAACTTTTAAATATGATGAATCTGGCTCTATTAAAGAATCCAAAATTGAAACTACATCATTTCCATACAAATTAAGCAATGTTGGTTGATCCAAGACACTTAATACTACATGCTGCATCATTGCCATCGCTTGTATATCAGCATGATGACCAGGAATTGCATTTTTTAAATTTGTAAAGTCTTGATGAGAAACACTACCAATTGCTATTTTTTGCAACAATAACTGAAAGGCTAACAAACCGCTATCTGGTCGAAGGTTAATTGCATTTATTAGTACCTGATTAGCCTGCCCATAAGACTTTTGTGCCATGTACTGCTGCGCCATAAAACTCTGTGCTCTAGGCGAATTTGGGCTTTTTTCTGCCCAATAATATTTTAATTTTTCTGAATCAGCCCAAAGGTTACTACGCTGTAAGGTCATCACAGCTAAGACAGTCAAAATTGAGATTGAAAGAAAAATGACGATCTTAACTTTGATAAATGATTTAAGGTTATATATACCTAATGCACACGGCAGAAATAAAAATGAAGCTGGAAAGTAGTTTCTATGCTCAAAATATAATTCTAGATTAATAATCGTTGACTCTATTAAATGACCAGCAAAGAAAAATAAAATAGCTAATGACACTAACGGTTGTTTTCTTCTAATAACAATTGCCAATACAATTAATAAAGTAATAATAAAAAATGAAATAAAAGTCGCAACTGGACTAAATAAATCCTTTGATATTAAAAAACCATCTTGATACAACCCATATCCCTCTATCCGAGGTATAAATATCTGAATCAAATAATCACACAGAATTCGACTTTCACTTAATAATCGCTCCAACTGGGTAAAATTTCTTCTATCTAAAATTTGACCGGAAAAATCAATGTGCTTGAGTATAATTCCTACAAGAATAATCGATGGAACACCTAAGCATAGTGCTCTCCACTGCCATATCGGTTTATTTTTATTATTAGGATTACAAAACTCTACCACCAAAATCAACAATGGCAATAATGCTCCATTTTCTTTACTAAAAGTTGCTAAAAGTGTTGAAATCCCCAAAGACAGTGTCATAAATATATAGGCTTTCAAGGGTTTAGAGTTAATATACTCTCTACTGTAAAAGTATCCGATCATTCCTAATAAGCTAAACAACATTGCCAACTGCGTCATACGCTGTACAACGTACAATGTAGTTGAGACAAAGAATGGGTGCAACAACCAAAAACTTGCCGCTAAAAGACTAACCCAAACTGCTTGATTTCTTCTATACCCATATGCAACTAATATCATCCTCATTACGATAAAAAGTAAGGTTCCACAAATTAAGTGTAAAATGATGTTAATACATTTAAATATCATAGGATTTGACGGCCAACTATCAGCTGTTAACCAAAAGCTTGCTAATGCAATCGGTCTACCTGTAGGCCCAGAAAATCCACTTAAAATAAAACGTTTCGCATTTTCCCAATCATGTAAATCACCATATTTTGTCATAGCCCCCAAGTTTGGATAGTCATCAAACAAAAAACCTCCAAACATACCAGGTAAGTAGACTAAAAATGTTAGGAATATAATGGCGAAAAAAGACCAATACGCTAAATTATTTTTATGCTCATTCATCATAAAATCAACAAGGTTTAATTATGAATAAAAAAGAGGCTGCTTAGCCTCTTTTTTATATTAAACAGTATTATTGAACTGCTTTAGGAATGTATTTAGTATCTAAATTAGTAGTACCACCAGCTCTAACTTTTAAAGAACCATTACCAAGCACATCTAGCTGTAAAATCTTGCTTTGAATTTGTTTAGATACACCAGTTGATTGATAAGTTGCTGTAATAATACAACCTGTTGGAGTTGTATCAGTTGCTGTACTTGTCACATTACCGCCACTTACAACTACAGATGCAGCGTATTTCCCACTCAAACTACTAGTACCACATACACCATCCTGCATATTATCAGCCACTTCAGACTTCAAGCCACCTGCCAAAGATACCCCTTCAGATGCTTGTGAACGTGCAATATAATCTTGATAAGCAGGAATCGCAATCGCAGCCAAAATACCGATGATTGCAACTACGATCATTAATTCAATAAGAGTAAAACCCTTTTGCATTGATTTCATAACATTTCTCCAATGTATAAATTTTTATAAGCTTTTATTAGCTACTTGTATTCAGCATGTTTCATGCCAGTCCTTAGCTTAGCTAATTTTAACTCAAAAAAACAGAGACTTAAAAGAATAATAAGGAGTTTCGTTCACAAGCTTTTTTTGACAAAAAAAAATAAATAATGACAAATAATGTCACTAAAACTCATTTTTCATTCTGCATTTTTATATTTAAATCCATTTTTCGTCTAATTTTAGATCAGGAGAGTGCAATGAATCACAGATTTCTTCTTTATTTGCATTTAAGTTTTTCACATACCATTTATCGGAAGATAAATGGTAAATATACATACAAGTATGTATAAAAATCAATATTTAACATAACTATCGCAATTAAGCAAATCTACAAATGCTCAATTCAGAATAATAGGTGCATTTGGCAACTCATTTTGATCAGCAGAATCATTATTGACGTAATATTGGTCTAGAACTTTTCCGATTTCTTCGATCCCACTTCTTACTGCGAACAAGTACTGCTTTTGAGCTAACTGGCCCACAATACTTTGACAGATTTCGCACCACATCTCTGGTTGAGTTGCATTTTTGAGACCCCGATCAATCACAATTTCAACCTTTCGCTCGCACAGATTTAAGTAGAGTAAAACACCACTATTCAGCTCAGTATCCCATACACCAAGCTCAGCAAAGAGCTGTTGTGCACGTAGCCGTGTATTTTGATAGTACGCTTGCGAGCAAGGAATATGTCCTTCAATCACCACCTGAATTTCACCCACATGGCCTTTTTCAGCGTGCTGTACAGCATTTGCAATTTCTATTTGGTCTTGTTTATTGAAATATCGATGTGCTGAAGAGACATAGAGAAAATGCTTAAACCAACGTTTGAAACTATGTTTTACCTGATCATCCAACTTAGGTTGAGTAATGATTTGAGTTGTATCTGTCTTTGTTACCATGAGCCTGATGCTCCTCCACCACCAAAACTGCCTCCGCCGCCACTATAACCACCGCCGCTGCCTCCACCAAAACCACCTCCACTGCCGCCACGCCCACCACCAGATAGAAATGCTTGAAAAATCAATTGTGCAATAGAAGTAATTAATAAAAAGAAAATACCGACACCAAGCAGCAGACTCATCACTAAGCCTGCACCATTGACCAGCCCAGCAACGGTTGCGGCGACTGCAGCAGTAGAAGCACTCAGCCGCTTACCCACAATAAACGATCCAACAACGCCTGCAATTAAGATAAACAATACCATCGTTAAAGTATTATCTTTTGCTTGCTGTGCTTGTAATGCTTGATCGTGACGTTCTTTGAGTTCTTGAGCTGCCTGCTGAGCAATCTCAGGATCTAAATTCACAATGCGGGTAATCTCATCGAGACCTGCTGAAATACCCTGTGCATATTGTCCTTGTTTGAAATACGGCGTAATTTGATTTCTGATAATACGACTTAAAACCACATCAGGCAGTACACCCTCTAAGCCATAGCCAGTGAGTATTTGAATTTTCCGATCATTGATCGCAACTGCCATCAATAAGCCATTATCTCGCTTCGCTGAACCTAACTGCCATTTTTCGCCTGTACGCAAAGCAAAATCAAAAATGGCTTCTTGTCCTGTGGTTGGGACAATAATCACCCCAATCTGAGCTTTACCTTGTTGATATAGTTCAAGTATTTTCTGATCTAATTGCTGAATTTCAGCATCACTTAATACTTTAGCTTGATCAATGACAGGTTGGTTCAATGTCGGTAATCCACGTATGGATTCACCGTCTGCCATATCATCGGCGACTTTCGGTAATATGGGTGTTTCAGTATCGGATGTACTCGATGATGCTGCTTTATTTTTATGTTGTTCCTGAATAATTTTGCCCGCAACCACCAAATCACTTTGATCAGTTGCTGTGGCAACCTCAGCCAAAACTGTATGTTGAAAGCAAAGCATCATAAAAATGATAATTAAAATAGATTTCCATTTTTGCTTTAACACATTCAACATCAACTTTCTCCTCCGCATTTAACTCAACAATCAGTAATTAGTTAAATGACACAGTTGGAGCTTGCTGAGCAGATTGTTCAGCCTTAAAGTTTTCCTTAGTTTTCATGCCAATCACTTTTGCGGTCATTGCTTGCGGGAATTGACGTACATAAGAATTGTAGTCTTGCACTGTCGTAATATAACGATTACGTGCAACAGCAATTCTATTTTCTGTGCCTTCGAGCTGTGCTTGAAGATCACGGAATTGTTCATTGGCTTTTAAATCTGGATAGTTTTCAGAGACGGCAATTAAGCGCGATAATGCTCCTGTGAGCTGACTTTGCGCTTGCTGGTATTTTTCGAATAGTGCTGGATCTTCTAATACTTCTTTATCCACTTTCAAGCCAGCTACATTTGAGCGTGCTTGTGTCACCTCCGTAAGTACCTGCTCCTCATGTTTTGCATAACCTTTTACGACATTGACTAAATTCGGAACGAGGTCTGCTCGACGCTGGTATTGGTTTTGTACTTCTGACCATGATGCATTTACTGCTTCATCTTTCACTTGCAAAGTATTATAGCCACACCCTGTAAATAACAGTGTACTCGCCAATACTGTAGCAATTGCGGTTTGTTTAATTACTTTCATCAAAATTTATCCTCAGGTTTTTCTTTATATTTTTGCGATAATTCATTGTAATGTGATTTTTTGCTTGCTGTGTAACATTTATTAAAGTTGATTTATGTCTGTTTAAATAAAAATGGCATTACTCGAAATCTCAAAGTAATGCCACGCTAAGCAAATATTTAATGTTTTAATAATTGTTAACTATAAATTTTTGATGCTGTTTCTTCTTGAAAGCTAATCATGCCATATTCATCGGCCATTCTTGCTTTCCAATACTCAACCAATTTGCTGTAATCATGTTTAGCTGGATGAAAGTCTGCATGGTAATAAGAAAGATATTCTGGAATGAGTTGAATTAGCATTTTTCCAAGTAAATACATTCCAAATACGTTACCACCTACTTTGGGTAAGCTTTTCCATTTGTCTTGCCAAATTAAACGCGTTGTTGCATAGAACGTGAGGCTTGCAAAGCCTGTAGTCACACTTCGCATCAATAAACGACGAATTCGATCATCACCATAAACCTCTTGATATACATCAAAAGCGACCGATCGATGCTCGATTTCCTCAATCGCATGCCAAACCCAAAGTTTCATCGCATCATCGTCTAATGTGCTTAAAATTTCTGGATGCTTCAAAATATAACCACCTAACATCGCAGTAAAATGCTCAAAAGCACAGGTCAATGCGAGTTGTAATTTAGGATGAATTTTGCGAAGGACATCATCTCGCTTTGCTAACCAAGCTTGAAAGCGGTCAAGATTATAATCATCGCTACGCCAAGCATCATTAAACTCTGTATGTGCTTTAGAATGCATCGCCTCTTGACCGATAAAAGCTGCAATCTGGGCTTGTAATTGCGGGTCTTGCACTTTTTCACGGACATTACGAACACTATTTACAAAATATTGCTCACCTATCGGAAAGGTTGAGGAGAGTGCGGTCAGTAAATGCGACATTAATGGGGAATTAGCAAAATAATGCCGTTTAATTTTTTCAGGATTGAACTGCAAACGTCGTACGGTAATACCAAGTGCTTTAGGGCGATTTAAATAGTTTTTTTCTGCATTCGTATGTACAAGCGCCATCTTGATTGCCTTTACAATTTCCCAACTGGTCTTCGAGTATTGCGCTAGCAAATAAGCAAAGACAGGGCAAAAAAGCTTATAAAGTTTGCTAAAACTACCAAACTGACAAGATGAAAATCATAAAGCCTGCATGATGCAGGCTTTATTTCAATGTGATTTACAGGATTGGAAGATTAAACCCCAAGGTAATCTAAAATACCTTCAGCAGCTTGACGACCTTCCCAAATCGCAGTCACAACTAGATCAGAACCACGGACCATATCTCCGCCAGCGAAGATTTTTGGATTCGAGGTTTGGAATTTAAATTCTTGTTGTTCAGCAGCAATCACTCGACCTGAACCATCTAAACCTACTTTAGCATTGGCAAACCAATCAGCAGGGCTTGGACGGAAACCAAAAGCTAGCAACACTGCATCAGCTGCTAAGATTTCTTCAGAACCCGGAATTGGCTCAGGGCTACGACGACCACGACTATCTGGCTCACCCATTTGCGTTGTCACAACTTTAACACCTGTGACTTTGCCATTCTCACCCACGATTTCAATTGGCTGACGGTTGAATAGGAATTTTACACCCTCTTCATACGCATTCTTCACTTCACGCGCAGAACCCGGCATGTTGCTTTCGTCACGACGATAAGCACAAGTTACTTCGTGCGCGCCTTGACGCAATGAAGTACGGTTACAGTCCATTGCAGTGTCGCCACCACCTAGAACAATCACTTTCTTGCCGTCTACACTGATGTATTCGCTAGGATCTTTTTCCCAACCTTGGCAACGATTGACGTTGGCAATGAGGAAATCTAAAGCATCATAAACACCATTTAGGTCTTCGCCAGGGAAACCACCTTTCATGTAGGTGTAAGTTCCCATTCCCATAAACACAGCATCATATTCAGCAAGTAGTTGCTCAATGGTAACATCGACACCAATTTCGGTATTTAAACGGAATTCAATGCCCATGCCTGTGAAGATTTCACGGCGGCGTTTCATCACATCTTTTTCCATCTTAAATTCTGGAATACCGAAGGTGAGTAGACCGCCAATTTCAGGACGTTTATCGAATACAACTGGTTTTACACCACCACGCGCTAGAATATCTGCACAGCCTAAACCTGCCGGACCAGCACCAATAATCGCAACTTTTTTGTTGGTCCACTTAACACCAGACATATCTGGACGCCAACCTAAAGCAAAGGCCGTATCGTTGATATATTTCTCAGCATTACCAATAGTTACAGCACCAAAGCCATCATTGAGTGTACATGCACCTTCACACAAGCGGTCTTGCGGACATACACGACCACATACTTCTGGCAAAGTATTGGTTTGATGACAAAGTTCCGCTGCTTGGAAAATTTGACCTTCAGCAATCAACTTTAACCAGTTTGGAATGTAGTTATGTACTGGACATTTCCATTCACAATAAGGGTTACCACACCCTAAACAACGATGGGTCTGGTTTGCAGCCACATCCGCAGTAAAAGGTTTATAAATTTCCACAAACTCTGCCTTGCGGACAGTAATATCTTTTTTCTCTGGATCTTGGCGTGCTACATCCAGAAATTGAAAGTCATTATTAAGGCGTTCTGCCATGTCTCTCTCCGTGGGTAGGCGCAAGGATGTCTTTCATCTTTGCACCTGCCTATGTCTTTGCAGTCGTGGAATTATTGTGGGTCAGCTTGAGTTGTTTTCAAAAGCGTTTGCAAATTAGCAGCTTTTGGTTTTACAAGCCAGAACTTACGACTATAGAAGTCGAACTCATTACGGATTTTGTATGCCCAAGCACTTCCTGTCTCTTGGATGTGCTCATCTAAAATTTGTAGTAAGTATTCTTTGTGATCTTCCATAGACTCAGTTGAGATACGGTTAAGATCAATCAGTTCATGGTTGTAGTAATCAACAAAGTCATTATCAAGGTCAAGTACATAAGCAAAGCCACCCGTCATACCTGCACCGAAGTTATGACCAACTTTACCTAATACGGTTACTACACCACCCGTCATGTATTCACAGCAATGATCGCCAGCACCTTCAATAACCGCAAATGCGCCTGAGTTACGAACCGCAAAACGCTCGCCCGCAGTACCTGCAGCAAACAACTTACCGCCTGTTGCACCATATAAACAAGTGTTACCAATAATCGCGGTATTTTGTGTCTGGAATGGTGAACCTTTTGGTGGGAAAATCGATACGCGACCACCCGCCATACCTTTACCGACATAGTCGTTGGCATCACCTTCCAGTTTGATATGCAAACCACCTGCATTCCAAACACCAAGCGATTGACCAGCAGTACCCTCAAGATTCATAACAACTGGGCTGCTTTCCATACCCAAGTTACCATAGCGACGCGCGATTTCACCTGAGATACGAGCACCAATCGAACGGTCACAGTTACCTACTGTGAAGTTGAATGAACCGCCTGTACCTGATTCAATTGCTGGTAGCATTTCAGCAACCATTTTCTCAGCCAATACACCTTTATCAAATGGCGCATTACCTTGAACTTGGCAATACTGAGCTTTACCTTCAGCTGATGGATGTGAAGTCAATAAAGCACTAAGATCTAGATGAGCATGTTTTTCAGTTTCACCTGGTAAAACTTCAAGTAAATCAACGCGACCAATCAAATCTTTCAATGACGCAACACCAAGTGCAGCCAACCATTCACGAGTTTCTTCAGCAATAAACTTGAAGAAATTGATGAGCATTTGTGGCTCACCAATATAATGCTCTTGGCGCAAATGATCTTGTTGAGTTGCAACACCTGTTGCACAGTTATTTAAATGGCAAATACGGAGATATTTACAACCTAACGCGATCATTGGTGTAGAACCGAAGCCAAAACTTTCCGCACCTAAGATTGCTGCTTTAATCACATCTAAACCAGTTTTCAAACCACCATCTGTTTGAACACGCACTTTGCCACGTAAGTCATTTACACGTAATGCTTGATGCGCTTCACTCAAACCGAGTTCCCATGGAGAACCCGCGTGGTGAATTGAAGAAAGTGGAGATGCTGCCGTACCACCGTCATAACCAGAAATCGTAATAAAGTCAGCATATGCCTTCGCAACACCTGCCGCGATCGTCCCCACACCCGGCTCAGATACCAATTTTACTGAAACCATCGCTTGTGGGTTGACTTGTTTCAAGTCAAAAATCAACTGCGATAAATCTTCAATCGAATAAATATCGTGATGCGGTGGCGGAGAAATGAGTGTGACACCCGGTACTGAATAACGTAAACGCGCAATTAAGCCATTCACTTTACCACCTGGTAACTGACCACCCTCACCCGGTTTCGCACCTTGTGCTACTTTAATCTGTAATACTTCAGCAGATGTTAAATATGCTGGCGTAACACCGAAACGACCTGATGCAATTTGCTTGATTTTCGAGTTACGAATCGTGCCATAACGCGCTGGATCTTCGCCGCCCTCACCTGAGTTCGAACGACCACCAATCGTATTCATCGCAATTGCAATCGCTTCATGTGCTTCTGGC
The DNA here is from genome assembly GCF_000475335.1 of Acinetobacter sp. COS3. NCBI lineage: Bacteria > Pseudomonadati > Pseudomonadota > Gammaproteobacteria > Moraxellales > Moraxellaceae > Acinetobacter > Acinetobacter sp. COS3. Next base: position 151,692 of record NZ_AXCD01000034.1, read on the forward strand.
GATAATGCACCTAGAGACATACCCGCAGAGTCAAAGCGTGGTAGAATCTCTTCAATACTTTCAACTTGATCAATGGCAATTGAATCCGTTGTTTTTAACTTAAATAAATCACGGATTGTTGCGATTGGACGGTTATTTACAAGCTCAGCATACTCTTTAAAATCTTGATATTGACCAGAGCGTACTGACTTATGTAAAGCATTGATCACATCAGGATTGAACGCATGGTACTCTTTGCCAAATACGAATTTAAGCAAACCACCTTGATCAATCGGCTTACGATTTTGCCAAGCAGTTGTTGCCAATTTTTTCTGATCATTTTCCAAATCAGCAAACGTTGCACCTTGGATACGACTCGGTACACCAAGGAAACATTGATCAACGACCTCAGAAGATAAACCAACTGCTTCAAACAACTGACCGCCACGATATGATGCAACGGTAGAGATACCCATTTTAGAAAGAACTTTTAATAGACCTTTCTCAATCCCTTTGCGGAAGTTTGCTTGAGCATGAATTGGATCACCCAATAACTCGCCTTTAGCAACCAAATCATTGATCACATCATAAGCCAAGTATGGATAAATCGCTGTTGCACCGAAACCAAGTAACACTGCAAATTGATGTGGATCACGTGCAAAACCCGTTTCCACTAGAATGTTTGCATCGGTACGTAAACCCGTTTTAATCAAGTGATGATGTACAGCACCTGTTGCCAAAACAGCATTTGCAGGTAAGAAGCCTTCACGGAAGTTTTTATCCGTGAGTACGATCAACGTTTTTCCATCACGAACCGCTTGAGCAGCTTCTTCACAGATACGTGTAATTGCAGCCTGTAAACCTTCTGTTTCAGCGTAGTTCAATTCAATATCAGCTACGCCATAGCCTTGGCGATCTTTTTCAACATCACGAAGCTGCTGCATTTTCGAATTCGACAATACAGGGCTTGCAATAATGATACGATCCGCATGTTCTGGGCCTTGCTCAAATACGTTTTGCTCACGTCCGATACAAGTTTCAAGTGACATCACGATTGATTCACGTAATGGATCAATTGGTGGGTTTGTCACCTGCGCAAACTGTTGGCGGAAATAATCTGAGATGTGACGTACTTGACGAGACAATACAGCCATTGGCGTATCATCACCCATCGAGCCAACCGCTTCTTGACCACTTTCTGCAATAGGACGAAGAATCTGATCACGCTCTTCAAATGTCACCATAAACATTTTTTGAGCTGATTTAAGTGCATCACCTGTGAGACCTTGATCAACAAGCTGCTCTTCAAGTTGCGGATTTGCTTTTAAACGGATCGCATGGTCACGTAACCACTCACGGTATGGACGCATGTTTTTAAGATGGTTACTGACATCTTTGGTATCTAATACCTTACCAGTCAAAGTGTCTACAACTAAGATTTGACCTGGACCAACACGGCCTTTAGACACAACGTCTTCAGGTTCATAACCCCACACCCCAATTTCAGAAGCAAGTGTGATGTAATCATTTTTAGTAATTACCCAACGCGCTGGACGCAAGCCATTACGATCAAGCATACAAATCGCATGACGACCATCTTGAATTACAAGACCCGCTGGGCCATCCCAAGCTTCCATATGTTTAGAGTTAAATTCGTAGAACGCACGTAAGTCGGCATCTAGAGTTTCAACGTTTTGCCATGCTGGCGGAACAAGCATACGCAAGGCACGGAATAAATCCATACCACCACCCACAAGAATCTCGAGCATATTATCTAAGCTTGAAGAGTCCGAACCAGTACGGTTTACGATTGGATTTAACTCAGTTAATCCTGGTAGTAATGGGTTTGCAAATTTTGGTGTACGTGCCAATGCCCAGTTGCGGTTCGCAGTAATGGTATTAATTTCACCATTATGTGCAAGATAACGGAACGGCTGAGCCAATGGCCAACGCGGTAAAGTATTTGTAGAAAAACGCTGATGGAATACAACGATGTGAGATTTTAAACGCTCATCAGCTAAGTCCGTATAGAAGTCAGCAATTGCTGCTGGCATCATCAAACCTTTATAACTAATCACAGTCGTTGCTAATGTCGTTACATAAAATAATGAATCATTGTGTAACGATTGTTCAGCACGACGACGCGCTAAGAATAACTTACGATTAAACTCAACTTCAGTTAAGCCCATCGGACAGTTCACAAGAATTTGTTCAAACACTGGTAGAGATTGTAGTGCAATTTCACCCAATGCATCATTATTTGTTGGTACAACACGCCATGCTGCAACCGTTAAACCTTCAGCTTCAATTTCTTTATTCAGAATATTTTTTGCATTATGCGCTAAAGCAGGATCTGTATTTAAAAATACAGTACCGGCAGCGAAGATTTCAGTTAAATTCGCACCAAGTTTTTGAGCTTCGTCACGGAAAAATTGCTTAGGCATAGCCAATAACAATCCGCATCCATCTCCAGTTTTACCATCTGCGGCAATACCACCACGGTGCGTCATGCAACTTAGACTGTGAATCGCTGTTTCGACCAGATGATGACTTGATTCACCCTTCATATGGGCAATCAAACCGAAACCACAGTTATCCTTAAACTCATCAGGCTGATATAAACCTTGAGCGGGAGCTACAGTATTTGGCGATGGCATGTGCATAGCGTACCCTTCTTTCAACATGGCTCTTTCGAGCAACAAACAATCAATTTATTTTCTGCGATATTGCCGATCAACTCATATAAAGTTCAATGCTTCGCGAAAACATTTTTACTGGCGAATTTGCAAATATACGCCTTTCTTGTTTCAGAAACAGCGCATTTCACCATATAAAGTGTTTTTAGTTATTACACCTTAACTAGCCTTTGTAAAGCACAAAAACTTTCCATTTCACCAAAATAATGAATCATTTAGCACTAAAAAGAGCAATGAGCAGATAAATTAGCACCACAAGAAAGCAAAAAATATGCCATATAGTTATAAATTTACTAAATCATTAAAAAAGTTAAAATAACGTGTAGTTATAATTATAGAAGAATTATAATTTACGATTAAAATTGCACCAAAATATATCCAAGCGCTACATAATAGCCCACAAAAGCATCATTATGGTGCATTTTAATTAAATGGATCACTTACTTCTTTCCGAGAAGAATCTGAATTTTCCTTTAATTTTTCTGTATTTATTGCTTGCTTAGGTGCCGATTGAGTTTGCTTAACATTAACCACATTCCCATCCGCATCACGTTGAGTCACGACAGTCTTCACCGTCGTCGATGTCTCCACAGACTTTTTAACATCAGAGCCCATCCCACTTTGTGATGAACTACCATTCATTAATAATGTTTCATCAACACGTGGCAGTGCAGCTGGCCTTAAATTAATTGCATACAACTGACTCGTTGATGACTTAAGCTCATCAGAACCTAAATCATTTACATATGCCGCATAGCTTGATATAGGCTGAGGTTGAGGCTGAATAGATTGAGGTAAAGTCAAATTTAGTTGCGCAAATTGCTGTTTAGCTTCTTCAGCATTTGCAAATAACCCATAAGCCAAAACGTATTGTTCAACTTGATCATCACTATTCAAACGAAAATAAACGAAGTTTTTTCTATCTGGTCGATTTAATAAAAAGTTTTTAACAATCGTTTCATCTGAACTACGGAAAATCTCCATCACCCATTGACGTTGATTTTCTTTAATGTACTTAGTCCCTCTAAATTCAGGTGCATGCTCATTAGATACAACCACGCGAGTCGTTAAATCCAGTGGCCTCACCTCATCGGACAATGCCCCTAAATGAGATGTGGCTGCGACTTTTTCCGGTTGAATCTGAACTTGGACTTCATCTTTTGCTTGATGTTCAACAGCAACAACTTCTTGCTTATCACCCGTGATTCCCCAAAAAACCAATGCAGCAATTAAACAAGCCAATGCGAGCACAAGCCAACTATATTGTTGTATGTTTTGCCAAATTGATCGGGACACAGTCATGTTTTCCTAGAATTAACTACACAGATTGATTTGCAAGAATAGATTGCTTCATAAGCTCAATATCAAAGTCTTTGGTAATTACAGCCTGGCCTAATTTTTTCAATAGCACCAAGCGCAGTTGACCATTTAATACTTTTTTATCATGTGACATATAAGCTAAAAATTCATCTAAAGGAATTTTTGGACATGATATCGGTAAATTTGCACGTTGAATGATTTTTTTTGTACGCTGTACATCATCCTCAGAAATCCACCCTAAACGATGAGATAAATCAGCAGCCATGACCATGCCTGTTGCAACCGCCTCACCGTGTAACCAAACACCATATCCTAAATAAGATTCAATTGCATGACCAAAGGTATGACCAAGATTCAACAATGCTCGCTCGCCCTGCTCTTTCTCATCATTTGCCACAATACGCGCTTTATGTGCACATGAACGATATACTGCTTCTGCGAGCAAATTAGCATCCCGCGCAACTAAAGCATCTATGTTTTGTTCCAACCAGACCAAAAAATCGACATCACCAAGTAAAGCGTATTTAATCACTTCTGCCAAACCTGCTGATAACTCTCGATCTGGCAAGGTATCTAATTGAGCCATATCAGCCAATACAACTTGCGGTTGCTGAAAAGCACCCAACATATTCTTACCTAAAGGATGATTAATACCCGTCTTTCCACCTACACTCGAATCAACTTGCGACAATAATGTTGTAGGAACTTGTACGAAATTAACTCCACGTTGAAAACATGCCGATGCAAACCCCGCCATATCCCCAATTACACCACCACCTAGAGCTAAAACAGTACAATCGCGGTTAAATCCCGCTTCTAAAAGTGCATCAAAAATTAAGTTCAGATGCTGTATATCTTTAAATTGCTCACCATCAGGCAATATACATTGCGCAACTTGCTTATCTAATTCAGTTAAAGCTTGCACATAATGTTGTAAATATAACGGCGCCACAGTGGTGTTTGAAACCACCATAACTTGCCGACCATGCAGATAGGACTTAAGTAACTCTTTTGGATTTAAACGACTCCCAATAAAAATTGGGTAACGACGATCACCTAACTCAACATGTAACGTTTGCATAACATTAAAACCAAAAATGAATTACTTAACTTGTTTCGATAATATTAACTGAAGAATGCGCTGTGCTAAATCCCTAGCTGCCCCTTGATTTGTTTCAATAACATGGTGTGCTATCTCCCGATATAAGGGATCTCTTATTGCCAACAAATCTCGTAGCTTTTGTTCTGGGTTTTCAACTTGTAATAGAGGGCGATTTTTATCGCGATAGGTTCGCTGTAATTGAAGCTCTACAGGAGTATAAAGATAAACCACAATGCCGCGCTGTTTTAAGAATTCTCGATTTGCTAATTGTGTTACTGCACCACCGCCAGTGGCTAAGACAAGGGAGGATCGATTAGTTAAATCATTTAATACATTGGTCTCACGTAAACGAAAGCCAACTTCTCCCTCTTTTTCAAAAATCCATGGAATCGTAGCACCAGTCTTACGCTCGATTTCATGATCACTATCAATAAAGTCTCGACCTAACAATTCCGCTAGATGTCGCCCGACTGTTGTTTTTCCTGCCCCCATTGGCCCTACCAAATATATATTTGGTAGGGTTTCAAACGCTTTGCTTGGCAACGCGCCACCTATATTCATTGCAATTATTGAAAATATATTAATGATTTCTTGTCAAAGTGTCATTAACAATTCTCGGTGTCACAAAAATTAGCAGTTCACGTTTATTATCAGTCTTGATATCTCGACGGAATAAGCGACCAACATAAGGAATATCTCCAAGGAAAGGTACTTTTGTTTGTGAATTAATATTTTCTTGCTCAAAAATCCCACCTAAAACAACGGTTTCGCCATTATCCACAACGACATTAGTATCGATTGTATTCTTATTAATGGTTAATTGACCTGTTGGTGTTGGTGTCCCTGGAGCATCCTTCGTAATATTAAGCTTCATCATTACTCGACCATCTGGTGTAATACTAGGGGTTACATCCAAACTTAAAGTTGCATCAATAAACTCTGTTTTAGGAACTGCATTGGCTCCAGCACCAGTTGATGACGAATATGGAATTTGCGTTCCTGATTCAATTTTAGCCGCTTGCTTATCCGCAGTAAGAACTTTAGGTGTTGAAATTACTTCTCCATAACCATCAGCTTGCACAGCAGAAAGCTCAAGATCCAACATAAAATCAGATAAGCTAATTAAACCAAAAGCGATACGACTCGCACCAGGCGTTACTGCACCCAAATTTACATTTAAGTTATCTGGACGCTCAATATCATATTTCCATCCCCCAGTTTCACTATCCGCTGTAGGCTCACGTAGGTTCCATAATGTTGTATCACTACCACCAACCAACAAATCATTATTTGATGCAATACCTTTAGACAATATCCCCCACTTGACCCCCATCTCTTTAGTAAAGTCAGTACTCGCTCGAACAATACGTGCTTCAATCATCACCTGCTTAACAGAGACATCAAGCAAATCAATCATTTTACGAATTTTGTCAATATTAACCGCCGTATCATTGACAATTAAAGTATTCGTTCTTGTATCAGCCACAGCACTTCCTCTAGAACTCAATAAGCTCTCCAAAGCAAGTGAATTTGAGTTGGCTGTACGGTTTGAAGCAGCACCTTTACTATCTCTTGAGTCTTCAATTAATTTTAAAATATCAGCAGCTTTCGCATAACTTAATTGAATATATTCAGACTGGATAGGAGCTAGCTTAATACTTTGAGCAATCGCCTTAGCCTCATCTTCTTCGGCTTTGATTAACTCAGTTACTGGTGCAATCCAAATTACATTACCATTGCGACGCTTATCTAAATTTTTAGTTTTTAGCACAATATCTAGCGCCTGATCCCAAGGGACATCCTTTAAACGCAAAGTAATGTTGCCTTGCACCGTATCCGCAGCAACCATATTGATTCCAGTGAAGTCAGCTAAAAGTTGTAATACTCGGCGCACCTCAATATCTTGGAAATCCAAAGAAATTTTATTACCTGTATACGCCTGAGTTTTGGCTTTTTGCGGTGTATTATCTTGAGGACGCTTAAGACTAATCGTCAGCTTATTTTCTGCTTGATATGCCATATACTCATAGCTACCTGCAGACTGGATATTAATAATTCCATTACCTTTATCATTATAAGCATCAATACTAGCAACTGGAGTTGCAAAATCATTGGTATTTAAGCGACGCGCCAAATGAGTCGGAATTTTACTTCCCATTGTCCGAACAACAATCTTACTCCCTTGTTGTTGAACATCAACTGGCGTATTACTTCCCAGCAGATCAATAACAACTAAACCCTCACCATCTTTACCGCGCTGAAAACCAATATTTGATACACCTTGCTGTACCTGATTCACCGAAGATTTCATTACAGTACTAGTCTGAGGTTGTACAGAATTAATTTTCAGAACAAAAGTATTACCTTCAACACGAGTCGTAAATGCACCAGCATCTTTCAGATTTACAATTACACGGGAACGCTGATCATCAGAAGCCACATCAATCGAATTTGCTTCATTCGTAGACACTGGAATAGACGTTCTTTTCAATGTTTGTTGAGCTTTATCGAAATCTAGAATTAATCGACCTGGCTGCTCAAGTTGATATGCTTGTGGCTGAGGTGGTAAACCATTAAACATGATTCGAATCTCTGTACCTTGATCAGCCAAACTCATCGGTACAATATTCGTCATCGCTACCTGAGCTGAAGCAGCCTGCATTACCGCTATAGTCATAGCAGCCATAGAAAATTGTCGGAATGCACGATTCATGGTCTTCGCTTCCCCAAATAAAGAATCTTTAAACTGTTTTTTCATTTTTATTCCCTTAATCTTACGGTGCTAGCCCAATTAAAACGAGAGTTCTAGGTCTTTCAACATACCCTTCTCGCCCATCAGGTACAATTTCCACCAAATCAATCTGTGTCGGGCTAATTTTAACAATTCGTCCTTGATTTACACCCAAGTAACTTCCAACTTGCACACGCTCTACCTGCCCATCTGGTGTTTGAATCAAAGCAATCGTCTCATTACTTTTCCCACGCATACTACCTTTCATATTCAGAGACTCTAGTGCATAGCTCTCTAAAGGTTGTGGTTGACGATTAAAGTTTGGATAAACACGTTTACCCGCCATGATTCTTAATTCCGCAGCCAAAGAACTTGGCATAAATGGACTTTTTAATTGGTGAGCCGAATAATTAAATAAAGGCACTGGCGTAAAAACAGGTGCGGGTTCAATCGGTAGTGGAGCCTCATTACGAATAGCAGCCATCTGTTGATTTACAGCGTCAATACGAGAATCACAACCAGACAAAGCAAGCAGCGATAATACGCCGAGTAATAATGTTGTTTTATTCATTATTACTTCCCTCCTTGAGCATTAGCAGTTGGTTGATTTGCTGGAGAAACAGTGCCCATACCAGCTTGATCATCTGCCCCAATATAACGATATGTTTTTGCTTTAACTGAGTAATTAATCACAGGGATATCTGATTTCTTTTGTGTATCAGGTTTAGCTTCTACAACAAAATCATGTAGCGTTACGATTCGAGGTAACGCAGCAATACCTGTAACAAAGGCACCAAAAGCATGATAATCGCCCGTAGCCGCAATACTAATCGGCTGCTCAATAAAGAATTCTTGCTTAACTTCACTCTCTAAACGGATATTTTTAAATTTCAGACCAGAATTCACGCCTGTTAAGTTAATATCTTCAACCAAACTTGGGATTTCTGTTTCTTTTGGAAGCTGTTCAAGCTGTTGATTAAAATTCGCTTCCATTTCTTGTAATTGTGCTTGGTATTGCTGCAAGTTTCTTAACTTCGAGTCCTTCTCTCTAAACTCGTTTAATAAGCTTTGCTCTTTAGCTTGCGCATTTGCAATCGATTCAAGCTGAGATTTAATGACGACGAAATAACCAAGCGCCACCACCGCCAAGAAAACAAAAATCCAGCATGTAATTTTAACTGACAGAGGCCAACTACCATAGTTGTTCATATCCAACGTATTAAATTGTTGAAAGAACTGCTCTACTGTCATTTTCTTTTTCTTGACTACAACATCTTGATTGAGGTCATTTAGTTCTTCTTGACTCATTGTGCACCTCCAGCCGTTGCAGAAGCAGCTGTTTCCGCTGATGGGTCAACTTCAGTCACCGCCCCAATCTCCCCTAAATCAACTGTTACAACAAAGCTTCCATAGTTTTCCTCGACTCGAGGAACTAAAGAACTAGCAGCTTTATCTTTTTTCTCTTCGGCCGCTAAGAACGAATTCATAAATGCATTTCGATACCAAGGGGATGCTTCCAAATTACGCAGCAATTCAGCAACTGTATTTGGACTTTCCGCTTTTCCTTCAATCGTGAATTTATCACCCGTTCTTGTGAACTTGGTTAAATACATCGTAGGTGGCGTAACCCGAACCAGTTCATCTACCAATCGCACAGTTACAGGACGCTGACCTTGCAATCCTTGAATCAGCTTCATACGTTCAATAATTGCGTTACGGCGTTCTTGCAAACCTTCTAATGACTTTAACTGGGTATCTAGATTCTGATTGGTACTTACAATTAATTGATTCGCTTGCTCTTGATCATCCAATTTTTGATCAAAATAAACCCAACCTGAGAATATTGATGCCACACCTAAAGCAGCAACGCCAACACACAAAGCGACAAACTGTTTCTTTCTTTGTTCTCTTAGCTCATCACGCCAAGGGAGTAAGTTAATCTTTGCCATTAATCAAAACTCCTCAATGCTAGACCACATGCCACCATCAAAGAGGAAGCATCATTTTCTATTTTTTTAATGTCAATTTGGGGAGAAAAGCCCATTTGTAGGAATGGGTTAGCAATCGTAACGCGATAACCTAGTTTTTGTTGCAATAGCTTCGCTAAGCCAGGAATATTGGCATTACCGCCAGCCAATAAAATATGATCAATTTCATTGAATTGCGATGATGAGAAGAAAAATTGCAGTGAGCGTGCAGCTTGCTGCACAACCGCATCAAGGAAAGGTTCCAAAACCTCAGTGTCATAATCATCTGGGAGCGATCTTTCTTTTTTTGCCCGACCCGCTTCTTCAAATGACAAACCGTAGCGGTTTTGCACATCTTGAGTAAGCTGGCGACCACCAAATACTTGCTCACGCGTATAAATGATTTTACCTTTTTGCATCACAGATAAAGTTGTCATGGTATGACCAATATCTAGGATGCCGACAGTATTCGCGCCCATTGGAAGCGTATCGGAAAACACACTAAAAGCTCGTTCCATTGCATAACTTTCAACTTCAGCAATTTTTGCTGTTAAGTTCGCAAGTTCAAGAACTTCGACACGTGTGTCAACATTTTCTGTTCGGGTAGCAACTAATAGGACGTTAACGCGATTGGGATTTGGCAATTTATCAGGCAGAACCTCAAAATCAAGGCTCACCTCATCTAATGGAAACGGAATGTACTGTTCAGCATCCATACGAATTTGCACTTCACGCTCTTCATCTGACATATCAGCATCCATCTCAATGATCTTATTAATCACCATTGATGTTGGAATTGCGATTGCCACATTGGTAGTGTGAGGGTTCGCTAAATTGACAACACGCTCAAGGGCATCACCAACTGCTTCAGGATTAAGAATGCTTTTTTCGACGACACTGTTTTCTGGCAGCGGCATCAACGCATAACTTTCAACCCAATATCTACCGTTCTTTACAGAGAGCTCCAATAACTTAACAGTTGTCGAACTAATATCGACCCCTACTAACCCCTTATTTGGTTTACGATATAACCTGAGCACAGTACTTTCCTATTTATTTTTTTATCCCCAAAAATACAACATACTAATTTGTTTTGGTCTTTAATTTATACGGATACAATAACTCATCTAACAATCCGCATGTCTAAAGGATATACTGACCACAATTAGTTTGCCATTCGCTCTTATTAAAACTTACTTATTATGAAAAAGCTATCCAGTTCTGGCATTGTTCGCCCATTTTTTTTGATGCTTATTATTATCTTAGTCTCACTTCCTATGGGATTTTATGGCATGTATCTCTATCTTGCACCATCTTTGCCAGATATGAGTTCTCTAAAAAAAGCACCATTACTAAAACCATTGCAGGTATATACAGCTGATAATAAGTTAATCGCGGAATATGGTGGCAAACTATCAATACCAGTAAAGTATGAGCAAATTCCCCCAACATTTATCCATGCATTTCTAGCAGCGGAAGACTCTTCTTTTTTTGAGCATAATGGCATTAGCTTCAAAGGTCTTGGTCGCGCAGTCACTGAATCAATTACTGGATCCGATGTCCAAACTGGTGGCTCAACGATCACCATGCAAGTTGCGAAGAACTATTATTTAAGCCCAGACCGTACATTAAGACGCAAACTAACAGAGGTTTTCCTTGCACGAAAAATTGAACAAAACCTAACAAAACAAGAAATTCTAACAGCTTATGTCAATAAAATTTTCTTAGGAAAAAATGCTTACGGTATCGCAGCAGCTGCTCGAATCTACTACAACAAAAATATAAATGAACTAACAACAGCACAAATGGCAATGATCGCTGGATTGCCTAAAGCACCATCAAAGTATAATCCTGTTGTAAATCCTGAACGAGCACTTGAACGTCGTAATTGGATTTTAGGTCGTATGTTGCAGCTTGGTTATATCAATCAAACCCAATATCAAAAAGCAGTTGCTGAACCAATTAGTTTAAACATGATGGATCGTTCAGTCAGCAACGTATTTCCCTATGTAGGTGAAATGGTTCGTGCTGAGCTTGTTGAACATTTTGGCGCTCAAGCAATCGACTCTGGCTATAAGGTTTATACTACGATTGATAGCAAACGTCAGCGCTATGCAGAACAATCAATTCAAGATGGCCTTGAAGCTTATGATCGTCGTCATGGCTGGCGTGGCCCTGAAGCTCATGATAAACCACTTAATCAGTTCATGGCATATGCCAACACCTACCCCGCACAAGTTGTAAAAGTAAAGAGCAACTCTTTTGATGCTTTGATGCAAGATGGTTCAACAGTCACCGTGAATTGGTCAGGGATGTCATGGGTGCGTCCTTATCGTAATGCCAATAGCGTTGGCGGCGCGCCATCCAACGCTTCTCAAATTGTTAAGGTTAAAGATATTATTCGCTTACGACCAAATGAAGATAAAACCGTTTGGTCTTTAGTTCAAGTTCCAAAAGTCCAAGGACAATTGATTGCATTAAATCCAAATGATGGTTCAATTGAAGCAATCGTAGGTGGATATAATTTCTATCAAACAAAATTTAATCGTGCTTTACAAGGCTGGAGACAACCTGGTTCAACCATTAAACCATTTGTCTACGCATTAGCATTAGAGCGCGGTATGACACCATTTAGCATGGTGAATGACAGTCCCATTACGATTGGAAAATGGTCTCCTCGAAACTCTGATGGTCGCTATCTCGGTATGATTCCGCTACGTCGTGCATTGTATTTATCTCGAAATACAGTCTCTGTACGCTTATTACAGAATGTAGGAATCGAAAGAGCTCGCCAATTATTTATGGATTTTGGTTTACAGGATGACCAAATACCACGTAACTACACAATTGCGCTCGGTACACCTCAAGTTCTCCCAGTACAAATGGCAACAGGTTATGCGACCTTTGCAAATGGCGGCTATCGTATTCAGCCTCATTTCATCAAAAGAATTGAGGACAATAATGGCAATATAATTTATGAAGCTAAACCTGAATATGCATGTATTCCATGCATCAGCGACTCAAATGCTTATAACCAAGCACAAGACACCAACCAAGATAATGAAACACAAGAGATCACCAATGAAAGCTTAGAGAACGCTCTAGCATCATCAGAAACTCAAGCGACAGATGCAAATCCTGATCAATTACTCAAGACCAATAGCAATTACAAACAAGCTCAACGAATTTTAAAATCCAGTTCAGCTTATGATATGGCAAATATCCTACATGACGTAATTCAGCGTGGTACAGGTCGTGCTGCACTCAAAATTGGACGAGATGATTTAGGTGGTAAAACAGGAACAACCAATGATGCGAAAGATGCTTGGTTCGCAGGCTTTAATGGCAAGCTCGTAGCGATTGCTTGGGTTGGATTTGATCAACCTCGCACATTAGGTCGTCGTGAATATGGTGGTGTTGCTGCACTACCTATTTGGTCGAACTTTATGGCGAAGTCACTTGCAGGCACACCGTCTACATGGGTCCGTTTTGATAAAGATGCAAGCGCACCAATCTCTCGTGATGAATTACAAGTTCAACAAAGCGAGGATCAAAAAGTTTATCGTGCATCTCCACCTTTAGCACGTCCTCTCTATCGCCCTGCACCAGTCGTCCCAACACGTTCGATAGATAATGATTTCTCAGACTTACCTGGCACAGCACCTACAGCTGATGAACAAATTATTGTTCCCTCAAAAAAACAACCACCAGCTCTAGGTGCGGAGCCTCAAAGTCCGGCACCGAAAAAAGAAAGAGATAATATAGAAAACCTCATCAACCAAATCCAATAAGCTAAAAAGCCATCAAATTGATGGCTTTTTTCTTTTTTGAAATAGATAAATCTGAAAAGCGGCACTTACCGTGAATACTGGATTTTGCTCTAACAACATCCGTCGTTCGGGATTGGCTTTATAAGCATAAGGCGTCATTGCGATTAAGTTCTTTAAGGCCACTTGATCCAAACTTAACGGCGCTTCAATCACTTGCTCTTGTATTAACTCAAACTCAGCTTCAAGTTGCTCAACAAACTTATGAGGTTCATGTAAATTTACCTGTTCAAATAAAGCAGCTCTTAAATCATATAAATGCTTAGGTGCAGGCGTTACAACAATTAAATGTCCGCCATGATTTAAAACTCGAGCAATTTCTGCTTGAGGAATTGGACTAAATAAACTCGTACAAACATCTACACAATGATCTTGAACAGGCAATGTTGCACCTGTTCCAACAATCCACGTTACTTTGGAGTTTAGTTTTGCTGCACGCTGTACCGCTGTTTTGGCAATATCAACACCAATACAATCGTTAGTAACCGTTTGCATCGCATCTGTATAATAACCCTCACCGCAGCCAATATCTAAAATTGCTTTTGGTTTAAGCTGCTGAAGTATCTCAACAACAGCTTGCTGTAATGGCTGGTAATAACCTGCTTGTAAAAACTCACGGCGCGCTAATACAGATTCAGCAGTATCACCTGGTGTTTTACTATGTTTGTGTTGAACCACATGTAGATTTACATAACCTTGTTTGGCCACATCATAGCTATGTCCTTGTTCACATCGCCATGTATTCTCCGCCAAATTCAACGATTGGCGACAAACAGGACACATCAACAAACTCATCTATTTTCTCCAGACATAAAAAAAGCTGGTTATCACCAGCTCTTTTCTCGAATCTTGGCTTAACGTAATTTTAACGTCATCAACCCTAACACAACGAGGAAAATGGTAATAATCCAAAAGCGGATTACGACTTGTGTTTCTTTCCAACCTTGCTTTTCATAATGATGATGTAACGGCGCCATTAAGAATACACGTTTATTTCGCATACGTAATGAACCGATTTGCAAGAATACAGAAACAGCTTCCATGACAAATACACCGCCCATAATTGCAAAGACAATTTCTTGACGAACCATCACTGCAATCGTACCAAGCATCGCGCCAAGCGCTAAAGCTCCGACATCACCCATAAAGACTTGGGCAGGATGCGCATTGTACCAAAGGAAAGCAAGACCCGCTCCGATCATTGCAGAGCAAATCACTACAAGCTCAGAGGTGTATTTAACGTATGGAATATGCAAATAATTCGCAAAACGAATGTCACCAGATAAATAAGCAAAAACGCCCAAGCCTGCTGCAACCATAACGATTGGCATAATCGCCAAACCATCTAGGCCATCCGTCAGGTTAACCGCATTTGATGCACCATTAATCACAAGATAAGTGAAAACAATAAATGCTAAACCCAGCGGCACAACAGATAGAGGAATCGACAAATTCTTAAAGAAAGGAATCAGCAAATCCAGCATATTCGCTGTATGTACGGCACTATCTTGCTGTTTCGCAATCACATATAAGGCAATACCCGCTCCCAGAGATGCCACCGAAGTCCAAAAAAACTTCTTACGTGCGGGCAAGCCGGCATTATCTTTATAACGAACTTTAATCCAGTCATCGGCCCAGCCTACCGCACCAAACACCACCATCACACCAAGTACGATCCAGACATATGGATTGGATAAATCAGCCCACAATAGCGTGCTGATCCCGATAGAGAGCAAAATGAGAATCCCGCCCATGGTTGGGGTGCCCATTTTTTTGGCATGGTTTTCTGGCGCAAAAGAGCTCACAGCCTGACCATATTTTAATGCCTGTAATTTACGAATCATGACTGGACCTAAAACTAGTCCGATCGCCAGAGCAGTCAGCAAGCTCAACAAAGAGCGCAACGTTAAATAACGAACAACCTGAAACGAACTGTTATAGTCCGCCAATTGCTCAAATAACCATAACAACATTTAAATTTTCTCCATCAAGTCAGCCATCAACGTTTCCATATGGGTATAACGAGACCCTTTAAACAGGAAACTCATGGACTGGGGTTGATGTGTTTGGACTAAATTAATTAAGAATGGTAACGCATCTGCTTGAGATGCAAAGGCATGCAGTTTTGCAGAATCTGTCGCACCTTGTTGTGCAGCTGTAGCAAACTCACCAACAACAACCAAATGATCTAATGGTTGACCCACTAAATCTCGACCAAGATCATGATGCTCTTGCCAGCTACTTTCACCGAGTTCACCAATATCCCCCATCACCATGACTTTTAGGCCTTGTTGTTGTAGCAAAACCTGTGCTGCTGCACGCATTGATGTTGGGTTCGCATTATAAGTATCATCAATGAAAAGATGATTTTGATGTTGGATAAAGTTCAAACGACCTTTGGCGCCCTGCGCTTGCTCTAAGCCCTCTACAATCTGATCAAGCTCAACCCCGATCGCGAGTGCAAATGCTGCGGCAGCAGCTGCGTTTTGCACATTATGCATCCCTGCAAAAGGTAAGTTCACTGCACGAACACCTTGTGGCGTATGCAAATTAAATTGTGCTGATTGAGGATGTAGTACGATATCCGTAGCAAATACATCACCGCCTTCGCCAAAACTTAAGATTTGATGTCCTTGCGCATTGAGACGAATGGTTGCACTAAAATCATCATATGCAGGAACAATCGCAGTTCCATGATCCAAAATATGCGCATAGATTTCTGATTTAGCACGACAGATCCCTTCTCGACCACCAAATTCACCCAGATGCGCTGTACCAATATTTAAAATACCAGCCACATGTGGTTGAACTAGATTTGAGGTGTAATCAATTTCACCTTGATGACTAGCACCTAACTCCATCACAGCAAATTGATGGTCTTGACGTAACTCAAGTAACATCATTGGCACACCCAAATCATTATTTAGATTGCCACGCGTGATCAGTGTCGGTGCCAAACGAGATAAAATACTGCCCAACATTTCTTTGGTCGTGGTTTTACCACTACTACCTGTGAGTGCAATCACTTTCAACTGCTGATTCTGTTGACGACGATATGCGCCCAAATGTCCAAGCGCTAATCGTGTATCTTTAACGATGAGCTGTGCAATTTCTGCATCGACTGGACGCTCTACAATGGCAATTTGACAACCCTGTACAACCACTTGATCGACAAAATTGTGTGCATCAAATCGCTCGCCTTTTAAAGCAAGAAAGACATCTCCAGCTTCGGCATGACGTGAATCTGTCAGAATACGTTTAACTTCACCTTGTGGGATTTTGGCATTATGCCATTCACCGTGGGTTGCTTGTTGTAATTGTTCAGCTGTCCATGGTTCTAATGGAACGGTACTCGTCGTTGATGTATGCATACTTGTTATTACCTTTGAATCCTATTGTGCAGGATAAGCTGAATCTACTGCATGTGGCTGTGCTGCAATTGCTGATTGCACCTCAACCACATCATCAAACCAATGACGAACCCCATCAATTTCCTGATAGTTTTCATGCCCCTTCCCAGCTATCACCACAATATCACCAGACTGTGCTTGAGCAACAACAAACTTAATCGCTTCACGACGATCATGAATCTCATGCATGGTATGTTGCGCAAAATGAATGCCTTGCTTCATATCCGCAAAAATTTGCTCTGGATTTTCCGTGCGCGGATTATCCGAGGTCAAAATCACAGGATTAGCATGATCTAAAACCGCCTGAGTCATTAATGGACGTTTACCGCGATCTCGATCTCCACCACAGCCAAAGACCGCCCAAAGCTGCCCATTTACATGACGTTTTAATGTG
This sequence comes from Acinetobacter sp. COS3, assembly GCF_000475335.1. Lineage (NCBI taxonomy): Bacteria > Pseudomonadati > Pseudomonadota > Gammaproteobacteria > Moraxellales > Moraxellaceae > Acinetobacter > Acinetobacter sp. COS3. The sequence continues at coordinate 169,118 of NZ_AXCD01000034.1, forward strand.
GTTAATACTTGAATCAAGGCATCTGGAGTATGAGCATAATCAACAACAAACAATCGTTCATCATCTTGGATGACTTGCATACGTCCTGGCGCGCCTTGCAATTGCGGAACAAATTGAACCAACTTATCCAAAGCAAAACCAGCACACTCCGCTGCAATCAAACTCGCCAATAAGTTTTCGACATTAAAATGTCCCAATAATGGACTTTGTACGGCATAAGAATCTGTTGGCGCAATTAAACTAAAACTCGCCCCACTCAAACGATATTGCAAATCAGCAATATGATAATCCGCAGACGTCTGAGTTAAAGAATAGGTGAGAATTTTTGGTTGAGATGGATTAGTTTTAGCGGCATCCAACATTATATTTGCATGCGCATCATCCAAGTTGATCACAACAGCTTTGAGTGTTTTAAATTTAAATAATCGCGCTTTCGCTTCTGCATAAGCCTCTAATGTACCGTGATAATCCAAATGATCGCGGCTTAAATTACTATACACCGCAATTTCCAGATCACAGCCATTTAAGCGACCTTGTTCCAGCCCATGTGAACTGGCTTCTAACGCAACAAAACTCGCGCCTTGTTTTGCATAATCATGTAGTGCACTTTGCAGTTGTAATGCATCAAGTGTCGTATGCGTTGATGGTGTTAAATTCGGCAAAATCCCATTACCAGTCGTTCCCATCACCGCACAACCGTGGTGTTGTGAAGTAATTAATTCAGCAATTAAACGAGAAATTGTCGTCTTACCATTCGTCCCTGTGACTGCAATACCACGCAAGGGCTGTGTAGGATCAGTCGACTGCAAATATTGCTTCTGCCACTCCCCCATTAGATTTCGGACTTCAGGACAAACCCATTCTTTCTCTATCCCTAAAGCGGCTTCGCTAATGACAATTAACGCACCAGCATCCAAAGCATTTTGCGCAAATTGACGCGTTTTCTCAGGTTGGCTAAAACTATTTAAGGCGATAAAAATATGCCCTGCCTCAACCTTACGACTGTCAAGGCAGAAGCCTTGAAAGGGCTGTGTATACCAAGCCGCATCTATGCTGATCGGATGTATCTGTTGAAAACTAATCGACATAATTTACCTACGGGTTGGGTTTAATAGAAGTATCTAGTGGTTTATCTAAAGGCACATTTAATAGGCGCAACGACTCTTGCATAATTCTTGCAAATACAGGCGCTGCAACAAGACCACCATAGTAGCGACCTTGTGGATTTTCAACGACAACAATCATCGCTAAACGTGGGTCACTGACAGGTGCTACGCCAGCAAAAAGTGCACGATATTCAGTATTTGAATAACCTTTTCGGTCTGCGCGTAGCTTATGCGCTGTACCTGTTTTACCACCAACACGATAACCTGGGATCACCGCTTGCTTCGCCGTACCGCCTGGCATCGTCACTTGTTCAAGCATCAACAACACTTCATCAGCGATTTTAGGTGATAAAACTTGTGTTCCTTCAGGTGCTTTGTCTAGCTTTCGTAGACTCAGTGGCATCTCAACGCCATGATTGGCCAGCATCGCATAACCTTGTGCAACTTGAAGGATCGTGGCATTCAAACCATAACCATACGCCATCGTCCCGAGCTGAGAAGGGTTGATCTTATCCGCGGGATAGAGCAAACCCGCACTCTCACCCGGAAATTTCACATCCGAACGATGACCAAAACCAACGCGTCTAAAGAAAGAAGGAATGGTATCTTTTGGCAAAGATAGTGCAATCTTTGCTGAACCAACGTTTGAAGATTTAACAATGACGCCTGTAACAGTTAAAGCACCATAGTTATGCGTATCACGAATTGTATGCCAACCCAATTTCATTGAACCCGGTGCAGTATTAACGATAGTGTTTGGTGTGTATTTTCCACTTTCTAATGCCGCTGCAATAGTAAATGGTTTCATCGTCGAACCCGGCTCAAACATATCAATTGCGCCACGGTTACGCATCGCGTCTTTATTGCTCAAACCATTTTTATCATTTGGATTGTAAGACGGCCAACTGGTCATCGCCAGAATTTCACCCGTCTTTACATCCACTGCAATTGCGGTTGCAGAGCGAGCGTTATTTGCCACCCCCGCAGCAGTAAGTTCACGATACATGATGTATTGCAAACGCGAGTCGATACTCAGGGTAATATTTTCCCCAGACTCAACTTCCTTGATCACCTCAGAAACTTTTAAACGGTTGCCTTTCTTGTCACGAATGATTTTTTGCTCACCATCCACACCAGACAATTGTTTATTCAACTGCATTTCCAAACCTTCAATTCCGCGTCCTTCACTGTTGGTTAGACCAATGATCTGAGCGTTTGGTTGAGGTTGTGGGTAATAACGCTTATAACTTTTCTCTGCGTATACACCTTGGAAATTACGCTTAGTAATTAAATCAGCTTGCTGCGGCGGCACTTCTTTTTGCAGTACCAAATAGCGCGAGCGTTGACGATCATTCATTTGCTTTCGAAGTGACTGGCGATCAATACCTACTGCATCTGCCAACTCATCTAAATTTAGATTTTTATCAGGCAACTGACGTTTCAATTTACGATTGGTTGGATCTTTCTTTAACTCTTCAGTGATCTCATCAAATTGCTTTTTCGCTTCCCAATAATCTCTTGGGTCAATCACAATCTTCATGATCGGTGTACTGATTGCCAAAGGCACACCATGACGGTCACTAATCACGCCACGCATTGCCTCTAAACGCTCTGTACGAAGAATATTAGCATTCGCTTTATTCTGTAAAAAATCCTTATTCACAACTTGCACATAAAAGGCACGCGCAACCAACACCACAAAGCAAAGGAGCACAACACCCCAGAGCAAATAAAATCGCCACATATCGAGAGCAAGGGTTGGTTTTTCCGAAATGGATTGCTGTTTTTTTCGTATTGGTTTGCTTCGCTTATCTGCCATACAGCATGCCTTATTTATCTTGCTCTGAAGTCATAGGTAAAGAAATCACTACAGTTTGCGTAGCTGGTGGTGAAAACATTCGTAATTGTGTTACCGCACGCGAACCAATTTGGGCAGTCGCACCAAAAGTCTGTTGTTCAATCAGCAAACGTCCCCATTCTGCGTTTAAATCATCTCTCTCACGCATATAGGAACTCAAATCTCGATAATCATGACGATATTCAAACACCTGAAATACCACCATCATCGCACTGATAAACACCGATGCAACGAGTACAGCATAAACAATAACTTTTTTCAGTCCCTTTTTGCTGTTGGATACGACTTCGTCATCATTCTTGTTGTTCATTATTTGCCTTTTTGCTCTAAGCGCTCTGCAACACGAAGCCATGCACTACGCGAGCGAGGATTTGCCTTTACTTCTGCTTCACTCGCACGAATACGAGAAACTTTTTTCAATCGTCGAGTATCAACCTGCGCTTGAGGCATTCCCCAACCTGCGTCTTCAGCCAAGCTCGATTCTTTTTGAATAAATTGTTTGATTAAACGATCTTCTAAAGAATGAAAGCTAATCACGGCCAATTGCCCTTTTGGTTTTAATAATTCTACAGCTTGCGGTAAAAATACCTCAATATCATCTAGCTCTTTGTTAATCGCAATACGGATCGCTTGGAATGTACGTGTCGCAGGATGTTTATGCTTTTCCCATTTAGGGTGAGCAACTTTAACAATCTCAGCGAGCTGTGCTGTTGTTGTAATTTCACCAGCTTGTTTTATGGCTCTAGCAATACGACGGCTATAACGCTCTTCACCATACTGATAGATAATGTTTGCTAATTTTTCTTCTTCTATTTCAAGCAACCATTCGGCCGCTGTCAAACCTTGCGAGTTATCCATGCGCATATCCAACGGACCGTCATGCATGAAGCTAAAACCGCGCTCAGCTTGATCTAGTTGCGGAGATGACACACCCAAGTCAGCCATAATGCCATCAACTTCAGTAATATCAATATTGCTGAGTTCAGCTTGAATATCTGCAAAACTTGCATGAATAATTTTAAAACGTGAATCTTCTTGTTCTAATTGTGCTGCAACTTCAAGTGCTTGTGGATCTTTATCAAAAGCATAAACACGCGCATTGGCATCTAATTTTGAAAGCAATAATTGAGTATGACCACCACGACCAAAGGTCGCATCAATAAAAATACCTGTGTCACGGCCTGCCAGTACGCCATCAACGGTTTCATGAAGTAAGACAGAAATATGCGACATAACAATGCAATCAACAGCTAAAAATGTAACTGCACATTATCACCTTGTTTTATGCCATCACCAAACGACTTTTTGTAGAGAATTCTTAACTTTTCATAGATAAAACCGTTTTCTTTCGATTTTTCACTCAATAAAAAAGCAAATACGCGCTGTATTTGCTTTTTTAATCATTTTCCTCAAAGGCACACACTCAACATTTATGGTTTTTCGGCATAAATTTGATCAAAGATCGCACCATTTACAAAGTGTGTTTTTTGCGCTTTTGCCCAGCCACCAAACACATCATTAATATTAAAAAGTTTGATTTTTGGAAATTGCTTAGCGTACTTTGCAGCAACTTGAGGATTACGTGGACGGAAATAATGTTTAGCCGCCAACTCTTGACCCAATGGTGAATATAAAAAGTTTAAATATCCACGAGCCAGATTACGATGACCATTTTTATCTACCGTCTTATCAACGATAGCAACAGAAGGTTCAGCCAAGATCGAAATAGATGGATAAACGATCTCAAACTTGTCTTGACCTAATCCTTTTGTGGCTAGTAGTGCTTCATTTTCCCAAGACAGCAATACATCACCGATACCGCGCTCAGCAAAGGTAGTCAACGAGCCTCGCGCACCTGAATCTAGAACTTTGACATTTTGATAAAGTTTTTTGACCAATTCACGTGCTTTTGCATCATTACCATTTGGTTGTTTAAGCGCATATCCCCAAGCAGATAAATAAATCCATCTCGGTGCACCGCCTGTTTTGGGATTAGGTGTAATAATTTCCACACCCGCTTTGGTTAAATCGTTCCAGTCTCGAATATTTTTAGGATTGCCTTTCCGAACAAGGAAAACAACAGTTGAGGTATATGGGGCTGAATTATCTTTAAACTGTTTTTGCCAGTCTTTGCGAATTAAACCCGCATTTACGATTTCATCAATATCGTTTGCCAAAGCTAAAGTCACTACATCAGCTTGTAGACCATCAATAACGGATCGCGCTTGCTTTCCTGAACCGCCATGTGATTGTTTAAAATCAACCTCTTGACCTGTTCTAGATTTCCAATATTGTCCAAAAGCTTGATTGTATTCTTGGTAAAATTCACGTGTTGGATCATAAGATACATTCAAAAATGTGGTTGCCGCCTGTGCTGCACCATTTAAACCAAAGCCAAGCAATGCGATCGCGAATATCTTTCTCATTTATACAGCCCCTAACTCATAAATATTCACACCACTATATTTTAGATAAAATATTTTACAATCAATAACTTATATCAATATGATATTTATTATGCTTAATTCTAGATATACGAACTTTTCATATAGATAACAGTAAAATGAAAGTACAAAAGTAGATAATGTTCCTTAAATCTTCAGTCTCCATGTTTTCTACATATTTGCTTGCTAAATTTGACTTGCACACAAACTAGCCACACAGCTATAAATATTAAGTAGAAATTTACTGGAAGTTTATCTTTTTTGTAAAAAGTGTGACACAGTTCTACTTTTTTATTAAGATTTATGTTTGAATCGTATCATTAAAGCAATACTATATTTGTTTAGTTAGTCTTGTAGACTCGAAATCATGAAGGGGATGTTAGCAATGCGAGCATTAAAATTGAAAAAAACTCTATGCTTAAGCGTATTTTTAGTCTGCTCTGTACAGATGGGTCATGCTGCTGCAATCAAAGAAAGTAATAACATAAAATCAGTAGACAAATCTTCTTCTCTTATTGTTAAAGCACTTGATCAACAGAAACGTAATACAGCGATGATTCCATCAACTAATGATGAGATCAAAATGCTTAATACAATTCGCACAACACCAAGCCAAAATTTCTTTGCTAGCCAACATGAGCGTTTTTCTCGCTTTGTTCAAACGATTTTTCAACCGCATAATTCTTAATACTTTAAATATGTAACCCCTCGCATGTTTAAATGTGCCTAGTCATTCCGTGACTAGGCTTTTTCGTTATAATAGTTTCAATTTCTAATTTTAAATCCGATCTCTTATGAAAGTCCGTACTCGTATTGCTCCCTCTCCTACAGGTTTTCCACATGTAGGAACTGCTTATATCGCGTTATTTAACTTATGTTTTGCAAAACAGCATGGCGGAGAATTTATCTTACGTATTGAAGATACGGACCAACTTCGCTCTACCCCTGAATCTGAGAAAATGATCTTGGATTCACTACGTTGGTTAGGCCTCAACTGGTCAGAAGGTCCTGATGTCGGAGGCCCTCATGCACCATACCGCCAATCAGAGCGTATGGGCATTTATAAAGAATATGCATTAGAGCTCGTTGAAAAAGGTCATGCTTTCTATTGTTTTGCCACTGCCGAAGAGCTAGATCATATGCGTGCTGAACAGCAAGCGCGCGGTGAAACACCAAAATATGATGGTCGTGGATTGAAGCTTTCTACTGAAGAAGTGCAACAACGCCTTGCAGCAGGTGAACCGCATGTCATCCGTATGAAAGTACCGGCAGAAGGGATTTGTAAAATCAATGACCTACTCCGTGGTGAAGTTGAAATTCCGTGGGCACAAGTTGACATGCAAGTTCTGTTAAAAACAGATGGTTTACCAACCTATCACCTTGCAAACGTTGTAGATGATCACTTGATGGAAATCACGCACGTACTCCGTGGCGAAGAATGGTTACCATCGGCACCAAAACATCAGTTGCTTTACCAATATTTTGGTTGGGAAATGCCAACGCTTTGCCATATGCCATTATTACGTAATCCAGATAAATCAAAACTCTCTAAACGTAAGAACCCAACTTCAATCAATTACTATCGTGACATCGGTGTTTTACCAGAAGCATTGCTTAACTATTTAGGTCGCATGGGCTGGTCAATGCCTGATGAGCGTGAAATCTTCACGCTACAAGACATGATTGAGAACTTTGATGTGCAACGCGTATCATTGGGTGGTCCAATCTTTGATGTCGAGAAACTAAACTGGCTCAACGGTCAATGGATCAAAGGCCTGACTCCAGGACAATTGCTTGATCGTTTATTGGCATGGAAAAGTGATCGTCAAACATTAGAAGATATTGCTGCTGCAATTCAACCCCGTATCAACTTACTTTCTGAAGCTGTGAATTGGGCTGGTTTCTACTTTAACCACATGCCACAAATCAGCAAAGCGCAGTTCGAAAGCAAGAAGTTGACCGAAGAACAGGTTCGTCAAAGCCTACAATTTGCGATCTGGCGTTTAGAAAGTCAGTTTACGTGGAACAATGACACCGTAAGTCAAACATTGATGGATTTGGCTGCACAAATGGAAATTAAATTACGCGACTTTATGCCAGCATTCTTTATTGCGATTGCAGGCTCAACCAGTTCAACGCCTGTAATGCAAGCAATGGTAACCATTGGTCCTGATTTAACTTTCGCTCGCTTACGCAATGCACTTGAAATTGTTGGTGGTCCAAGCAAGAAAGAACTGAAAGTTTGGGAAAAGTTAAATGAATCGCTAAAATTGCCGAAAAATGATGCAAATAGTGAGACTTAATTCAGTTTAATCATTGACGTGTGAGCGCAATCCCCCTAATATTGCGCTCACACAAACTGGGGCCATAGCTCAGTTGGTAGAGCGCTACAATGGCATTGTAGAGGTCAGCAGTTCGATCCTGCTTGGCTCCACCAGACATTTTGTGTTGCCTCATCTGTCCCTATCGTCTAGAGGCCTAGGACATCGCCCTTTCACGGCGGTAACCGGGGTTCGAATCCCCGTAGGGACGCCATTTTCTATATAAAAATTATAAAATGATCTTTTTCAACTAATCATTCACTCATTCAGATTGCACATTTTCGAATTTTCCATAAAATAGCCGCTTCTCTATGCTTGGACAAATTGTCGTATGCAATCTTCCAACTCAAATGCGAATCCAGAATCCAAAACATTAAAACGTGCAATGAGCACACGACACCTTGTTATGCTTTCCTTAGGTGGTGCAATTGGTACGGGTTTATTTTTAGGTTCTGGCGAAGTTATCGCTCAAACCGGCCCTGTCGGTGCAATTATTGCCTATATCTTAGGTGGTCTAATTGCTTACATGGTCATGCTATGTTTAGGTGAACTTGCTGTACATATGCCTGTAGCAGGATCTTTTGGTGCATACGCGCAAAAATACATTGGTCCAGGCACTGGCTACATGATTTCTTGGGTCTATTGGCTAACATGGACCGCAACTCTTGGTACTGAATTCACTGCCGCAGCATTGCTCATGCAAGAATGGTTTCCCCATATTTCGATGTGGATTTGGACTATTATTTTTGCTGTCACCATTTTAGGACTCAACCTAACATCGACGCGCATGTTTGCGGAGTCAGAGTTTTGGTTAGCACTGGTCAAAGTTGTAACCGTCATTGCCTTTATTATTCTCGGTTTACTCGCAATTTTTGGTTTGATTCCATTCCATGGCTCAGAGTCAGCACCGTTGTTCCATAATTTAACCGCTCATGGCTGGTTCCCTCAGGGCTTAGTCCCGATCTTTACCACCATGCTGATTGTGAACTTTGCCTTTTCAGGAACTGAATTAATCGGTGTTGCTGCTGGTGAAACCAAAGACCCTGCGGTGAATGTACCTAAAGCAATTAACGCAGCGATTTGGCGCTTATTGATTTTCTTTGTTGGTACCATTATCGTCATCAGCGCATTACTTCCTTTCCAAATCGCAGGTCTGGGCGGTGAAGGCGTGAGTAGCAGCCCTTTTGTTACAGTATTCAATTACATTGGTATTCCTTATGCCGATGACATTATCCGTTTCGTGATCATCACTGCATTGCTTTCAGCAGCCAACTCTGGGCTTTATGCCGCTTCACGTATGATGTGGTCATTGTCAGATCAGCGCCAGTTACCAAGTGTTTTCTCTAAACTTTCAAAGAGTGGAACACCGATTATTGCATTGGTTGTGACCATGTTCGGCGCGATCCCTGGCTTATTGTCAGAACATTTTGCACCTGAAACGATTTTCAAAAACTTATTAGGTGTCGCTGCTTTCACGATGGTGATTGTATGGATGAGCATTTGCTGGAGCCAATTCAATTTCCGTCGCCAATGGTATAAAGCTGGGCACTCAGCAAAAGATTTAAAATTTGCTGCACCGCTATATCCTATTGTTCCAATTCTAGGCTTCATCTTCTGTTTTATTACAGGTTTAAGTATGGCCGCTGATCCTGAAATGCAAGCAGGTTTTATTGGATGTTTATTGTTTATTGCTGCGTGTTATTTAAGTCACTATGTTTTCTATCGTGATCGCACATAATCTCGACATTCAAAAAAATGCAGCTCTGGCTGCATTTTTTATATCTGTAACAATCATGATAAAAATCTAGCTTTCACACCTAAATCTTTATTTTTGATTATTTATTCCACGATATGCGGTATTTTTAAACACTTATTCACTTTTTTTAGATTTTCTTTAGAAAAGTGTTTGACACCCTATCTAATTCAACCTAATATACGCCCACCTCTGAAACGTCCCTATCGTCTAGAGGCCTAGGACATCGCCCTTTCACGGCGGTAACCGGGGTTCGAATCCCCGTAGGGACGCCAATATTCAGATGTATGCCTCATATAAGTCCCTATCGTCTAGAGGCCTAGGACATCGCCCTTTCACGGCGGTAACCGGGGTTCGAATCCCCGTAGGGACGCCAAATTCAAAAAAGCCACTGCATTGACAGTGGCTTTTTTATTATTCGTTTCCAATTCCAACTTGAACTTCTAAGCGGCCAGATTGCACGCGTAAACCACGAATTTCAAATTGATCAACCAATTGCTGTACTAGCTCACGACTTTCTTGCAGGATATTCAAACCCGGCAGAATACTAAAATCGGTGAGGTTTAATAATTTATCTACCATCCAAGAACGGTTGTTAATAAAATCAATAAAACCCGCTTCTTCGAGGTCGATATACCACAAACGATGACCTTCTTTTTGAATTCCCGGCACATCACGAATAAGGTGATTGATGAGAAAAGGAATCGGCAATGAGTTAATCACTTCAAAGCTGACATTTCCAACTCTACGCGTCGCCCAATTGGTCAGTGTCCCACCATGACGAATTTGCAAATCTAGGTGTTCATCAACTTGCCGCAAACGTAAATATTTTTCCTGACCAATACGGCATTCAAGCACATTAAATTCTAAAGAGAGTCGATAGAGGAAACGGCGATAATGTCCATCAAGTTCAATGTGAAAGCGATCATTGCCACATTCAATTTTGATATCATCAATCTCGGAGCGATCCATGCGCTTACGAATCTGATTATTGAGCAGCATTTCAGGTAAATATAAGGTCAGAGAGCCTTTCCCAAGTGATGCTCTTGCCATTGCAAGTGCAACTTGTCGTGCAGCCTCACTGGTTTCTGAGACCATATCACGAACAGAGTTTCTCACCCCTTCAACGCCACGTTTGGTATGATGAGTCACTTGATCCAGCGCACCCAATGCTGCATCAGCAACACCTGCAATATTGCGAGAGGTATCACTTGCAAATTCAACAGCATCTTGTGCGTGCTGTAACGTTTTATAGATTAGTCGACGTGATAAAGATGGTTTATCCGTTGCGTCTTCATCTGCAGGCATAATATCGAACATTGCCTTTTTATCATCTTGTCGATTCAAGATGCTCTCCCTCTTCCCTTTCTTACTGGCTCACTTCTTATGAGCTGCGATCTGCTTTCTGAACTTTTTAGATGTTTTTATGTAGATTAGCATGCAACGCATCGCCGTTTGCGTCTTTTTGTTGCAAAGCTTCAAATTATTTAAACACTAAATTGCTCTTATTTTGTTCATAAAATATTACTTTTCAAGTTTCTCTTGCTCAGCCTGTTCGTGTAGAAAAATCTGTTGGTCACGCATGGCTTTATATTCTTCAAATTTCTGCTGTATCGATTGAACACGCGTTATAAGAGAATCATCATCAAAATATCTCGCCTCTCTTAAAGCGACCCATGCAGCCTGCATTTTTTCAAAATCATTACCTTTTTCTAGCTTCGGTTTCATCCAATCAAATAAAGCTTGCACACGCTGGTAATGTTCAAACTGATAAGCAAATAATCCGCTGGAGAGTGCAATTTCTGGTAACTGCCCAATCAAAAGCTTTTTCACCTGTTGTAACTGTAAGTTCTGTTGCTCAAGATAAATTTTAACAATGTCTCGATAAAACCATACCGCAAAATCGATCATCTGCTGGACAATTTCATCCCGACATTCATATAAATGATGTCGTTCAGGATGCTGTTTATTTAAACGACCGTCGCCAAGATAAGCACTTAGACCTTGCTCCAAGATCAATTGTAATTGTCCCAAATCCAGAGCTTGCTGTTCTATCGGCTCAATTTTAGAAAGTGATTGAATGAGATGTGCTGAATCAATAGGAGGCTGCAATGAGTTTAAAATATCTGGATCTTGCTGGATTGAAATCCACAGGAATTTAAGTAATTGTTCAGAGCTGTCAATTTCACTCGAGCTTAATAGTCGCTGCAATGCAGACCGCATCGCTTGAGATTGGCTAAGGCTTTCAAACACATTGTGATCATGTAATAGTTGAGGCGCACTCGCAATAAGTTCTTTGCTATAAGGAATATAGAAATCTCTCGCACCAAAAATTCCACCTAATGATTTCCCTAGCGAGTTTAACCCTCGACCAACATCGGATAATACATTGGTTTCAACAGCCCGCGTTTGCAGCAGTTGTTGTGGCAATAATGCGGTGATTGCACGATCTAATAATTTTTTATAGCTCTTCTGATCGATAGGCTTTTCATATTTGCACAATAAATCAAGCGCATATTCCACATCACTCACATGCGCTTTGTATTCACCTTGGCGACGATTAAGCAAACATTCGATATAGCCGTAAAAAGCGACTTCATTGGGCTGCGTAGACTGTCTCTGTGCCCATTCGTATTGTTGGATCGCTTGATCATATTGCTGAGCACCTGCATAGGCCTTGGCAAGAGCAATCGCATGTTGGGCGGTCGGATACTTTTGCAAAAAATAGTGCAGCAATTCAATTTTAGGTAGTTGATCTAGACACTGATCTAAATGACGCAAAAAAACATTAATTTGCTGTTGTGTGGGTTCTGGTGTGATGAAGTTCAATCTATACATTAAACACTGCTCATACCAAGCATGTTTCCGTGCATGAAACTCATAAGCTGGAATAAACTCATCTTCAATCAGTTGAATAAGCTGAGTGTTATAAAAAATATCTTCCTCAGTTTCATGTTGGAACTTCCACTGTTTTGGCAGGGTCATTTTGAATAGTCTTAAAATAAAATTCGCACTCAAGTCAGGACTATCCATACTCACCAACATCAATTTATCTTGCGTTGATAAATGCTCTTTCCCCTTTTCAATCCGAGACAAACGCAATTTTAAAATTTTAGTGCTTAACATGCGTTTCCTTTCACACCATTCAAAAAATCCTAAAATCAAATTAGCATGACTCGTAACAGCATAGCGACTAGCTTTAGACGAGCTGTATAAATGCTTTTTTGATTCAAAATCCAGAGATGGGCTTACAGATTAAAGTTCAAAATAAGTAAATTTATGTATTTGAATAACTCATAATTTTAGCTTTTGCATAATTTTCGCTAAAATAGCCAAAACACAATAGGAAACCTTTATGCAATACCGTTGCCCTAAATGTCAAAGCGTCAAAATAATGCCTGTCAGTCAGGGTACAAATAGCCCTCGTCCCAACGTTCCAAAAAGCTTGGTTCTTTTAGTGCCTGCGATTTTTATTCTATTGATCTTGGTTGTGATCAGTATCGGGATGTGGATTTTCGGTAATGGTGCAGGTCAGACACTGCAAATTTCGACTGTGGTCGTCTTTGCTGTCTGTGTGATTGCAGGTGTTCTTTTCTGGCGTGATTTACCTGATTTCAAAATCTCAATGCAAGCTTTTATGCAAGCACAAAAGCATTGGAAATGCCGTGACTGCAATCATGAGTGGCAAAACTAATACGACATTTCACTTTCGATCTGCTCACATCAACTTAATGCTGATGTGAGTGTTCTGGCTCAGCAATGTCATCATGTTGATGGCTATGCTGACAATTCATTTCTGCATCATCTTCAATCTGCAAGGTCACCTCAGCAATGCCATGCTCATGTGATAGCATTTCTGTCGCTGCACGATGTAACTGATTACGATCAGCATTCGGTGCGAAAAGATGGACGGTTAAATGAATATTTTTCGATGTAATTGCCCAAACTTTTAATTGGTGAATGCTTTCGACACCATCCAACGAGAGTAAATCACTTCTCAGTTTTTCAATATCAACTTCTTCGGGTACACCTTCCAATAAAATATTAATACTCTGTCTGAGTAATATCCACGTTCTCGGCAATACCCAGAAACCAATGGCAACCGCAATAATCGTATCGACCCAATACCAGTTGGTATAATAAATCACGATCGCACCAATGATCACACCGACAGAACCAAGCGCATCGCTCAGTACTTCCAAATAAGCGCCTTTCATATTTAGGCTTTCTGCAGCGCTCGACATTAAAATCTTCATCGAGATTAGATTAACCACCAACCCTAACGATGCCACAATCAACATACCAACACTTTGAATCTCTGGTGGTTGCGTAAAACGCTGATACGCTTCGTAGAGAATGTAAATCGCGACAAAAAACAACATCGCCGCATTAAATAATGCTGCCAAAATTTCAAAACGCTGATAACCAAATGTACGTTTATCATCGGCTGGGCGTTTTGCAACTTTAATCGCAACTAAGGCAATCGCTAATGCGGCAGCATCGGTAAACATATGTGCTGCATCAGAAAGTAATGCCAAACTTTGCGTGATTAAACCTGCAACCACCTCAACAATTAAAAAAGTTGAGGTCAAAACTAAAGCGATTGTCAGCTTTTTGGCGTTGCCTTCGGTGACTACTGCATGACTATGATCATGCCCTTGATGTCCACTCATGTTGGACTCCTTATAATTGTGCAAGAAAGTGTATTTCTTTTCTTGCTTACACTGCCTCTAATTGAGAATTAAATCAAATGCTATATGTACAGCTACCCTTTGCTTTCAGCGATCCATTTCCACGCTATAAAGTCGAGGGTAGAATTCTTGCTTAGACTAGGTCAGCTCTGACCTAGTCTAAGACTCTATTTAAAACAAAGCTGAATTGATCAATAACGCTATCAGCAGCATCCTTGCCGCCTAGCTAGCGCGTACAAATGCTAAGCTTCAATATGATGACGATCTAACTTAGTTTTAGCTTCATTCATCCAACGATATACGACAGGTAAGATCAATAAAGTCAGCAATGTAGAGGAAATGATTCCTCCAATCACCACAGTTGCTAACGGACGCTGCACTTCTGCACCCGTACCTGTTGCGATCGCCATTGGAATAAATCCCAAAGAAGCCACGAATGCAGTCATTAAAACTGGACGTAACCGTAGAATCGCTCCCTGCCATGTTGCAACATGCAGATCAAATTGCTCTCGAAGTTCTTTAATAAAGCTCAGCATCACCAAACCATTCAGCACAGCAACACCTGAAAGTGCAATAAACCCAACACCCGCCGACATTGATAATGGAATGTCACGCAACCATAACGCAACTAAACCACCAGATAACGCAAATGGCACACCACTAAAGACCAATAAACTCTCTTTAAAGTTATGAAATACCGCCATCAATAAAATAAAAATCGTGATCAAAGCCAGTGGAATCACAATCTGCATACGTGCTGCCGCAGAAGCTAAGTTTTCAAACTGACCGCCATACTCCAACCAATAACCTGCTGGTAAAGGCTGTTGCTTCAATGTGGCTTGTAACTCTTGAACAAATGATCCTAGATCACGCCCTTCAACATTGGTCGTTACAATGACGCGGCGTTTACCATTTTCACGACCGACTTGATTCATACCTGAAATGGTTTCAACTTTGGCAACATCTTGCAGCTGAATTAAACCACCATTTGGTAATTGAATCGGCAGTTGAGCTAAGTTTTGTGCGGTGCGCTGATCATCTGGCAAACGAATTTCAAAATCAAAACGACGATCGCCCTGTAAAATCTGCCCTACATTCTGACCACCGACACTTGCTGCGACCACATCTTGAATGCCTTTAACCGATAAGCCATATTGCGCCGCTAAAGCATGATTAATATCGACATTCAAAACAGGTAAACCACTGGTTTGTTCAACTTTTACCGCAGTTGCACCTGAGATTTTTTGAACCTTCTGTGCAATAGCCTGCGCCTGCGTATTGAGCACATTCATATCATCACCAAAGATTTTGATTCCGACATCACTTCGTACACCTGAAATCAATTCATTAAAACGAAGTTCAATTGGTTGTGAAAATTCACTGTTATTGCCAGGAATCGTCTCCAAAAATGCCTGCATTCGTGTCCGTAATTCATCAATAGTTTCTTTCGGATTTGACCATTCGCCACGCGGCTTAAGTAAGATCACAGCATCAGAAATGTTCGGCGGCATCACATCGGTTGCTACCTCAGCCGTCCCTGTTCTGGCAAAGATAGCCTTCACCTCAGGGAAATTCTTGAGAATTAACTTTTCCGTATTCTCCTGCATACGCAAGGACTGCTCTAAGCCCGTACTTGGTGAACGCATTTGTTGCAAAGCAAAATCGCCTTCACTCAGTTGAGGTGCAAATTCACTACCAATTTGCGTGGTTAACACCCCTGTAAGCACTAAAATACTCGCCGCCAAAGTCACCACCACCATTCTAAATTGATAAGCCCAATCCAAAATGCGTTGATATTTTGTTTTTAATGCCTGCATCCAACGCGATTCTTTTTCCTTCACTTCACCTGTGATAAATAAAGCCACAGCAGCGGGAACAAAGGTCACAGATAAAATCATTGCGCCAAGCAATGCCATCACAACGGTTGCTGCCATTGGGTGGAACATTTTTGCCTCTACACCAGAGAGAGCAAAAATTGGCAAATAGACGACCATGATAATCGCTTGCCCGAAAATCAATGGACGACGAGCTTGTTTCGCTGAAAGAAAAACTTCTTTAAATCGTTCCTGACGTGTCAGTAACCGCCCTGCATGATGTTGTGCTTCAGCCAAGCGTCGAATACAGTTTTCTACAATAACGACTGCCCCATCCACAATAATCCCGAAATCTAGCGCCCCTAAACTCATTAAGTTGGCACTAATATTTTGTTCGGTCATTCCTGTCAGGGTAAATAACATGGAAAGTGGAATCACACAGGCAGTAATTAAAGCTGCACGAAAATTCCCAAGAAAAACAAACAGAATGACGATAACAAGAATCGCACCTTCAACAAGGTTCTTCTGAACGGTTTTAATCGCTTTATTGACTAGATCGGTACGATCATAAACCGTTTCAATCTCAACGCCTTTCGGCAAAGTCGGCTGAATCTCCTGAATTTTTGCATCGACTGCCTGAGCAACGCTACGGCTATTTTCACCGAGCATCATCATGGCAATCCCCAACACGGTTTCCTCACCATTGTAAGTTGCAGCGCCTGTCCTTAAATCATGTCCAATTGCGACTGTGGCTATATCTGAGACACGAATCGGCAAACCATTTTTAACGCTCACAGTCACATTTTGAATATCTTCAACTGTACTCAGCATGCCCGGCACACGTACCGTTAACTGTTGCCCATTTTCTTCGATAAAACCTGCACCGCGATTTTCATTGTTTTCCTGTAAAGCCGTTTGGAACTCAGCAAGGGAAATTTGAAGCTGTTGTAAGCGTTTTAAATCAGGAGAAACAATATAGGTTTTATTGTAGCCACCAATACTATTGATCTCTGCCACGCCTTTTACACGTTGCAATTGAGGACGCACAATCCAATCTTGGATTTCTCGTAAATCCATTGCTGTATAAGGCGTACCATCTTCTTTTTTAGCGTCAGGTTTGGCTTTAATCACCCATTGATAAATCTCACCAAGCCCCGTTGAAATCGGTGACATGAGTGGATCAACCGAATCTGGCAATTGTCCATCAGCCTCTTGCAAGCGCTGATTGATCATTTGTCTCGCCCAATAGATGTCCGTACCGTCTTTGAAAATAATCGTGACTTGTGACAAACCATAACGTGAAATCGAACGGGTTTGTTCCAGATTTGGAATCCCTGCCATCGCCGTTTCAATTGGATAAGTAATTCGTTGTTCGACTTCTAAAGCGGTGTAGCCATTCGCCTGTGTGTTAATTTGGACTTGGGTATTGGTAATGTCTGGAACTGCATCAATAGGGAGTTTTTGATAACTCCAAACACCGACAGCAATCCAAGTCATAACAAACAGCATGACCCAGATCGCATTGCTAATCGCGAACTGAATAATGCGATCAAACAGCCCTTCTGGCTTTGGAAGTTGAGAGGAGTTAGTGCCCATGTTCAGCCTCTCCTTTCTCAAGTTCAGATTTCAGCAAGAAGCTTCCTTCTGCGACATAAGACTGCCCAGAAGTTAAACCTTGCTTGATTTCAACCCATTGTGCATCTTGGGTACGCTGCCCAATTTGTACAGGTACAGCTTCAAAATCAAAATCTTTTTGCTGATTTGCTTTGGCAACAAAAACGACATCTTTGCCTTCAACTTGTTGGATTGCAGTTGCACTTACACGAATGACGGACTGTTTAGATGTCGCTTGTAATTCAACATTGACCATTAAGTTTGGTCGAAGTTCAGCTGCATTCGACAACACTTTGGCACGTACTTGTAAACGACCTGTTTGTGCATCAGCTTCTGTTGTTAAACTTTGAACTTGTGCATTAAATGTATTCCCTGTTTGCAGAGATTTAAAACGAATTTGTTGATTCGGCTGTACCCCAATATTTGCCATCGTTGGTAGAACAAATTCCAACCAAAGTTGATCGAGTTGATCAATGGTAAATAACTGATCTGCAAGCTGAACATTTTCACCAATCACGATGTCTTTATTACTGATCACCCCATTAATTGGTGCGGTTAAGGTATAGCGCCCACTTGAACCCGAACCAGCACCAAATGCAGATAAACGAGATCTAGCAGCTTGGACTTGAATCTGTGCTTGTCGATAGGC
The DNA here is from genome assembly GCF_000475335.1 of Acinetobacter sp. COS3. Lineage (NCBI taxonomy): Bacteria > Pseudomonadati > Pseudomonadota > Gammaproteobacteria > Moraxellales > Moraxellaceae > Acinetobacter > Acinetobacter sp. COS3. Next base: position 187,368 of record NZ_AXCD01000034.1, read on the forward strand.
ATTGTAAGCACGTTGATAATCCTGTTTTGCTGAAATACCTTGAGACCAAAGACTCCGCTCGCGATCATAATCTTGCTTCGCCAACTCTAAATTGGTTTGCGCAATTTGTAGATTCGCCTGTTGGTCTACCAAGTCTGGTACCAGTAAATTTGCCAAAGCCTGACCACGTTTCACCTGTTGCCCCAGTTCCACATAAACAGACTCAACACGACCTGCCAAGCTCGGTGATACATGCGCTTGACGGTCTGTATTCACCACGAGCTTTGCTGGAAAAGTTTGGCTCTCATTCACTTCACCGACTGAGACTTTTGCCAATTTGACATTTTGCTGCTGCATTTGCTCCGAAGTCAGTGCAAGTTTTTCTTCTTCAGCATGATCATCTCCTTCTTCAGCACCAACTTTTTCATTTTCCTGATGTGCATGAGCCTGTTCACCTTGCTCAGCATCACCCGTCGTTTTTGCTTTGTTATTCCAAAGCAGCAATGATGCTAATACACCCGTGACCACCACAATCATCGCAACCCAAACCCACTGAGAACGCTTTTTTAATCTGATACTCATTTCGTTATTCTCCTAGTTGGTTTGGAAATGCATTGCTTTGTTGCCATACACGTTGATTGAGTTGCATCAACGCATCTTTAGCTGTGATCTGTTCTACAGGAAGCCCCATACGTGCACTTTGTACTTCTACACTGAGTTGCCATGCTTGTTTCAATAATTGAACCTTACGCAGGCGAACATCTTGCAGTTGAACTGTTGCCTGCTGTACGTCTGTCACAGCAAACTTACCCAAGCGAAAACCTTGCAAGGTTTTTTGCTGCACTTGAGTTGCTAATGGAATTTGTTGGTTATTCAGCTGTTGAAATTGTGCTTGTAAACCTTTTAACTCAGCGAGACGAATCTCGATATCCATCTGATTTTGCTGACGGTAGAAACGTTGCTGCTGTTGAATGAGCGTTTGTTTTGCCTCAGCAATTTGAATTCCATATTTCTGTTTATTAAAAATATTTAAGGGAATTTCCACACCTAAACGCAGCTGGTTTTCAGTATTTTGATCAACTGAACGTGTGCGATTAACCCCAAGCGTCATTGTCGGCTGAGGACGTGATTTTGCCTTAAGTTGTTCAATACTGGCTTGTTGTCGCTGAGCCTCAAGCTGTAAACTTCGTTCAAATAGATTTTCAATTTGTTCTTGATCGACTTTCACCTGTGTTGCACGAGACCATAGTTCATTGACACTGGGTGAAATGCGGAACTGATTTGAATCACTTCCCCAAAAGCTAGCCAACTGCTGTTGAGCCACTTGCAGTTGTAAATCAGCTTGTTGATAAATACGCTGATTTTCCAAATGGGCAATTCGAACTCGCTCTACATCGACCTGTGCAATACTTCCTGCTTGATAGCGCTTTTCAGTTGCGTCTAGGTTTTGCTGACTGACTTGTAACTGCTCGGCTATTAGAGATTTTTCTAGTTGCCATAGCGCAACTTGTGACCATGCATATTGCACAATCAATGCCAATTCCGCGTTATAACGCTGCTGCTCTAAATCAACTTGATTTGCAGATAACTTCGCCACTTTCTGCGCAGCTTTACGCTGCCCAAACAAGTCAAGTGGCTGAGAAATCCCGATTGCCAACTCCTGATCCTGATTGCTTTGCAATCCTGTTTGTTCAATCGAAATACTTGGATTTGCCCATAACCCACTCTGTTTGAGTTGGGCACTCGCCATATTTTGCTGAGTCTGCCAGCTAGATTGATTGGCTTGGTAAGTGCGAATCTGCTCTAAAATCTGTTCAAAACTAGAACGATCTTGGATCTCTCTCACTGTGGGCTGATTAGCCGTCAATAGAGACTCAGCAGAAACGGATTGCCCAAACACTGCCGTGGTTAAAGCAATTGATAACACCGACCATTTTATCGATAAAAAATGGGAGGATTTTTTTAGCGCACGATTCTGAGATAAATTGGTACGCTGATTTAAACGTAAAGACATATAAAGCCCCGCAAATAAAATGAAATTGCGGTGGGCTATTTTTCGGCTACCCCACCTATAGCGGGGTCAGTACAGGCGGTGGATTCAGTTCAAATAAATGAGGAGACTGGTAAGAGTTAGACCAGTAATATTTTTGTTCTAATTCATGTGTTGTTAAAATAGGGGCATCAAGCTGTTGCTGAGCCTCAGTCACCACCACATGGAAACATGAAGGTAAATGATCATGATGATCTTGCAAGCTTAATGGCATAGGTAAATCAGCATCTTGGTCATTAACCAAAGTAGATTGTGTATCAACATGCTGATTTTCAGGAATATGATGACCAAAATGAGTTAATACCGAAGTTTTTGCATTGATATTTTCATGGCCGCAATACGCCGCTGCCACATTCCACAAACTTTGGAATATGAACAAACTGAGTAAGACGGTAATAAAAATACTAAAACGGCGCAAAAATTTCTCTTTAGACAAAAATTGCTCAGGTGGCACTATAGCAACTAAACTTGATGTAATAAAATTACATTGTTCGACTAAGCAATAAAAAATAATATGACTTCATAGCGCAAGGCTTATTCAGTCAGCGTACAGAATATAGGTACATCATCGGATGGAAACCAGCAACAGAAGTTACTGGTTTCCAAACCTACTAGCCATCATTAACACTTATGCTGAGCAGTCGTATGATGACTCTTTTTCTCCACTTGAGCCTTTGTTTCTTTCTGAGCATTAAGATTTTTTTCTAAGAAAATCAAACCACCATCGGCCTTTGCGACAGTCGCGGAAAGAAGTAAAACAACCAACAATACTTTTGCATTTAATTGACTAAACATAATCTTCACCTTATCTAAAAGAAGCTCTGTTCAATGAAAATTTTGGGTTAAGTACCCAAATAAAATGAACAAAGCGACATATATTTATGAATTCAGTCCTACTTTAAAAATAAAAAAATCATTTTCTAGAGCAGACTCAAAACACCAAACTGTTATTCCTTAAAACAAACTAAATACAGATGGAATAACACCAAATAATCTCAGCTCTTCAAACAGCTGAACGAAAGCCGCGATCCAGAGAAACCAGACCACTTGTACTAAGAAAACACGAAAATGTTTGGGCGAGACTTGATAATATTCAGGCTCTTTATAATTCTTGAGACTGGGAATAAAACGCGGTATTTGATTGCAATAATCTAAATATTCGCTCCCATATTTTTTACTCAAAAATTTTTCTTCTTGGCGTATCACATAATGGTAATAGCAGAAGAAATACAGAGAAAATATCACTGGGAAGAAGAAAGTCTCCGTTAGAAACATGATGCCGAGACCACCTAAATAACTAAATAGATAAAGTGGATTTCGACAGAGTGAATACGGCCCTTGGGTGACTAATCGGCTATTCTTATAGCCAGAAATGTAAATACTGCACCAGATTCTTCCCATTATCCCCAAACCAACAAAGAGCCACCCAAAGAACCATAGAATGTGTTCTACAAATGGAGCTTGGAAATGCCATTCACTAAAGCTCATCGCGACAATAACAGCCAAAGCCAAACCGATGATTCTGGAACTCATTGTTCTTACGCGAGGCGCAAATAAAATATTCATTTTATTTACCCTCAATCGGGACAGGATCGAAATCTAGATCAGCGCTAATCTGCCGATGCCATTTTTTAAATATGGCAATAGGCACATAAACATCACGCATTTTTAAGAAATTTTTATGCATGGAATAACCCTTTGAAATAAATTTATTTCTGGTGGGTTATTTTTCAGCTACCCCACCTATAGCAGGGTTAAAACAGGCGGTGGGTTTAATCCCGTTAAATATGGAGACTGATAAAAATTAGACCAGTCATATTGTTGTTTTAATTCATGCTCATACAAAATCGGTTGATTCAACTTCTGCTCTGCTGCCAAAACAACGACATGAAAACAAGAAGGCAAATGATCGTGATGATCTTGTGAACTCAGTAAAGTTGTATCATCAGCGAAATTTTGTTTAAGATCCGATTGCTCTTGTGTCTCTTGTAATGAGTGATGTCCGAAATGATTCACCGGCGCTATCAGTTGCTTGCTTGTATTTTCATGACCGCAATAAGCAGCTGCCACGTTCCAAATACTTTGGAACATGAACAAACTCAATAAGACTGTCATCAATACAGCAGAACGTCGCAACAGAACACCATAACCGTAAATTGCTTAACAGCACTATAGCAGGCAAGATTAATGTAATAAAATTACACTCACTAATAAGTTTGTTTTAATAAAGTTAATCATTTGTTAAATTAAATTCTTTTTAAATGATGACTCTGGTTTAAGCGTGTTATTTAAGTCATAACTTTTTAAAAGAGTAAAAAGACTTTTCGAGAAAGCCTTTTTACTGAGCTAGATAGTTATTGCTGTTTTTGCAAATCATAAGTAAAACGAATCACAACATCATCGACAACTTTATTAAATGCTTCATTAATCGTCATCGGTTGTACATTTTCAACTGGCGCTTTTTTATTTCCAACAGTCGATAAAATCATATGTGGATAGCGCTGAGAAGTTTCTTTGCCCTGAGCATCAATATATTTAAATTTAAATTCATATTTATCAGTGACGGCATTCCCTACCGCACCAAAAGTTAAACCTGTTAATGCACCTTTGCCCGCTGCTTCACCTAAATCGGCTACGTTATTTGCAGTGACATGCAATTTTGCTTGGTTCGCAGCATTCGACTGTGCTGATGGCGAGAATACACCTGTAGCCCTTAAACTACGATCAACGATTGATTGTAGCTCTTTACCAGCTTTTGGAATCACAACACCATTTCTTTGAAATTCAGTCACCACCGTGACTGGAATTGGCTGGCTTGGTCTTTCAATATTTGAATAACCAATCGTTTTATAAGCTGGATCAACATATGATTTTACTGAGAGACACCCTGTAAGTTGCGTAGCAACAGCCACACTTACCACAATTGAGAAAAGTTTAATTTTTTTCATGATTTTCCAAAAGGTATATTTACCATTTAATAGATTGAGCGCTGATATTAATCTTTATAAATTAAAAATATAAGTATAAACCCACGGCCTTTAAATAATTTTCTTTCATAGCTCTAATCACTATTATTATTGATCACTTTTAAAATCGTTAAATAGGATACAAATAAAAAAACCAGCCCTTAGGCTGGTTTTAAAGTTACAGAAAATTAACCTGTAATCTTTTTATATTTAGAGCGTTTTTGTGTTGCATCTTCGCCTAAACGAGACTGACGATAAGCTTCGTATTCTGCATAGTTACCTGTGTAGAATTCTGGCTGTTCGTTCTCAAACGACAAGATGTGCGTTGCAATACGGTCAAGGAACCAACGGTCATGCGACACCACCATCACTGTACCTGGGAATACAAGAATTGCATCCTCAAGCGCACGTAAAGTTTCGATATCCAAGTCGTTCGATGGCTCATCCAGTAAGATTACGTTTGCGCCCATCTGTAAGATTTTCGCAAGTTGTAAACGGTTACGTTCACCACCAGACAATTCACCGACGCGTTTTTGCTGATCTTGGCCTTTGAAGTTAAAACGACCGATGTAAGCACGTGACGCGATTTCGTAATCACCAATTTTTAGGATATCTAAACCGCCAGAAACTTCTTCCCAAACCGTTTTGTTATTATCCAAGGTGTCACGAATCTGACCCACGTAAGCCACTTTAACTGACTCACCTAAAGTCACAGTACCTGTATCAGGTTGCTGCTCGCCCGTCATCATACGGAATAAAGTGGTTTTACCCGCACCGTTTGGACCTACGATACCGACAATCGCTGTAGGAGGTACAGTGAAAGTTAGGTTTTCATAAAGTAAGCGACCATCAAATGATTTACTGATACCTTCCACTTCCACAACTTTGTTACCCAAACGTGGGCCAGGTGGAATGTAGATTTCAGACGTTTCATTACGCTGTTGGAATTCTTTAGAGTTAAGCTCTTCAAAACGTTCCATACGCGCTTTGTTTTTCTTTTGCTGACCTTTGGCATTTGAACGAACCCATTCAAGTTCTTTTTTCAATGCTTTAGCAAAAGATTCTTCTTGTTTCTGTTCTTGCTCTAAACGCGCATTCTTTTGTTCTAACCAAGAAGAATAGTTACCTTGGTAAGGAATACCATGTCCACGGTCAAGTTCAAGAATCCACTCAGCAACGTTATCCAAGAAATAACGGTCATGCGTAATCGCAACAATCGTACCTGGGAAGTCTTTCAAGAAACGCTCTAACCAAGATACTGATTCAGCATCTAAATGGTTCGTCGGTTCGTCGAGAAGCAACATATCTGGCTTAGAAAGTAATAAACGGCATAATGCAACACGACGACGCTCACCACCTGAAAGTAATGATACATCAGCATCCCAAGCAGGAAGGTTCAATGCATCAGCAGCAATTTCAAGTTGGTTATTGAGGTTGTGTGCATCCCATGCATGGATGATTGATTCTAATTTTTCTTGCTCTTTCGCAAGCGCATCAAAATCAGCATCTGGTTCAGCATATTCAGCAAAAACCTGATCAAGACGTTCTAAAGCATCAAGTGCTTCACGTACGCCATCTTCAACGTTACCACGAACGTCTTTGGTTGGATCTAAAGGCGGTTCTTGTTCTAGATAGCCGATTTTGATCCCTGGTTGTGCACGAGCTTCACCTGAGAAATCTTTATCTACGCCAGCCATAATACGGAGTAGGGTTGACTTACCTGCACCGTTTAAACCAAGTACACCAATTTTTGCACCTGGGAAAAATGATAAAGAGATGTCTTTCAGGATTTCGCGCTTTGGCGGAACCATTTTAGACACTCGGTTCATCGTATAAATATATTGGGCCACGCAGGACTCCTCAATTGAAAAACCAATACATCGCTAATCAGAATAAGCGAAAAATAATCGGACGTATTATACGCTGAAAAGCCCTTTAACTTGAAGTTAAGTTGAGATTTGTTTGTTTGCTTTAAAAGGATTTTCTTTTTCAAGACATTACACGATCAGCTCAATCACAGTAGGTCTCTGGATAAATGCAATTTTATTGAGATTGATATGAATAAAACTGCTAAAAATCACATCATTTATGCACCATTTTGGATAGCTTTTAAGCTACACTCGCTTATTATTTAACTCACGTAGATGATGTAATTATGACCTATAAAGATGAAACTTTAGCCATTCATGCGGGATATTCACCAGAGGCGACTACAAAAGCTGTCGCTGTACCAATTTATCAAACCACATCTTATGCCTTTGATAATACACAACATGGTGCGGATTTATTTGATCTAAAAGTACAAGGCAATATCTATACACGGATTATGAATCCAACCACTGCGGTCCTTGAACAACGTATCGCAGCACTGGAAGGTGGGATTGGTGCATTGGCTTTAGCATCAGGTATGGCTGCCATCACTTATGCAATTCAAACGATTGCCGAAGCTGGCGACAACATTGCATCAGTTTCCACGCTATATGGCGGTACCTATAATTTATTTGCGCACACTTTGCCAAAGCAAGGCGTTGAAGTTCGTTTTTTTGATTATCAAAACCCTGAAGCGTTACGCTCAATTATTGATGAAAAAACCAAATTGGTGTTTGTTGAATCGATTGGTAATCCGCTCGGCAACATCATCGACCTAGAAGCGATCGCTCAGATTGCACATGAATATGGCGTTCCTGTGATTGTAGATAATACGGTTGCAACACCTGCTCTGCTCAAGCCGTTTGAGTTTGGTGCAGATATCGTAATTCACTCACTCACCAAATATATCGGTGGTCATGGCAATAGCATTGGCGGCATCATTGTCGATAGTGGTAAATTCCCTTGGGGTAAATATCCAGAACGCTTACAGCCTTAAATACACCTGATCCAAGTTATCACGGCGTGAACTATGTTGAAGTATTGGGTGAAGCTGCGTTTATCGCGCGTGCGCGTGTCGTTCCTTTACGCAATACAGGGGCTGCAATTAGCCCACTCAGTGTATTCCTCATTTTACAGGGATTGGAAACACTGAATCTACGCATGGAACGCCATACTGAAAATGCCATCAAAGTTGCAGAATATTTAAAACAACATCCAAAAGTAAAATGGGTAAATTATGCAGGATTAAAAGACCATCCACAGCATAATCTGGCTCAAAAATATGTGAAAGGGAAACCTTCTGCCATCCTTTCTTTCGGTGTACAGGATGGCCGCGAAGGTGGCACACGCTTTATTGATGCATTACAGCTATTTACACGTTTAGTAAATATTGGTGATGCAAAAAGCTTGGCATGTCATCCAGCAACAACAACACATCGTCAATTGAACGAAGAAGAGCTCAAATCAGCTGGTGTCAGTGAAGACCTCGTGCGCTTGTCTATTGGGATTGAGCATGTTGATGACCTGATTGCTGACCTCGAACAAGCCCTTGCTCAAGTTTAATTTTAATGAAATCAATAAGCCTCCTGAGTGAGGCTTATTTTTTGTTCAAATCTCAAAAAATATTATTGCTTTTTCAACTATTACAACACTTTGTTTTAGAGTTTTTACTCTAAAAAAATTATTATTTTTCAAATATTTACACTGGACAAACAAAAAATATCGGTTAATATACATACAAAATAAAGTGCAATGTTTAATCGCAATAAGAAGACATTGCAAACAACAGCTTGATTAATGTAGGTAACTTACATGAACGGAAAACTCAAAAAACTTTTTCAGCAAAAAGTCGACGGTAAAACAATCATTGTCACAGGTGCATCAAGTGGCATTGGTCTAACGGTTTCAAAGTATCTTGCTCAAGCTGGCGCACATGTCTTACTACTTGCTCGTACCAAGGAAAAATTAGACGAAGTTAAAGCTGAGATCGAAGCAGAAGGCGGTAAAGCATCTGTTTTCCCATGTGATCTAAATGACATGGATTCGATTGATGCGGTTTCTAAAGAGATTCTTGCAGCAGTAGATCATATTGATATTTTGGTCAACAATGCAGGTCGCTCTATTCGTCGTGCGGTGCATGAATCGATTGATCGTTTCCATGATTTTGAACGTACCATGCAGTTGAACTACTTCGGTGCAGTTCGTTTAGTTCTCAATGTATTACCGCACATGATGCAACGCAAAGACGGTCAAATCATTAACATCAGTTCGATTGGTGTATTGGCAAATGCAACACGCTTCTCGGCTTATGTCGCATCGAAAGCTGCGCTTGATGCATTTAGCCGTTGCTTATCGGCAGAAGTTCATTCGCACAAAATTGCAATTACTTCGATTTATATGCCTTTAGTGCGCACACCAATGATCGCACCAACTAAGATCTATAAATATGTACCAACGCTTTCTCCAGAAGAAGCGGCTGATTTGATTGCTTATGCAATCGTAAAACGTCCGAAGAAAATCGCGACAAACCTTGGTCGTCTTGCATCGATTACGTACGCGGTTGCACCTGACATTAACAACATTTTAATGTCGATTGGTTTTAACTTGTTCCCTAGCTCAACAGCTTCAATCGGTAAACAAGAAAAACTTAATCTTGTGCAACGTGCTTATGCCCGTTTGTTCCCAGGCGAACACTGGTAATCTTGAATGACATAAAAAACCTCCCTTAATGGGAGGTTTTTTTATTATTTAATTACAGAAACTTGGTTGGTATTGATATACAAACTGGGTTTTGGTGGCTGTTGAGCTCGGTGCGTTATATTGCGTTAAACCCTTTAAAGCACTAAAGCTTAAAGCTGCTCGTGCCACGACTTTTTTGGTGTAATCCGCATTTGCATCTGCGTACTTAAATGACACCTCAACCACAGCAGGCTTCAATCCTGTATAAGGCATCTGGGTATACCACAAGCTCATTTCCAAATCGGCATCAAACTCACCTAAATCAATGGTTGCACCATCATATTTACGTTCATAAATAGTTAAACCACCAACCTGTTGTAAACTTTGACTATTACTAAAAGTGTAATTGTTTTTAAAGCCCGTAAATAAAGTATTAATGTCTTCAAAATCATTAATCGTTCTTGACGTTGGAACTGTCGTAGACTTGCTTGCAACCACAAGAAAACTCAAATTATCCTTACGGGTAATATCATCTTCAAGCTTGGTTTTCGCACCTGATACGCTACTGCTCATATCTTCAAAATCAGTAATGTAGTGATCATAACCACGATATTTCAAAGTGACTTCTTTCGCGCCATTTTCGATACGCTCTCTAAAGCTATAGCCCATATTATTCAATGGGCAGCTTCCTTGAGTATCATAAAAACGGACTTCACGTTGCGTATCGAGACTCATATTCCCTGTGACATTACGGCTTATTTTATTTTCGATGGCTGTTTTCGCCTGACTAAAATAGCTATTTACATTACTTGCTTCATTACCATAACTAAAATTGTTGGGATCTAATAATAGTTTGTACTCGCGAGAAGTCACTTTAGGTGAAGCGTAGCTAAGCGATGGCAACACAACAATAGTGAGTAAAGTCATCAAGGTCAGTTTATTTATTTTCATCTTGGTTCTTCTTAAAAAAGTGAATTAAAAAAGCCCAAAAGTTTTGCTTTTGGGCTTCAAGTATTGTTATGGATTGAACAGATTCAGTTTATCAACGACGTATAAGGTTGGCGTATCGACACGCATACGCGCATTATCTAGATATTTTTGCTCTAAACCGTTGCCATTTCTCCAAAGTCCCATGTCATCATCATTCAGCACACCAAGATGCTGATGATCAATCAACCATAAGCCTTCCATTTTGTCATGTGCATAACTCACTCGTTTGCCCATATCCAATACCAAGGTTTTGCTGACAGGTTGAATATTTAAGGCTTGTAAACCTTCCCACCCTTGCGCCAAAACATACTGTTCTAGTGTTTTGCCTGCGATGGTCAAACCTAACTTTGGATCTTGCTGTAAGTCACCTTGAGCCGCGACATTTTCTAGATTGGTGGCATCCTTCAGATCAATACGATATACATGTTTCATGATATTCGGATCGTCTTTGAGGAAGTTACCATCACGTTCAAGAACTAAAAATTCATGATCATTAATTGCAACGATCGCTGAATTTGAGTTTGCTGCAATTTCTTGGCGATAAAGATATTGAGCAACCTTACCCGTCTCTAGGTTGATCGTCACAATACGGGTCAGCGTTGATTTATTGACTGCCTTGGTTGGCAGATTCATGGTGGATTGCATAATCCCAACCAATGTTTTTTGGTCAGGTGTAATCGTTAGACCTTCCATTCCACGATTGGCACGGCGATAACTAAACTCTTGCGGCAAGGTAAGCGTATTACGGGCATCGTTCGCAAAAGGATTGATACGGCCAATCTCTTTCCCGTTAGCATCATAATGAACAATATGAGGCCCATATTCATCACTAACCCAGAATGTGCCATCTTTCAATGCAGCCAAACCTTCACTATCAAGACCATAGTCATCCAGCTTGATCGGATTCGTCACAGGATCATAAGGCTTACTTGAATCAACGGTAATTACATGACCATTGATGTCGTAAGGAGTTTCACCAGTGCCACCGAGAGCAGCAGTATTCGGTAAGCCCGTGATATTTTTCCCATTACGATCTTTCAATAAAATCGTTTTGATCAGTTTAACTGAACCATCATCTTGCGCCTCAAACAAACCAATTTTAGGGACATAATCTGGAAGCGGGAAAATCTTACCCGCACCATGAACACCATCATCATAGTCAGCATTTGGGCCACGATCGGTAATCGCATAAAACTGTTTTTTATTCGTGGGATGTGCCGCAACGTCAGAACCAAAGCCACCTTGACGAAGGGAAAATGGGCTATCAATGGTTGTGCCATTTGGCTGAAAGCTCGCTAAAATTTCATAAGGTAATGCAATGCCTTGTACAAATAAGTTGGCACCACACTGTACCGAACTTTGCTCGATTTCATTGGCATCCAATTGACCATTTTTGTTTTTATCCAGACCACTTTCAATACGTGTTCCAGCGCTCCAGCAATCATCATTACCCAACGCTAAAGGCGTTTGTTGAATCAAGCTGTTTAATCCATTTTGACCATTATCCCCATCAGAACATGCAGTCAATACAACCATCGAAGCCAATAAAGCCAAAGTGAGCGGTGTTTTTTTCATTGTTTACAAACATCATTGCCAAAGAGCCTTCATGCTAAGAAGCAAAAATGACAATCCCATGAACAAAAGATCACCAATCTATGACAACCGACGATGTGAATAAGTTTAAACTTATCCACAGCTTGCCGCTTTTATCGTCAGGTTATGGTTGTTGATAAACCCAAAGACTGGTTTTTTCCAAAGCTTTTCTTAAGTCCGTTTCTTGAATATCCCACTTTTGGATGAGTTGCATTAGCTGTGAAGTATTCAGCGGTTCTGTTCGGATAAAGTCCAACATTTCTGCGGACATTTCTAATTTTTGCGCCAACCATTTCCATCTTAAAATCATTCGCAGTACAGACAATGGTACATATTGCGTCGGTGCTTTTTGTTTCACTTGTGCGGCGATAATATTCAACATTTCAGCAAGAACAAATCGCTGTTGATTTGCAACCAAGAGTTCACGCTGTATTAAGCTTGGCTCAGTAGCGGCATGACTGATCACTCGCACAAGATAGTCGACGGTCACAAGTGGTAAATAGTGTTGTGGTGTCGCAGGAATGGCACTCATTTTTTTACGTTTTAATAAATCGACCATATGCGCCATCGGTTGGTTTGCAGGTATTTCACCTGTACTTGCATCTCCAACAACCGTTGCTGGATGAATAATCGTCCAATCTAAATTCAACCGCTTAGCTTGTGATATCCATGCATAATGTGCCTCTATTTTCGAAGCCTCATAAGCGCCTTGACGGGCATAAATCTGCTGCCAGTTACTTTGCTCAGGTGATGCTGAATCAATTCCGATCTGCTGCAAATGTTGCTCTAAAGTCAGCATAAATCCTGAAACATGAACAACACGTCGTAACGGACAATGTTGCTGCATACAACGCAGTAAATTTACAGCACCTTCAACATTCACAGCACGGGCTTGTTGCATACTGAGATTCCATGCAAATAAAGCACTTCCATTGTAAAGCGTATTGACGGTACCCAATTTCAGCCAATCGGACGTCGATATTGCAAGGTCTGGTTGGGTAATATCACCTTGAATGTATGTGAGTTTTTCTAAAGAAACTTTTCGTTGAATGAGCCATGTCTCTAGCTCTGCTTGTTGTTTAGCTTTTTGACGTAATAATGCAAAAACCTGATGTCCTTGCTGCAATAACTCAGCAATTAAAAAGCGCCCAATAAAACCTGTAGCACCTGCAACAAACGCAATTTGTGTCTGCTGCTTATTTAAATCTTTATTTTCCATTGTGAATGACTCATTTTATTCAATGTAGGAATAGGCTAAAGGATGGAGTACACTCAATGGTCAAGATGTTTTTTAAGCAAATAATAAAAAAGGTGATGAAATGTTGATTGGTGAACTTGTAAAACAAACTAACCTCAGTCGAGATACCATTCGCTTTTATGAAAAAATGCAGTTGATTCATTCAATCACCCGCAATAATGGTTATAAAGATTATCCAGAACAAACACTTCAGCAAGTCCAGTTAATTCGTACAGCAAAAAACCTTGGTTTCTCACTCCATGAAATTAAGCAAATCTTAGCAATGACGGCGCAACAAGAAATTCCTGCAGATCAAGTACACAACATCTTCCAAGAGAAACTCGATGTGATTGACGAAAAAATTGCTCAACTTAATCAAATTAAACTGATGCTGAGCCGATTTACTCAAGGAGAGCCTTGTCCGTTACGACAGGATTGTCCTATTCCTGAATTAAATTAACTATTTTTCATAAAATTAACTTTTCCATATTGACCCTACTGCCCAGCCTCATGTTTTTTAAATAATTATTCAAAAATGTCCTGATTATCATCATATAAAAATACAGTCATAAAAAGCATACAAAATAGTGTCATTTTCATGCTTTTTTAGCTGTATATAACACTCTGCAAAGATTCAGTTATCGAATCTTGCTTAGTCGAGAAAGGAACATACATATATGAGTCAGACATATAGCAAGGAAGAAAGAACGAGTCGCATCAAAGGCATTGTGGGTGCGGCATCAGGGAATTTAGTGGAATGGTTCGATTTTTATATTTATGCCGTTTTTGCTGCCTATTTTACTCACGCACTGACTGCTCCAGATATGGAGCCAACCACCAAAGCGATTTATGTGTGGGGTGTATTCGCCGCTAGCTTTTTTATGCGTCCGATAGGAAGTTGGTTATTTGGACGAATTGCCGACCGTCATGGTCGCAAAAAGTCTATGGTGATCTCTATTTGCTTGATGGCACTCAGTTCATTTCTATTTGCGGCATTACCAACTTATGATCAAGTCGGCATGCTTGCGCCATTCTTATTGCTCATGGTTCGTTTGTTACAAGGTCTATCCGTAGGTGGTGAATATGGTGCCGTCGCAACTTACATGAGTGAACTCGGTTTGAAAGGGCAACGTGGTTTTTTTGCCTCGTTCCAATACGTAACACTGTCAGGTGGTCAGCTACTTGCCAGCTTGCTAGGCGTTATTTTGCTGGGTTTTATGACGGAACAGCAACTGAATGATGGTGGCTGGCGTATTCCATTCGTGATCGGGGGGATTGCAGCACTCTTGTCTTTAGCTGCTCGAAGCCGCTTAGAAGAGACCTTATCGCATGAAGATGCTGAACGTGAAGAATCAGGTAGTTTGGTCGCGCTATTAAAGCAACACTGGAAGACTTTCCTCTTGGTGGTTGGTTATACCTCAGCAGGTTCACTGACTTTTTACGTAGTGACGGTCTACTCTAAAACTTATCTCACCAATATCGGGATTGAAGGTAAAACCGTTGGCTTTATCATGACTGCGGCATTATTCGTATTTATGATTGCTCAACCATTCTTTGGTATGTTGTCAGATCGAATTGGTCGTCGTGCATCGATGTTGTCATTTAGCTTATTGAGCGCAATCTTTATCTATCCTGTCATGGTCATTGGTATGCGCAGTTTTGTTGATTCGCCAGTGATTATTGCCTTGTTACTGATCTTCTTAATGATGCTGCTAAGTTTCTACACGTCTATCAGTGGCTTGGTCAAAGCCGAGATGTTCCCGCCTCATGTCAGAGCCTTGGGCGTCGGATTCTCTTATGCAGTCGGTAATGCCTTGTTTGGCGGTTCAGCACCTTCCGTTGCCTTGTTATTTAAAGATGCAGGAATTGAAAATACCTTCTTCGTTTATGTGATTATCATGCTCATCATCTGTTTCTTCTGTAGTTTAGCGCTACCGAAAAAACCTGCTTATTTAGAACATGATCACTAAATAAATTCTGCCCTCATCCAAACCACTTTTGCTCGACAAAGGTGGTTTTTTTATTGTCCTGCTTTTTCCAGATATGGATTGAGATTGACTAAATGCTTAAAGCCACTCTGAACGACCATTGCTGTACGAGACTGAGGACGTGTAAATGCTTCATGCTGGATAAATTCGATCATGTGTTGATTAAAGTCTAAACGTGGATATTGTTGAAATAACTGTTGTCTAAACTGGGGCGAAAATTCAAAACCTCGGCTTCCAATCACATCACAACTTGCTGCTTGTTGGAGTAAATGTGCTTCAACGCCATCATCAACAGCCACATAAGGATTCATGTGCATACTAATCGCATCAAACAACTGATCAATACGCGGTATCTGCCAACCTTGCTCAATGGACCAATCCTTAGCAGCATAAGCGCCCTGCCCAGCAAAACAACGACAAGTTTCATGATGTTGATAATGTTGTTCGGTCATCCCTAAATCATGTAATAAACAAGACACCGCCAACAACTCATGATCATGTTTTAAATCATGCATCTTGGCAAAGGCTACTGCGTAGTGCCATGTGCGCAAACAGTGATTTTGTAAGGCGATTGAGCTACAAGATTGCATTTTTTCAATCGCGTGTTTTACATCATTGCTATCAGGCAAAAGTAGATCGTCTAAGCTCAACCCCAACCGAGCATTTGACTGAGTTCGACCTGCTAAGGCATACATTTTTATGCTCTGTTTAAGGACTGGAAATAAGCTATGACTCAATAGCTGCATCCGATCTTTTAAGGATAAGTCACCTAAAGTCTGTACCATCCATGCTTGCCTGCCAATGTGCATTTTTATCCCCCATAAAATTAGAGCAATTACTCTAATTTTAGTTTTTTACTGTAAATCGCTTTAGTTGTCAAAATATTAAAGGATCATTCTAGCAATGGACAGCAAGCTCACTTTTCAGCAGATCATTAAGCCAATCAATGAAGTCCTGAAAATATTCTGGACGATATTGACGGTCTGTAAGCAAAATATTGACAGGTAATTCAGAGCTAGGAACGTATTCAAATAAGCGCTGTAATCGACCTTGTTGTACATAATTTTTCGCATCAAACGCTGGAATCTGGATAATACCCAATCCTGCTAAACCCGCCTGAATATAGGCTTCTGTATTTTCAATCAATAAACGATATGGCATTTTGACGCGATGATTTTTAAATACTAATTCGCTCAGCTCTCGATAATGCTTGGCAACATGATAATCAACGGCAAAATGCTGTTGCAGCTCATCAAAATCTTTAGGAATGCCAAACTCAGTCAAATATTGCGGCGCAGCCAATGTCCAAATTTCAGTTTGACAAATCGGCTTGATCAGTAAATATTCATCCTGTACCTGCCCGACTCGAACGACACAATCAAGTTGTTGTTCAATCAAATTTGAAAAATCATCACTGCCATTAATCAAAACTTTCACTTTTGGATAACGTTGATAAAACGATTTTAAATTTGGAATCAAAACTTGGGTGGCTAAACGTTTCGGCATCCCAATGCTGATTTTACCTTCCTGACTGCGTACCTGCGTTTTAAAACGATTGAGCTCTTTTAATTGCGCAACCAAACGCATTGCTTCGTCATAAAACAAGCTGCCCTCATGCGTGAGAGCCACCTTACGAGTCGTGCGATAAAACAACAGCACTTCATATTCCTTTTCTAGCGCTTGGATCGCATAGGTCACATTGGAACGTGGTAAGCCTAATTGCACTGCCGCTTGCGCAAACGATTGCTTCTCTGCCACCAAACAGAAGATTTTTAAACGGTCTATTTTATCCATTTTATTATTCAACTTTTCTGCACAATCAGTTCAATACTAACAACTATTTCAGACAAATAAATTCCATTAGCATCATTTCATACACAACATGATGAGGAAGAATAAATGTCACAACATCATCTCAAAGGCAAAACCGTACTAATCACTGGCGGCGCAAAAAATTTAGGTGGTTTAATTTCACGTAAATTTGCTGAGCAAGGTGCAAACTTATTAATTCATTACAATAGCACTGCAACCCAAGCAGATGCCGAGGAAACATTAAAAGCAGTCCAAGCATTCGGGATCAAAGCGATTTTGGTTCAAGCTGATTTATCCAATATTCAAAATATCGAACAACTTTTTATACGAGCTAAAGCAGAGTTTGGTGGTGTGGATATCGCGATTAATACCGTTGGACGTGTGCTCAAAAAACCATATTTAGATACCACTGAACAAGAGTTTGATGGAATGAATGACATCAACAATAAAATTGCCTATTTCTTTATCCAATCAGCAGGCCGACATCTCAATCCAAATGGAAAAATTTGTACCATCGCCACCAGTCTATTGGCGGCCTACACAGGACTATACTCAACCTATGAGGGTTTAAAAGCGCCAGTCGAACACTACACTCGTGCCGCATCTAAAGAGTTTGGTGAACGTGGTATTTCAGTCACTGCTGTTGCCCCAGGCCCAATGGATACACCGTTCTTCTATGGGCAAGAAGCACCTGAAGCGGTGGCTTATCATAAATCGGCATCTGCATTAGGCGGATTGACTAAAATTGAAGATATTGAACCATTGGTTCGCTTCTTAGTAACAGATGGATGGTGGATCACAGGACAAACTATTTTTGCCAATGGTGGTTATACCACACGCTAAGAGGTGCAAATTTAAAGCTTGGGTTCATGCCACTCATGACCCAAGTTTCTTTAATTCAACCAAAAAACCAAAGCGTAAAAACATGCCAAACTGAGAATAATCGTCGCTAAGGTATGTCGTACCGTATAAGCAATTCCAATTGTTAAGACTGTGGCAAGAAAATATGGGTTTAGTAATGTCGAACGAAATACGCCTTGCTCATCCATAAAGACAATCGGGGTGGCAATTGCGGTGAGTAAACAAGGTGCTGAATATTGCAATGATTGTTGAAACCACTTCGGTAAACGTAAAGGAATATTCGGTTCAAGCAGAATATAGCGATTCATAAAAACGACGAGCGCTAGAATAATCAGAAGAAACCAATTCATGCCGCACGCTCCCGAAGATTCTGCAAACAAGTCGCGGTCAGCATCCCAATGACACCCGCTAAAATTGCCGCACTTTTAATTCCTAGACTCAAAAACACAATCGTAAGTACTACAGACACCATCACGCCAACGAGCGTATTGAGATTCTTAATAAACGGAACTACGATTGCGATAAATGTCGCAACAATCGAAAAATCTAAATGATATTGATCTAAATTTGGTACGGATGCCGCAAGCAACACACCACAAATACTGAATAGTACCCAACATAGATAAAAACAAATGCCTGCACCCAATAAATAATAAATATAGTGTTGCTGTTTTTTGATACTGACCGCAAATAACTCATCTGTGAGTAAAAAGCCAAGCATAAGCCGATGCTTCAATGGCTGCTTAGAAATATCATCGCGTAAATACAACGCATATAAATAATGCTGTGTCGTAATCAGAAACACCGAAATAATAATCGTCAACGTAGGTGTACCCACCATCACTAAACCAAGCGTCATCAATTGCGCTGCGCCTGCAAAAACTAATGCCGACATGCCGATTGCTTGCAGCGTGGTTAACCCAGCTTGAATCGCCATTGAACCCGCCAATAATCCCCAAGGTAAAACGGCAAAACACAGGGGGAGAATTTTGATCACACCATTGAGAAATGCCTTGGATTGAGACATTGGGGTGTCATCTATGCTTTCAGTTAACATCAAAATCACAATTACTCGTCGAACAGATCATGACTATGCCAAATTTCGATGTATTCGAATTGTATAAAATTGCTGTTTTATTTGAGGTAGGCGATATAACCGCCCGGTGTAATACCGAAAGTTTGACGGAAATGACGACTAAAATGACTTTGATCAGAAAAGCCACACTGTTGCGAGACCTCTGATAAATTTAATCCTTGCCTCAATAGCTTTTGTGATTTCTGTAACCGCGCTTGGATTAACCATGCATGGGGTGAGAGTCCAACATGCTTTTTAAACTGGCGTAGAAAATGCCACTGACTCAAATTTGCCATTTCTGCCAACTCAATGAGGGAAAACTCTTGCTCAGGCATACTCGCCATTAATTCTTTAATCTTTAATATACGTTGCTTCGCATTACTCAGATCAACAGCCGTTGGACGTACTTGGCTATATTTAGAAACAAGCCATGCTATTGTTGATAAAAATAAAGTTTGTTTGAGCAAAGTATTGCTCGGCTGTTCAAGCAGATCGAATAGCAAACGAAACTGTTGTGCTAAACCTTCATCATGTAAGACCGCCTCTCTAAACCACGGTGCTGTCCCATGAATCGTGGTGAGATCTCGTGTTAACTCATGGAAAACTTCTGGTGTTGGATAAATCGCTCGATAACGCCAACCCGTTTCTACTGCAGAAGATCCTGTATGGACTTCATCGGCATTGACCAAAATGATATCGCCTTGTGGTGCAACATGATTGCCACCCGTTCGATAAAAGCGTTGTGCGCCCTCTTCAATGACACCAATACAAAAACCTTCATGAACATGACGAGAAAACTCCTGTTGAAAGTAACTGGCTTTCAACATTTCTAAACCACCGAGTTCTTCAAGGTGTAAATAATCCACTTGTTCTCGAGGTCTACGCGACATCACGACCTCCTAAGGCATGTATACATCATTGCAGGTTAACGCGATTGCATGAAACTTATAGAATAAAATTGCTGTTTTTCAAAATCCAGTACATTCAACTCATCCCCAAGCTCATCATACTGCTATATTTTTCCCAATAAATTTATTAAACCATCAATATATATTTGAACAATTATATTTATTACATTCCAATATAAATAAATGCTTTTATTTTAAATGATTAAAAAATTATTTTAATTTTAGATAAAAATATTTTAGAATCCGCTGATAATTTATTCAATAAATTGTAATAAAACGAATAGCTAAAATATTGTGAGAATTTCATGTTAAATCAGTTACAACCGAAAAAATTAACCTCTTTGAGTTATGCAATTGCATTAAGTTTTTCTATGTTGGGTGCAGCTTCAGCGCCAAGTTATTCATTTGCTTCAGCATCAACTGAAGAAACCACAGTGAATAACACGCAAACTCAACAAGCTGAAGAAAATCCGATGTCAAAACTAGATTGGCATTTAGGTCCTAAAAAAGAAAATGTTGCCAATGTCGCGACATTAAATACGCTCAAAGATGAAGGATTTTTAGATCCTGTTAACTCAGATAAATTTCTAGAATTAACAGGCAATCTTACCAGTGGCAGCACCAATATTCTTGTTGCTCCAGATAATTCATGGTGGGCAACATTTGATTTTGATCCCGCTGGATATGTAAAAGATGATGAAAAAATAGATGCAGATGCATTATTAGAACAGCTTAAAGCCTCAGATGAGCCATCGAATAAAGAACGTGAGCGTTTAGGTTTTCCAAAACTTTATACAGTGGGTTGGGCAGTGCCGCCACATTATGACAATCAAACTAAACGTTTAGAATGGGCATTGAAAATTCGTGATGATAATAATTCAGAAGCAATCAATTACACCATTCGTATCTTAGGTCGTACAGGTGTAACCAGTGCCACACTCGTTTCTGATGAAGAAGGACTAACTCAAAATATTGATGCCTTTAAATCAAGTTTAAAAGGATTCGAATATAACTTTGGTGAGAAATATTCTGAATATCGTGAAGGTGATAAAGTTGCAGAATATGGCTTAGCCGCTTTAATTGCGGGTGGTGCAGCCGTTGTAGCAACTAAGAAAGGCTTCTGGGCAGCAATTGCAGCCTTTTTTGCAGCAGCATGGAAGTTTGTTGCTGTGGGTGTGGTTGCTTTGGGTGGATGGATTAGCTCTTTGTTCAAACGTAATAAATCATAAATGCATTTACCCTTAGAAATACTGATCATTATCGGGTTATATGGATTTTATCTTTATGACTCTGCTCGTTTATATTTTTTTAATGAATTCAATGTGACTAAGGGTATTCGCTCAAGCTTTAAATTCCAACACATTACGAAATCATTTAGTTTTTTGAGTAAGTATTTATTTATTCCTAATATGTTCTTTTCGTATCAATTGATATTTAGATGTGCTTGGAAAATAAAACAATCCATACCATCAGATCAGTCCACAGATGTCGACTCTATTCTATTGATTAGCAAAACATTGAGACCACTACAATGGACTAATATGTTGATATCATTATTAACACTGGTCTTACTCCCTCTGTTGTTACTACTCAAATTAAGTTATTTACCTTTAGCAATCACAATTATTACGATCTATATTCTTAATATCTCATCTTTACTTTTTGTTATTTTAAAACGGAAATCATTACAACTGTCTTGGACTAAAATTTTCCAGTTTTCCCTCGATATATTGTTATGCCCGCCTTTCGCGTTAAACCTATTACGCAAAATTGGCTTAAATTATCACATTCAAATGGAAGGGATTGCACTTGCAGAAAAGCTGCTAAACCCTACAGATTACCAAGTGTTTTTAGAACAGATTATTTTAGATATTAATCATTTAAAAACATCAACCAATGATAAAAATTTAACGTACTTATTATCCAAAGAAAAGCTTTTACGTTCATCACTCAACGCCAATAAAGAATAAAAAAACCTTCCCGAAGGAAGGTTTTTAGGGACTCAATTCAATTACTTAGAGCCTTTGATTCCTGCTTGCAATAACAAAGCACCTAAACCACCGATTTTTTGCTCTTGCGGTTTTTCAGTTTTTGGCTTGTTATTTTGTGGACGCTTAAAGTCGCCCTCTTTACGTGGTGGGCGTTGACCTTGTGGTTTACGCTCAGTACGGTCTTGCTGTGGACGTTGTTGACGCGGTGCTTTTGCTGGAGCAGCACCTTCAGCACGCATACTGAGGTTCACACGGTTACGTTCCACATCGACCTGCATCACACGTACTTGTACGATTTGACCCGGTTTTACCACTTTATGCGGATCTGAGACAAACTCGTTTGCAAGTTCAGAGATATGCACAAGACCATCTTGATGTACACCCACGTCAACGAATGCACCAAAGTTCGTGACATTAGTTACGACACCTTCAAGCTGCATACCTTCAGTCAATTGCGCAACTTCAGTAATGTCTTCACGGAACTTCGCAGTACGGAACTCAGGACGTGGATCACGACCTGGTTTTTCCAATTCTGCTAAAACGTCTTGAATCGTCGGTAAACCAAATTTGTCATCAACAAACTCATCTGCTTTAACCTGACGAATAATCTCGGTATTGCCAATAATGTCTTTAACCGTAGTTGCTTTCGCTGCAACGATTTTTTCTACCAGACCATAACTTTCAGGGTGAACAGCTGATGCATCCAATGGTTCAGAACCATCTTGAACACGTAAGAAACCTGCCGACTGTTCAAAAGTACGCTCACCTAAACGTGGCACTTTCTTCAACGATTGACGGTTATCAAAACGACCATTTTCTTTACGATATTCAACGATCTGCTGTGCAATTGATTTATTTAAACCAGCAATATAAGCCAAAATCGCAGGTGAAGCTGTATTCACATCTACACCAACAGCATTCACACAGTCTTCAACTACTGCATCCAAAGTTTTTGCTAGACCCGTCTGGTTTACATCGTGTTGATACTGACCAACACCAATTGATTTTGGATCAATTTTAACGAGTTCAGCCAATGGATCTTGTAAACGACGTGCAATCGAAACTGCACCACGAATCGATACATCAAGATCAGGAAGCTCCTGCGCAGCAAGCTCACTCGCCGAATAAACCGATGCGCCTGCTTCGCTGACAGTTACACGCGTCAATTGCAGATCCGTATTCGCAGCCATCATTTCAGCAACAACGGCTTCTGTTTCACGACTCGCAGTACCATTACCAATCGCAATAAGTTCCACGTGGAACTCTCGACATAAACGTGCGAGTTCAGCAATCGAACCTTCTTTATCTTCTTTCGGTGCAAATGGATAAATCGTGCTATGTGCCAACACATCACCCGCATCATTTACAACAGCGAGTTTCACGCCAGTACGAATACCAGGGTCAACACCTAGAGTTGTACGACCACCCGCAGGTGCAGAAAGTAATAAATGACGTAAATTTTCCGCAAAAACATCCATAGCTTCTGCTTCAGCAGCCAAGCGCTTATCCGTCAGCAATGAATGCTCAATCTGAGGACGAATCTTACCTAACCAAAATAATTTTGCAGTTTGTTTTAAATAATCTTGGCGGCTTTGTGGTTGAATTTGTTCAAGATTATATTCAACTTCAATACGAGCCAATGGAGCTTCATCTTCGCCATCTACTTTTAAACCAAGTACATTTTCTTGACGACCACGTAACATTGCCAATAAGCGATGAGAAGGAACTTTATTCAGATTTTCTGAGAATTCGAAATAATCACGGAACTTCTTGCCGACTTCTTTCTTTTCATCAGAAGCAACTGCACTTTTTAGAACAGCAGTTTTTGCAAAAGTTTGTTTTAATTCAGTCGTTAAGGCAATATTTTGTGCCCAATCATCGATCAAAATATGTTGGATTGCATCCAATTGACTCTCAACATCTGGATAATCTTCGTGGCTAAAACCAGCCAAAGCTTCTGTTGGATCAACTTGTTCTGCAATTATCTTTTCAGCGATTGGACCTAAGCCCGCTTCTTTTGCTTTAAATGATTTACTCGTACGTTTCGGACGATACGGTGCGTAAATTTCTTCTAATGCATTTTTAGTTTCTGCTGCATTTACACGCGCCAGTAAGTCATCGCTTAATTTATCTTGTTCTGTTAAAGATTGGATCACTTTCTCACGACGCTCGTATAAATCACGTAAATAGGCTAAACGTGTATCGAGTTGACGTAATTGAGTATCGTCTAAGCCTTGCGTGACCTCTTTACGGTAACGTGCGATAAAAGGAACACTAGCGCCTTCATCAATTAAACGAATAGCAGCTTCTACTTGGTTTGGACGTACGGCAAGTTCATTTGCCAACTGCTGAACTAAGTCAGTCATCGTGATTGATTCCACAAGGGTTAAGTCTAAAAGCACTGATTATAAAGTCCACGGCTATAAAATCCACCATTGTTTTTTTGAATATTTGGCGAGTATTTTTTGCAAATTGATGAATGTTTCTAAAATATCGACATTTTTTACTCTAAATATTGAAAAATAGATTGTTTGTCATAATTTTACCTGTATATATTTGGTATCTATCTCTTGATTTTATTGGCAATATTTGTTGCTTTATAACATAGCCAAACCTGTGCAATGAATCGTATACTCCCAAGCATTGCATAATGACGATGACAATAAACGATAAAGGAGCACATCATGAGTTTAGTTGTACCTGCTGAATCGACGGAAACCGTACACCATGAGACAGATCGTGTCGAACGCATTTTAGTGGTCGATGACGATGTGCGTTTGCGTACGCTTTTACAACGTTTCCTAGAAGATAAAGGTTTCGTCGTAAAAACTGCTCATGATGCAACACAGATGGATCGTTTATTACAACGTGAGTTGTTCTCGCTGATCGTCCTCGACTTTATGCTCCCTGTAGAAGATGGTTTAAGTATCTGTCGTCGTTTGCGTCAATCAAATATTGATACCCCAATTATTATGCTAACTGCACGTGGTAGTGACTCTGACCGTATTGCGGGTCTTGAGGCAGGTGCAGATGACTATTTGCCAAAACCATTTAATCCAAATGAATTGTTAGCGCGTATTCGTGCCGTATTACGTCGCCAAGTACGTGAAGTACCGGGTGCACCAAGTCAACAAGTTGAAGTGGTCAGCTTTGGTCCTTGGGCGTTAGACCTTTCTACTCGTACTTTAACCCGTGAAGGTCAAGTGGTTACACTTACGACGGGCGAATTTGCTGTATTAAAAGCGCTTGTGCAGCATCCACGTGAGCCATTAACTCGCGACAAACTGATGAACTTGGCACGTGGCCGTGAATGGGGTGCAATGGAGCGTTCAATTGACGTTCAAGTTTCTCGTTTACGTCGTCTGATTGAAGATAACCCTGCCCGTGCGCGTTACATCCAAACTGTTTGGGGTGTAGGTTACGTTTTTGTTCCAGATGGCGCGGAATAAAATCAGGAATCTAAACCTTGAAACTTGAACCAATTGATCCACAAGCATTTACAGATTTTGTTTCGTATTCTGAAAGACCACGAACAAAGTGGGAACGTTTTTTAGATAAAATCAAACCACGCTCCGCCGCAATGCGTACCACGATTTTGGTACTCTTTATGGTGTTTTTCAGCCTCTTTATGTCTTTGTGGTTCTTTTGGCGAACACTTTATTTACCTGAATTACAGCAACACGCTCGCTACCTCGCGATTGAATTAGAACTAGTCAACAATCCTGATATTCGTATTTTGCATCGTGACACAGAAGTCGATGTTGATACGTGGCTTAAAAATAGGATTGGGATTGAGTACATTACTGATCCCAAAGAATTTCCAAAAGTCGAAGATAAATTTTTAGCAGAGTTATTTACCAACCAAATCGAAAAAAAATTGGCGAAAGAACTTGGTGTTGATAATGCTGACAATGTGACAGTTTATTTCAAATTTAAACCAATCCCTCGTATCTGGATTCAAACACCAGAAATGAATGGCAATTGGGTTCGAGAACCCTTAAAAACTTACACTAACTATAGTGTTGAGTTGATCGCAACATGGCTATTTGGTGTACCCATTTTATCTTCAATTATTATTTTAATTTTGGTTCGTCAAATGAATCGGCCACTGCGTCGATTACAGAATGCAGCCAACAATTATAGTAAAACAGGTAAAGCCCCTTACCTCGATACCAATCATGGTCCTTTAGAAATCCGTCAAGTGAACCAAGCGTTTAACCATATGGTGTATACATTGGAACAGACAGAGCGTGATCGCCAAATTATGTTGGCAGGGATTTCTCATGATTTACGTACACCATTAACTCGAATTCGATTAACTGCGGAAATGCTCCCAGATGAGTTTCTACGTGAAGGCTTGGTATACGATGTCGATGATATGGATGCGATTCTGAACCAATTCATTTCATACATGCGGGATGGTTCGGATGAGGAATTAACCGATACCAATATCAATACTTTATTACAAGAATTAGTAATCCAGTTTAAGCCGCTCGACATTCGCTTTGAGATGCAAGAATTACCGATTATTCCTGCACGTAGCTTGTCTCTAAAACGCTTAATTGCCAATTTAATTAACAATGCCAAGCGTTATGGTGCTGAACCAATTGAACTGTCAGCCAGTTACGTTGATGAACATATTTTAATTACTGTGGCAGATCACGGTGAAGGTATTCCACCTGATCAAGTTGAAGAGCTGATGCAACCCTTTGTTCGAGGTAATTCTGCACGAACAGTCCAAGGAAGCGGTTTAGGCTTAGCGATCGTAAAACGCATCGTGGATATTCATCAAGGACAAATCAATATTCGTAATCGTGAGCAAGGCGGTTTAGAAGTGGTCATCTCTCTTCCAATCTCAACTCAAGAGCCTGAAGAAAACCCGAGCAATACGATTGGCAAGATTAAACAAACACTTACAGGGCATTTTTAAACTGATTTTTGCTCATTAAAAATGCCACTTATTTGTAGTCAAAAATCATCTTCTATTTCACATATTAGACCTTAGCAGTAGTCCAATTCACTTTTGCACTTTTAGCGCTAAAATCCATATCTAATGAAAAAGCAATATTGAGAATGGATGATGTCTTTAAGTCGTATTCGCCTTGCATCTCTTCACGACAAAGTGATGAGTGCTGAGCAGGCAGCTCGCTTTATTGAAAATGATATGACGGTTGGGATGAGTGGCTTTACTCGTGCAGGGGAAGCAAAAGCAGTCCCTCAAGCACTGGTTGAACAAGCTAAAAAAAATCCGTTAAAAATCACGTTAATTACGGGCGCTAGCCTTGGAAACGACTTAGACAAACAACTGACTGAAGCAGGTGTTCTTGCGCGTCGTATGCCATTCCAAGTTGACAACACTTTACGTCGTGCAATTAACAATGGCGAAGTGATGTTCATTGACCAACATTTGTCTGAAACTGTTGAGCAAATGCGTAACCAGCAGCTCAAGCGTCCTGATGTAGCCGTGATTGAGGCTGTTGCAATCACAGAAGAAGGTCATATTGTTCCAACAACATCTGTAGGGAACTCTGCGAGCTTCGCGATCTTCGCTGAAAAAGTGATTGTAGAAATCAATACGTCTTTAAGTGAAAACTTCGAAGGTTTGCATGATATTTACATCCCAACTTACCGTCCAACACGTACACCTGTACCGTTGACGAAAGTTGATGATCGTATTGGTTCGACTGCAATTCAAATTGATCCTGCGAAAATCGTTGGTATCGTGCTTAACGACACAGCGGACTCGCCATCGACTGTGACTGCACCTGATGCTGAGACTCAAGGTATCGCAAATCATCTAATTGCCTTCTTTGAAAAAGAAGTTGCTGCGGGTCGTTTGGCGAAAAACTTAGGTCCTTTACAAGCAGGTATTGGTTCGATTGCCAATGCCGTATTAACAGGTTTAAAAGATTCTAATTTTGAAGATCTAGTGATGTATTCTGAAGTACTTCAAGACTGTACTTTTGAATTAATCGATGCAGGTAAAATGAAATTTGCTTCAGGCAGTTCTATTACGTTATCAGCACAATGTGGCGAACGTGTTTTCGGAAATCTCGAAAAATACAAAGACAAATTGGTGCTACGCCCTCAAGAAATTTCCAATCACCCTGAACTTGTTCGTCGTTTAGGAATCATCGGTATCAACACTGCCCTTGAGTTTGATATCTACGGCAACGTGAACTCAACGCATGTGTGTGGCACGAAGATGATGAATGGTATCGGTGGTTCAGGTGACTTTGCTCGTAATGCGCATTTAGCCATCTTCGTGACTAAATCAATTGCCAAAGGTGGTGACATTTCATCAATCGTTCCAATGGTCAGCCACGTTGACCACAACGAACATGATGTAGATATTTTAGTAACTGAAGTTGGTCTTGCTGATTTACGCGGTTTAGCGCCTCGTGAGCGTGCTCGTGTCATTATTGATAATTGTGTACATCCGCTGTATCAAGGTGCGTTAAATGACTACTTTGAGCGTGCTTGTGAACGTGGTGGACATACACCTCACATTTTACGTGAAGCATTGTCATGGCATGCAAACTTTGAAGAAACAGGTCAAATGCTTGTTGCTGACTCACTTGCAAAGACTGCATAAATACACAGAATTTTCTGATGTGAAAAAAGCTGAATCTTTATGATTCAGCTTTTTTATTGTTAAAACTTCACACCATACGAAAGACCCAGAATATGCTGATCCATCTCAATATTGGCTTCTCCACCACCAAATACTGTTGGAATCGATTGATTCCCTTTAACGGTTTCTTTTAAACCGTAGGTATAAGCAACACTCAGCTCTTGTGCTCGATCAATATTCCATGTTGCTCCAACACTAACGTGATCTTTAATAACACCAGGCGCCAAAATATTTAAAAAAGTCTGACTTTCAGAAATAGGCTGATCATTATGGCTATATCCTGCACGTAGAGTAAGTTGTGGATTCAATTGATAACTTGCACCCACTTTATAAACATTAATATCTTTCCAACCGAAACCCTGCCCCTTTTCAGAACCAAAAGCATTGCCCGCCATTAATGAATCAAAACTAAAGACGTTGCCGACAGAATCCACATCCGAATAGTTGATACGCTGTATATCAGCTAGCAGTGTTAGTGCAGGGCTGGCTTTTACACTAACCCCTACACCATAACTTTCAGGAACATCAAAACTGCCTGCTTGAGCAAATAAGCCACGATACTGATCAAACTTGTCTGCTTTAATTTTTGATGAGTAATTTGCACCGACAGTCACTACGTCATTTAACTTAGCGCTCCAACCCACGCGAACACCGATTCCTGTCGATGAATCTTTGCCTTGATTACTTAAATGCTCACCATCTGTAGAAAATGGTGCAAAACCGGAAATGCCTTTCGCTTCAAAACGCTGGTAGAGAAAATTCGTTGCAACACCAATAGACTGATTTTCGCTGTACCGCCAAGCTACAGATGGAGAAACAAAGATCTGTGTTAAATCCACACCTGCTTCACCTGTATTACCAAAAGCAGCATAAGGATTATTCCGATATGAAGTATTCATCCCACCATTCCCATAAACTGCCAGACCTAGAGCAACACTGTCATTTACCTTCTTATTAATCGCAATTTCAGGTAAAACAAAGTATTCACGACCATTCGCACTATATTGTCCATTCGCACCCGCTAGATTTCCTACAATCTCGCTAGAGCGCTTCGGGTTAAATAAGGTTGCACCAACATCCACGCGACTGTCTAACCATGCTAGACCTGATGGGTTACTCGCAATCGTTAAAGCATCGTTAAATGCCGCTATAGAGGTTCCTGCGTTACCCTGCGCCTTTACTCCATAGCCATGCATGAAATAGCCTGTAGTTGCGAAACTATGCTGAGATAGCGTAGATAAAATAAGAACTGGTAAAACAACCCCGAGAGACTTTTGCATAGTTTATCTGCATTAAAAATAATATATATCAAAGTATATTGTTTTTCTTTTATTCATATAACTAAGTAAAATTGAAGTACATATTCTTTTTATTCATAAGCTATTAATTAATAGGCACTTAACGAGAGCAATAGCGTAACAATAATAATGAATAGGTCTATTTTGAAGTATAAAAAAAGCCCCAAACTTAAGTTTGAGGCTTTTTGAATATGGTGGCGTGACCCAGGATCGAACTGGGGACACACGGATTTTCAATCCGTTGCTCTACCGACTGAGCTATCGCGCCAATGGCGTGTATTAAGCCGTATCTCAGCTCAATAGTCAACAATTATCCTGAGCTTTTGATTTAATTGCCCATTTTTCACGCAAAATATTTTGGGTAAAAAAAATCCCTGATGGGATCAGGGATTGAAAATACAAATCTATGGTGGCGTGACCCAGGATCGAACTGGGGACACACGGATTTTCAATCCGTTGCTCTACCGACTGAGCTATCGCGCCAAAGTGGGCGTATTAAACAATGTTTGTCAAAATCCGTCAAGCAAATTTGTGGATTTTTCTATTAAGTGTTTAATTTTGCTCCAGAGTCTAGGTGAAAATCATATTTTCAGATTCGACCAATATGCGATAAACAGCGATGGATTGCGCCACAACCCGGTTCGAATTGTTTTACCCCTTGCTCCTCTTCCATACGGCAAACCTCTTCAACTAAGCGTTCCGCCACACCTCGACCACGATTGGCAGGGTGCACAACTATATATTCCAAAACACGGCTTTCACCTTGTCCTGTGACCCAGATTGCACCTATAATTTTGGTGTTAAATTCAGCGGTATAAACTGTGGTATATTGCTGTAGATCTTGTTCAAGTTGCTCCATCGCATCTTGCCCATCACCAAACTCTGGGCTGGTGTCATAAAGTCGCTCTAGCTGGGTACGAATCCCTAGATTTTCTAGTGAACTGTAAGCATGTACGGTAATAGGCATTGATTAACCCTCCTGAGCAAACTATGATGCTGTCACTTTTTCGTCACAGCGAAACTATTGGTTTTTAATTCAATCATTTTTGACGTTTTTTGAGGAACGTGTCCATGACGCAACGTATCAGTGAAGTGGTAAGAAATACCAACGAAACAAAAATTCGAGTTCGTCTCAATCTCGATGGTACTGGTCAAGGCACACTCAACACTGGAGTTCCATTTTTAGACCATATGATTGATCAAATCAAGCGCCATGGTCTATTTGATATCGACATTCATTGCGATGGTGATCTCGAAATTGATGATCATCACACCGTAGAAGACTGTGGAATCACCTTGGGACAAGCCTTTGCGCAAGCTTTAGGTGATAAAAAAGGCTTACGTCGTTATGGTCATTTTTATGCACCTCTCGATGAAGCACTTTCTCGTGTTGTAGTCGATTTGTCTGGTCGCCCGGGCTTGTTTATGGATATTCCATTCACTCGTGCACGCATCGGAACCTTTGATGTCGATTTATTTTCAGAATTTTTCCAAGGTTTTGTCAATCATGCACTGATGACATTACATATTGATAACCTGAAAGGAAAAAATAGCCACCATCAGATCGAAAGTGTCTTCAAAGCTTTAGCACGTGCATTACGTATGGCGTGTGAAGTTGATCCTCGTGCAGAGGGTATGATTGCTTCGACCAAAGGTAGCCTGTAATGACTCGTATTGCTTTACTTGATTATGGCATGGGCAACTTACACTCAGCAGCAAAAGCTTTAGAGCATGTGGGTGCAACAGTTGACGTGACCAACGACCCAAAACTTATTGAAAAAGCAGATAAAATTGTATTCCCTGGTGTTGGCGCCATGCGTGACTGTATGCAAGGGATGCATGAAGCAGGAATTGATGAAGTTGTTCGCAAAGCCGCTTTCAACAAACCCGTTTTAGCAATTTGTGTTGGTATGCAAGCGCTCCTACAAAGCTCTGAAGAAAATGGCGGCGTAGAAGCATTAGGTATTTTTGATGGTGTTGTTAAACATTTCCCAGCAATTCCAAACCTAAAAGTGCCACACATGGGATGGAACCAAGTGCATCAACTAGATCCAAGTCATCCAATGTGGAACAACATTCAACAAGATGCACGCTTCTATTTCGTTCATAGCTACTATGTAGAACCCAAAGATGCGACAGTCACTGCAGCAACTTGTGATTATGGCTTAAACTTTTGTACCGCGATTCATAAAGATAATCTGTTCGCGACACAATTCCATCCTGAGAAAAGCCACACAGCAGGTTTACAGTTATTGAAAAACTTTGTGGAATGGAAAATTTAATTCGTTTTCAGCTGTTTTAAATATTCAAAATTAGGTCAATTGATATTGGCCTAATTTTTTTCATGCGCATTTCTATTTATTTACAATTATTTTTTGCTTATTATGCAAACGCTTTGAATGAAAACCAAACAATTTATCTTTTAAAAAATTAATTTTAAAAATCAGTGACAACAGGAAAATAACATGTCATCTCATCTTCAAACAAATGATTCGGGTTTTAGTGCAAGTGGACGTTTTGGCCGACTATCTTATTTAGGCTGGAATATGTTACTCGTGGTCTTCGTATTCATTTTAGGTATTATCGCAGCGTTTCTTGTCCCTGCTTTTAGCAGTTCATCAACAGGCTCATCGTTATATGTATTCGGTGGACTCTTTGTCATTGTTTATATTGCAATGATCTATTTCAGTTTCATTTTCTCGATTCGTCGTCTACATGATCGAAATCAAACAGGTTGGCTGTCATTGTTAGCATTATTGCCACTCATAAATTTATTCTTTTTTATCTATTTAAGTTGTGCAAAAGGCGATGAAACTGAAAATAACTACGGCTCACCACGTATTACTCAAGGTTGGGAAAAGGTTTTAGGGTGGATATATATCGTCATTTTCCCACTCAGTATCTTAGCGATCGCAGCAACTGCTATTCCTGAGTATCAAAACTATATTCAAAAAAGCCAACAAATCCAAATGGAACAAATGAATAGATACGCTGAATAAATAGAATCTTTATCTCAAAGCCAAGTTTTCTAACTTGGCTTTTTCATTTCAAGAAAAACGTTTAAGCTCATCTAATAGATTTGAGTTGAATCCAATCGAAATGCAGCAAAAGCCAGCACTTTTAAGCAAAGAAGAAATAAGAACTTTTCCTGCATTTCAAAATTTAGATACTCACGATATCTTAGTCATTCAAACGCTTACACAATGTCTCAGCATTCAAGATGAACTCTATTCCATTCAAGTGTTTGGCTTCGATACTGAATCTAAACCCACATTCAAAGTCGGTGAAAAATCGACTGGACCACACCTCGTACAACTTGCAACCTCAGAGAAAGCATATCTGTTTCAAGTTAATCCTGACATTCTCAGCTTCTTAAAACCGATTTTGGAGAGTGAACAACAGCTCAAAGTTGGCTTTGGTTTAAAAAATGATAGTGCGAGTTTTCGCAGTAAAGGCATTGAACTCAAGTCCCATATTGATCTATCAAAAAGCTTCTCCAGTTTTGGTTATACTTCCCAAGTCGGGATACAAACAGCAATTGCAGTCCTGTTTCAACGCTATTTAACCAAAAGTAAAAAAGTCAGCACCTCCAATTGGTCAGTGAAACAACTCAGTCCTCAACAGATCAACTATGCTGCCGCAGATGCCTATGCTGCACTCATGGTTTTTAAATATTTGTATCAACATCAACTCCTCCCTTCTCAATTACAACAAAAAGTCGTGAGAATACTTGAAGGTTCAGCATCCAAGGCTTAGCGATTGATCAATATTTTGATAATATGTAGCCAATTTAAATTTATGATGATGCAAGGAGCGAAAGCATGCTAATCATCCCTGCGATTGACCTGAAAGATGGTAAATGTGTTCGTTTAAAGCAAGGCCGTATGGAAGACGATACTGTTTTCTCTGATGATCCTGTTGCAACTGCACAACATTGGGTTGATGAAGGCGCTCGTCGCTTACACTTAGTTGACTTAAATGGTGCTTTCGCTGGTACGCCGATTCATAAACCTGTCGTTGAAGCAATTGCACGTGCTCAGCCTGAGTTACCAATTCAAATTGGCGGTGGTATCCGTTCACTTGAAACGATTGAGCACTATTTAGATGCTGGCGTGTCATTCGTAATTATTGGCACAAAAGCAGTCAAAGAACCTGAGTTTGTTGAAGAAGCATGTAAACGTTTTGCGGGTCACATTATTGTCGGTATCGATGCAATCAATGGTATGGTTGCAACTGATGGCTGGGCAAATGTCACTGATGTAAAAGCAACTGATCTTGCTAAACGTTTTGCTGATGCTGGCGTATCTAGCATTGTTTACACTGATATTGCGCGTGATGGCATGATGCAAGGCGTAAATGTTGAGCAAACTGTAAATCTAGCTGCTTATTCAGGCCTTCCCGTAATTGCTTCAGGCGGTGTGACCAACCTTGATGATGTTCGTAACTTAAAAGGTCAAAAAGGCATTTTAGGTGCGATCACAGGTCGCGCAATCTACGAAGGTACACTTAACCTTCGTGAAGCTCAATTATTGTTAGACCAACAATCATTGTAATTCTCTGCATTCGCTCTAGTGATTGAAATGATGACTAGAGCTTTTTCTGCTTAAATGTTATCCTTATCCAAACTCTCATCTCAAAGTTCCATCCCATAATGACACTTACGCCACCTTAGTTTTTTACACATCCCATCTGTAAGTAACTCATCACTGTCTAGTGATGTGGTGTAGTCTTGTGTTTTTATATCACATCACTAGCCTTTAATTTTCAAAGAAAAAATAGGCTATTTCTATGTTATCCAATGTTCGAGAACAATGGTTTTCCAATATCCGTGCGGATATTTTGGCAGGGCTGGTTGTCGGTTTAGCACTCATTCCTGAGGCAATCGCATTCTCTATTATTGCAGGTGTTGACCCTAAAGTCGGCTTGTATGCTTCATTCTGTATCGCAGTCGTGATCTCATTTGTCGGTGGACGACCTGCTATGATTTCGGCGGCAACTGGTGCGATGGCACTGGTTATGGCCACACTAGTGAAAGAACACGGCTTGCAGTATTTACTGGCTGCAACGATTTTAACGGGCGTCATTCAGATTCTTGCAGGTTATCTCAAACTCGCCAAACTCATGCGCTTTGTCTCTAAATCTGTGGTGATTGGTTTCGTCAATGCGCTCGCGATTTTGATTTTTATGGCGCAGCTGCCCGAACTGGTCAATGTCACATGGCATGTTTATGCACTGGTTGGTTTAGGTTTAGCGATTATTTATCTATTTCCATTGATTCCTAAAATTGGCAGCTTTTTACCTTCACCATTGGTCTGCATCATTACTGTCACGCTCGTTGCTATTTATTTCGGAATTGATATTCGTACTGTCGGTGATATGGGCTCGTTACCAGATACTTTACCGATCTTTTTACTACCCGATATTCCGCTTAACCTAGAAACACTCCAAATCATTTTGCCTTATTCAATTGCTTTGGCTGCTGTGGGTTTACTTGAATCAATGATGACCGCAACGATCATTGATGAAATGACAGATACACCCAGTGATAAATTCCAAGAATGTAAAGGTCAAGGCATTGCCAATATCGCTTCTGGTTTCATGGGAGGGATGGCAGGCTGTGCCATGATTGGTCAATCGATCATCAATGTAAAATCAGGTGGTCGTGCACGTCTTTCAACCTTCTGTGCAGGTATATTCTTACTCATTTTGGTCGTGTTTATTAGTGACTGGTTAAAAGTCATTCCAATGGCGGCATTGGTTGCGGTGATGATCATGGTTTCGATCAGTACTTTTGAATGGAAGTCATTAACCACATTTAAAGCCAATCCTAAGAGCAGTAATATAGTGATGCTCGCGACCGTTGCCGTGGTAGTTGCCACCCATAACCTTGCCTTAGGTGTGCTGACAGGTGTGTTACTTTCAGCGTTATTCCTTGCTAATAAATTAGAAAATGATATTCATATCGAGCATTATTTTGAAGGTGATGTCCGCGTTTACGATCTTAAAGGGCAGATTTTCTTTAGTTCATCAGAAAAATTCATGCAGAGCTTCGATTTTCAAGAACCTGTTAATGATGTGATTATTGACCTGACACACTCTCACATCTGGGATGTTACCTCCGTTGCCATGCTAGATTCTGTGGTCAATAAATTTCAAAGAAATGGTGCCAATGTGACCGTTCGTGGTTTGAATGAAGCTAGCTCAATCATGATTGATAAATATGGTACGCATAGCAAACATCATTTTGAAACGATCTAATATCAATTAACGATCAATCTGAAAGAGCCAAATTCAAAAATTTGGCTCTTTTTTTAATACTAATAAATGACATTACGAACAAATTTCAGCGTACCGTTGCCTTGATTGCAATAACGATAATCTGTCGAGCTTTCAAATAAAATGGATGATCCAGCACTAATCACTTGTGTACATGATTCTAATTCCAGACTGAGCTCACCCTCGATCACATAGATTAATTCTTGCCAACCTTGTTGATCAGGTTCGGCCACATATGTTTCTCCTTCTGCCAAACTCCATGTCCACAATTCAACCTGTGCATGTGCAGGAACAGCAGCATGCAAAACTGCCTGACTTTCAAGCTGCTCCCCCTGCCACGCAATCGTGTTAACAACTGCCGAATCTGCAATCTCAGGCGCACTGACCAGACGTTTAAAGTCGACTCCTAAAGCATTCGCGATAGCATCTAGTTTCGCTAAACTAATATTGACCTGTCCCGTTTCAAGTGAGGCAATGGTTCGCCGGCTCAGCCCTGCCCGATCAGCTAACTCTTGTTGACTGAGCTGCGATTGGTCACGGAAGAAACGTATATTTTCGCCGACATATTGCAAGATGGCTTCTGATTGGCTCATTCAATTCAATCATAAAAAACAATGTGCAATATATTGCACAACATTAAAAACCAATGCAATATGTGCAGTATATTGCACACATCCTGTATTCGGAATTTTTACTTTGACGAATTTGTCACAATCGCCCAAAGCGGCTCAATTCGCCCTGATCTTTATCACGATGATTTGGGGTGGAACATTTTTAGCGGTTCAATATGCACTAAATTTTAGTACGCCGATGTTTTTTGTCGGCTGTCGATTTGCTGTCGCAGCACTGGTTATTTTTCTGATTTCAGTAAAATCCTTGAGCGGCTTAACGCTCAAAGAATCATTTGCTGGGACAGCGATTGGTGTGATGATTGCGATTGGCTATGGCACTCAAACCATTGGACTGCAAACTATTTTAAGTAGTGAGTCTGCTTTCCTAACGGCGCTTTATGTCCCGCTTGTTCCTATTTTGATGTGGGTTATTTTTCAGAAACGCCCTTCACTGATGACATGGATTGGAACAGGATTAGCATTTTCAGGTTTGGTGTTGCTGACAGGAAATGGATTTTCAAGTATTAGCCTAAATTATGGACAAGTTCTTACACTGATTTGTGCAGTTGTGATTGCCATGGAAATCATTTTGATTGGCTATTTTGCAGGTAAAGTAAATTTAAGGCGCGTGACTATCATCCAACTTACAGTTGCCTCATTACTCTGTTTTGCGAGTATGCCTCTCGTTGGTGAGCATACGATTCCAAGCTTTTCATGGCCACTATTTCTCGTGGCTGTCGGGCTAGGTCTCGCGAGTGCATTGATTCAATTCGTCATGAACTGGGCACAAAAAATGGTTGATCCAACACGTGCGGCGATTATCTATGCTGGAGAACCTGTCTGGGCTGGTGTATTTGGACGTATCGCAGGTGAACGTTTGCCACTTTTAGCATTATTTGGTGGCTTATTGGTGGTCGTAGGTGTGCTCGTAAGTGAATTGAAACTCAAAATATTAAAAGACAAATAAGACTAAAAAATTAAAATTATCCAACTCAATGAGAAGGTTCTTTCTTTTTAAGCAACATATTCGGTTGATAGTATTCAACCGTTGGCATCGGATCATAGAATGGATGCAATAATGCCTTCCATTCTTGATACGCTGCTGATTTTCTAAAACCTTCAGTATGATGTTCTATACTGTCCCAAAAAATCATCAAAATGTAGTGGTGATTGTCCTCGACATGTTTAATCAGTTGAACTGCATTCAGCCCATCCATTGGGTAAATAATCTGTTTAGCTTGCTGAAAGGCTAACTCAAACGCTTCACTTTGATTGGGCTTAATATTTAAATGTACATGCTC
This sequence comes from Acinetobacter sp. COS3, assembly GCF_000475335.1. Lineage (NCBI taxonomy): Bacteria > Pseudomonadati > Pseudomonadota > Gammaproteobacteria > Moraxellales > Moraxellaceae > Acinetobacter > Acinetobacter sp. COS3. Next base: position 225,486 of record NZ_AXCD01000034.1, read on the forward strand.
AATAATCACACCGTATGAAGTCAGATTTATTGATACATCGGTTTATTATCATTTAAAGCAATTAAACCACGGATTGCACGATAGACAATCCACACCCATGCACCAAACACGGCAGCAAAGGCAAAAGTCGTTGCCGTTAACGCAACACCCGCAAACGCCGTTCCATTATCACCTGTAAAGAACAAGAATAAGAACGGAACAAAGGCAATAACATTCCAAGCTAAATACCACCAGAAGGTGCGAATTTGCCAAGTAAAATGACTTTCAAATATCGAGCCTTGAACATCACTACGTTTTACATAGTTAATGATGAGCGCAATGATCGCCAATAAACCGCCAGTAAAAATGGCAATAATATAAAGTACATAAAGAACCAACGTTAAAGTACGGTTTGGATCTTGATCTACGGAATAGTTCATTTTTATTTATCTCCAAACTCCATCTCAATATTAATAAAACACATTGAGGGGAGAAATTAACCAACATATCAACAATATATGAAAGCCTATGGTACAGAAATAAATCTTACGGAACGGTTGTTTTTGTGTTTTATGTCTCAGTTTTTGCTGCGCAAGCCAACCAGCACACCATCCCCCGAGAGAGTCAACGATATGTAAAGTCTGCTCAGGGATACGGCGATTGCCTAATTGTGCTGCTTCTTTGTCCTGTGCATATAGCCAATAGCTCAAAACATTCATCAAACTGACAAACAATAAAGTATAAGGCGGTAGCAATTTGCTAAAGCTCGCAATCACCATAAATACAATATAAATCACGATACCGATTTGCATCGCAGACCAACGCTTCGCTGCTGTTGGTCGAGCTGGTTTTGTCTTATGTTCAAAGACTTGTGATGCTTTTAAATAAGTGACTTGCTGAGCGCGATAACGACCGCGCTCATCGAGAGTAATCGTGTATTCCAAAGCACAGCCGACAATTGGTCGAGGACCTGTGCGAGCAAAGTCTTTGATGTGCAAAAAAACGCGATCTTTGTGTACATCATTGGGTTGAATAAAGCCGTAACCTTTCTCATCAAACCATTCGACTAAACGACCTTGATCTCGCATAACTCTTCCTTAAGCACTGATTCTTTGTAAACGATCTTGTAACATCATACGCATTTCAAGCGGATCTTTTTGCGAGATATCCTCACCTGTGCGCCCATGTTCAGCATTTTTTTGTGCCACTTGCAAACGCATACTCCAAAATCGACAAGCTGCCATCGCCAAGAAAATATCAAGACATGCAAGCTCATCTTGAGTTAATGGACGGATTGCTTGATAGGCTGCTAAATAATGCGCTGCTTTTTCATGATCAAGATGGGCTTGAGGATAAGCTGTACAAAAGTCATTGATACTAATTGCAATATCAAAGAGCCATTCATCTTGATTCAGTTCATAAAAATCAAGAATTCCTTGTAATTGGTTACCCTCAAATAAGGTATTGTCTCTAAATAAATCAGAGTGAATAAAACCCACAGGACGGTCAGGATGCTGCTGGGTAATTTCTGCAAACTTTTGGAAAACCTGCGCCAATAATGCTTGATCTTCAGCATTCATTTTGGGTTGAAGCTGTGCCGCGACATCAGACCAATATTGATGATTACGATTAAAATCGCGCTCTAAAGGAAAACCGTGTAACGCTAAATGCATTTTCGCCTGTGCTTGGGCAATTGCATCAACCTGATCAATAGTAGCTTGCTCTGGATGTTCACCCATTATACGCGGCGCAATTTGTGCTGGCTTATTGGCAATGCTATGAATCGCCTGTCCATGATGTTTTAACGGCACTGCAACTGGAACGCCCGCCTCACCTAAACGATCAAGCACAGGAACAAGCTCACCTGCACCTTCGGCATCTAATTCCTCAAAAACAGTGAGTACATAGTGTTTCTGAGACTGATCCACCAAAAAATAATTGGTGTTTTGAATACCGCCTTGGATTGGAATGAGGTCAATCACTGCCAAACCATATGGCTCAGCGAATGCTTGAACTTCTTCTAAACTCAACGGGGTATAAACCGACATGGAAAACCTGCAAAAAATAGCTGTGAAGTTTGATAGAATACCCGTTCCCTCCATGAAGGTGTAGCACCAGAGTCGGTCTCCTTTCACTATTGGCGATTTTTTGGAAAATTTTATGCTCGCAAAACGTATTATCCCTTGCTTAGATGTTGATAATGGCCGAGTCGTCAAAGGCGTTCAATTCCTAGATATCCGTGACGCAGGTGATCCTGTAGAAGTTGCACGTCGTTATAACGAACAAGGCGCTGACGAAATTACCTTTTTAGATATTACAGCTACCCATCATGGACGAGACACGACTTATCGCACTGTAGAGCGTATGGCTGAAAGCGTTTTCGTTCCACTCACCGTGGGTGGTGGCGTGCGTAAAGTTGAAGATATTCGTTTACTGCTGAATGCTGGCGCGGATAAAGTGAGCATCAACTCAGCTGCTGTTTTCACACCTGAGTTCGTACAAGAAGCCTCGCAGCGCTTCGGTGCACAATGTATCGTTGTTGCGATCGACGCCAAAAAAACGGGCGAGAACAAATGGGAAATTTTCACCCACGGCGGACGTAAACCGACGGGAATCGATGCGATTGAGTGGGCTATCAAAATGGCAGACTATGGTGCAGGCGAACTTCTCATCACCAGTATGGATGCCGATGGTACCAAAGCAGGTTATGACATTGCGCTGATGCGCCAGATCAATGATCGCGTTAATATTCCAACCATCGCTTCAGGTGGTGTTGGTAACTTACAGCATTTAGCGGACGGCATTTTGAAAGGTGGCGCTGATGCGGTGCTTGCTGCTTCGATTTTCCACTTTGGTCAACACACCATTCCAGAAGCCAAACAATACTTGGCAGATCAAGGCATTGAAATGCGTCTCTAAATCTTAGAGATACTCAAAAAAAACCTCTCAATAATTTATTTCGAGAGGTTTTTTTTATTCTTTGACATTTCTTTCAGACAAAAAAATACCTTGCGGAACAAGGTATGGAAACTGCGTTTATACAACGCTAGAGGGTAAACAAAATACAGCAAATCTGGATAAATATTAAGCAACAAAAAGGCTTGAGCTAAAGTAGCGATAAACTCAGCATAAATATTGACATTAAATCCCGATTTTATTGACAATTCACGACAAGCTCATCTTTATTGTCGTGATTTATCAAAATAATAACTTTGACGTAGTTATTTACCCTTAACAGATAGGTTAAGCGACTGATGCACTTTGCTCTTGTTCTACGACAGGAGGCTTAATCAGTTTTGGCTTTTGCTCAACCCATTTTGCTGGAAATACAGATTCAATCGCATGACTGAGTGCTTTAGAAATAGAGGCTGGTAACTTGATACCTAGCGGATTGTCCTCTTTCAGATCAGCTGAAGAAACTACTCGAGTTCCCATCACATAATCAAACCATGGGCGTGTCACACACCAGTTCGCATCTTGGTTTGAATTCATATGATGATCATAATGCCAAGGAATTGTACGACGTGCCCAATCAGGTTCTAAATGTGCGCGACGATGCACATAATAATAATTTCCTGCACTGTAAATTGCGGCAAGTGACATCCCTTTCGAGAAAGGATAGAACACAACACTTGCTACACCCGCTGCCACAGCAAGCGACATTAACTCATTACGAGTACGCCAACTATCTAGCCCCTCAACATAACAATCATCAGAAAATTCTTGTTTGCGCACTTCACGATGGTGTGCCCAGTGTGACTCCATACTTTTTGGAACTGGACTATAGCGTGGCTGTCCTGGGCGATGTACGCCATGTAAAACGTATTTATGTGCAAACCACTCAAATGCATTTGCAACGGCTAGACCTGCAATAAAACCCTTTAACATGGTTTTCTCCAAAAGTTTCCTTATTTTTATTAAAGATATAAATTTTTATAGGCGAAGTATTGACGATACGATATAGTTATATTGACAAAACACGACAAGATCGGGAGTAGACGGGATGTCTCAACTCAAGAATTATACAGGCTCTGTATTTGGAGGTTTGGGGCACTTATTAAAAGCCTATTGCGAAGCAAAAAATATTGAAATTCCTGAACAATTACAACAAGTTCAAAACCTAGAGCGCTTTGATTATGTGATTTGGCGTGACTTGCTGGAAAACCTCAATGCGATGCACCCTAAAACAGGTTTAGGGTTAGAAATTGCGGAATATGTTCAACCGAAGCATCTGGGGATTATTGCTTATCTTGCTTTGTCCTGTGAAAATTTAGGCGAGGCTTTGGCCCGATATCATGACTTTCATCGACTGATTTATGATGGCAGCCCTCTCATTGTTGAGTTCAATCCACCTTATGTCTCGATTCGTTGGGAAGCCCCTGAACCTCATCCAACACAACTGACAGATGAAATTGCAATTGCCCTTATGGTGCAGTTTCTAAAGCTCTTTATGTCAGGCGAAAATATTCATTTACATGAAGTACACTTCGTCAATACAGCACCCAAAAACATCGCAATTTATGAGCAATACTTTCATTGTCGTGTTCGTTTTGAACAACCTAAAACTCAGTTATTGCTTCCAGTCAGTGAAGCGTTTAAACCGCTTAGAACTGGCGATCACACATTACAACAGCTGTTGTTAAAACAAGCACAGGCTCTATTGGAACAACTACCAAACTCAACTCAACTGGATCAACGTTTACAACATTCCATTTTGACTGGACTACAAAAAAACCAATATCAAATTGATTTTATTGCTGAGAAATTAGGACTTTCAGTACGACAATTACAACGTCATTTACAACAACAAAACACCACTTTCCAAGAGCGCGTACAGCAAATCCGCTTTATGCTGGCAACCGAATATTTAAAAGACCCTCATTTGAGCCTACAAGAAATCGCCCTGCTACTTTGCTATTCAGAACAAAGCGCTTTTCAACGTGCTTTTAAGATTTGGACAGGACAAACGCCTCAGCAATGGCGGAAAGACAACACAACTTACAATTCGTAATAAATTTCGGGGCAAACTAACGGTTTCACAACTGATCATTATTTTTACACCATTTATACAATAGCCTACAACTTGCGTGAATTAATTCACATTTATTTCACATAGGTTGAACATATCCACAATAAATTTTTGGATGGTTACTTTTTTATTTTTTATAAATTGTGTGGTGATAAAAATGAACAAATATTTAGCAGAATTTCTCGGAACCTTTTGGCTCGTATTTGGTGGTTGTGGTAGTGCAGTGCTTGCAGCTGCATTTCCAGAACTTGGAATCGGTTTCTTAGGTGTTGCTTTTGCTTTTGGTTTAACTGTTTTAACAGGCGCTTATGCCTTTGGTCATATTTCTGGAGCGCACTTTAACCCAGCTGTCAGTGTGGGCTTATGGGTGGGTGGTCGTATCGAAGCCAAAGATTTAGCACCATATATTATTTCGCAAGTGCTCGGTGCAACATTCGCTGCATTTATTCTTTACATTATCGTTCAAGGTCAAGCAGGCTTTGCAGGCACAGGCGGCTTCGCTACCAATGGTTATGGTGAGTTATCTCCAAACCACTTTTCGTTGGCTTCAGCATTTTTAATTGAAGTGGTTTTAACAGCAGTTTTCTTGATTATCATTTTGTTATCTACACATAAGAATGCCCCTGCTGGTTTTGCACCGATTGCGATTGGTTTGACTTTAACAGTGATTCATTTAATCAGTATTCCAGTCACCAATACATCTGTTAACCCAGCACGTAGTACAGGCGTTGCATTCTTTGCAGAAACAGCAGCATTAAGCCAACTTTGGTTGTTCTGGGTAGCACCAGTTATTGGTGCTGTGATCGGTGCAATCATCTACAAGGTGGTAAGCAAGGAGAAAAACTGAGCTAGATTGCAATAAAAAAACAGCCTGATTAGGCTGTTTTTTATTTATAGAAATGGGTTTTCTATCTCTTGTTCAGGTCGACGTTCAATCTTCGCAGGCAATTCTTGCTGCTCTAATGCTGCCACAAGCTCATTCACAAACTGCTGTAAAGCTTTTGCTGTTTTCAAACCCTCTTGATCTTTGGTGATCTGCAAATTGCCATATAAGCTCACGCAATCTAAATCATTTTCTAGTGTCAGATCATAAATCGCTGCTGACTCATTTCCGTTTTGAAAAGGCTTAAACATTTTTTCTCTCATTGTTATTGTCAGTTTTACACCATGAGCGAAGTGCGGAGACTTTGCAATCTTCGCTACACTATCTCAACAATTGTAAGAAATACTGAACTAGGGCATCGACTAACTGCTTGATTAATGCTTGTTTAGTTTCCTCATCGATCTGTGGAAATTTACTTTCAGCTGCTTGCGTTTGTCCTGAGGTGAACTGTTTTTGCTGTGCTTGAATACTGGCATTATCCGCTTCATCTGCGCACTGACTTTGACCATCCCAATGCGCGTAACTGATCTCTCTATTGGCTTTTACATTTTGTGCAGTGAGTGGAAGATGATAAACATTCCGCTTCTGTTGTTCGGTCAGCTGTGGAAATAAATTGATTCCCAGTTTCTCTTCCAGATAACAGATACTCACCACTTTCACCTGCTGAGAATTATTGTTCGGAGCGTAATAAGCACCAATAATCCCCTGCTTGGGCAAATAAACTGCCTTATATACCGCCGTTGGTACAATCACTCCACTGCCAATGGTTTTTAATCTTTTACCTTCAAAAACTGGCCCAGTGAGTACATAAGCATCTTTATGATGTTTGGTTACGACTGCTCGAACCGCCTCTTCTAATTTACGCCACACTTCCTGATTATTTTTCGGTGCTTGCGGCACCATATTTGCCAATGAAAAACTATCATATTGTGCTGCGGTATTATTCATATCCGCATTCGGTGCCATATGGCCACGATCATATCCTGAACCACGATAATCGGATAACAATGCACGATGAGACTGTTGTACACGTGTCTCTTCATGAAAATTATCTTCACGCTTAATTTTGATACTTAAACGTTCAGGCGTGAGATGCTCTGCTGACCAAAGTGGGGTTTTAGAAATCCCAGAGTACATAACATTAAAATCATTAAAGCACAGTGCATAGCTGTCTTTTTTAAGGCTATCTTTTGCTAATAATGGCGGTACATCGCGATAAAACTGTTTTAAACAAGCCCCATTACTCGACTGTAATGGAATAAATTTAGCAATTTTTTCACTACCAAATGCGATCGCAAAACTTCCTGTCGCGATCAAAGCAAGCATAATTTTTCCAACATTTTGGCTTAAAAAAGTAGCTTGTGATTTACCTTTTCTCGTTGATCTCTTCGCCATAATTACATCAAAATCAATATGAACGCGAAGCTTAGCAATTCAAAACTACGCTGTATATTGAGTTACCACAAAGAACGACAATTTATGTCGCAAAACTGTTCAATTGAACAACAGACAATAAAAAAGGCACTCTAAAGTGCCTTTTTCTTCAATATTTATTAAATTTCAATTTGACTACCCAACTCCACCACACGGTTGGTTGGAATTTGATAAAAGTCACTCACAGGGCTGGTATTACGCTGCATCGAGATGAATAGACGCTCACGCCATGGAGACATCCCATCACCAACACTATGCACAATACGATCACGCGAAATAAAGAAGCTGATTTGCATTAAATCATATTCAAAGCCTAATAATTCATAAGCTTGAACCAACGCACGCGGCACATTCGGCTCATCTTTAAAACCATAAAAGATTTTTATACGATAAAAAGCACCGTCCAAAGTCTCGACGCTGACACGTTCTTCTTGCGGAACAAAAGGGACATCTTCGATCACCACAGTGACTAAAATATTGCGTTCATGCAGCACTTTATTGTGCTTAATATTATGCAACATCGCATGAGGAACTACATTCGGCGTGCCTGTTAAGAAGACCGCATCGCCCGGTACACGCAGTACATTGTCACCCAAGCTTCTGACAAACAGATCCAATGAAAGCGTATCTTGTTCAAGTTTGGCAAATGTAAGCTCTCGACCGCGCTTCCAAGTCATCAGAATCATGATGGCGATACCGCCGATCAATAATGGCACCCAACCACCAGAGAACATTTTTAATGATGCCGCAGCCACTAAAATAGACTCTAGAACAAAGAATGGAATAATCAAAAGCAGAACTTTTGGTAAGCTCCATTTCCATGCATAGTAGATAAAAATCGAGACTAAAATCGTGTCACACAACATGGTCAAAGTCACAGCAAGACCATATGCACTTGCTAAGTTTGAGCTAGTTTGGAAAATTAAAATGAGGATAACAATTGCCACGAGCAACAACCAATTCAAGAAAGGTACATAGATCTGCCCCTCTTCTGAATCCGAAGTATGTTTAATACTGAGTCGTGGTAAATATCCTAATTGAATCGCCTGACGTGCTAAGGAGAAAACGCCTGAAATCACCGCTTGAGATGCAATCACCGCCGCCATCGTTGCCAAAATGATCATTGGGTAAAGCGCCCAACTTGGAACGAGTAAATAGAACGGATTTTCAATCGCACTCGGATCACGTAGCAATAACGCACCTTGCCCTGCATAATTAAGCACTAAACAAGGAAGCACTACACTAAACCAGCCTAGTCGAATCGGCGCTGGTCCAAAATGTCCCATATCGGCATAAAGCGCTTCACCGCCCGTTACTGTTAAGACCACCGCCCCCATAATGAAGAACGACATGACAGGATGAGTGAAAATAAACTGAATCGCCCAATGTGGACTCACCATTCCAAGGACTAAAGGTGTTTGTACAACACTGACAACTCCCCAAATCCCGAGTGACATAAACCACAATAACGTGATCGGACCAAAGAATTTACCAACAAATGCAGTTCCATGTTTCTGCATCAAAAACAAGGTTGTCACGATAACAATCGCAATCGGTACAATAAACGGGTCCAACACATTGGTTGCAATCGAAAGACCTTCAACCGCCGACAATACCGATATTGCTGGGGTGATGATCCCGTCACCAAAAAAGAGTGATGCACCGATAAAACCAATTGCGATCAGATAAATCTTTTTACTATCCGATATTTTTGCTTTTCGTAGATTCAGGGCCAATAAAGCCATGATTCCACCTTCGCCATTATTATCAGCACGCATAACGATTGCGATGTATTTGATACTAATGATCAGCATCAAACACCAGAAGATAATGGACAAGATACCCAAAACATTTTCAGGTTGAATCCCTAAACCATGTGCAGCATGGAAAGATTCTTTCAACGCATAGAGAGGGCTTGTTCCAATGTCTCCAAAGACCACCCCTAATGCTGCCAATGCCGTGGCAGGCAATGCTGCTTTTTTTGCAGTATTTTGCATATATTGTCTTCAATACAGAACATTACATGTCGCAATCTTAACATTAGCCAAAAAGTTTTTGTGCAAATCTGTTCGACGACAACTTGGCAGCCTGCTTTTTTTTCGTTACTATCGCACCCCATTGGTGAGGTGTCCGAGTGGCTGAAGGAGCACGCCTGGAAAGTGTGTAAACGTTTATAGCGTTTCGAGGGTTCGAATCCCTCTCTCACCGCCAAATTTAATTTCTATGATGTCTCATAGAGTCTTAAAAGCTTAAATCTAAAAGGTTTAGGCTTTTTTTATTGCCTTATACTATTCGATGAGATCTATTGTAATCCCCTATAACGTGGGGGATAATTGGGGGACTATTTAAAATCAACAATAATCATCCCCCAATATATAAGGATAACATCCTAAATGCTTACTGATGCGCAAGTTAGAAAGATCAAACCAATTGATAAGAAAAAACGCTATTCAGATGAAAAAGGGCTTTATTTAGAAGTTACACCATCAGGTGGACGTTTCTGGCGGTTAAAATATCGATTTAATGGACGTGAAAGCACTTTAACAATAGGAAGCTATCCTGAAATTTCTCTCGCTCAGGCTCGACGTGTCCGTGATGAGGCACGAATACAACTTTATAATAATATCGACCCTAACGCCGCAAAAAATCAACGTCTCGATAAAACTGATAAAAACAAGCTTTTCAAAGTTCTAGCAATGGAATGGATGCAAGATCGTAAAGATGCGATCACCGAAGGCACTTACTTACGGGATTTATCTGTTTTTGAGAAAGATCTGTTCCCTGCTTTAGGTGATATGCCAATTGATCAAATTAAGGGAAAGGACGTATTAGCTTGCGCGAAAAAAATTGAAGAGCGTGGTGCATTAGAAATGGCAAAACGCTCTATTCCTTTAACTGGCCGAATTTTTCGCTATGCGATCCGTAAAGGTATTATTGAGAATGATCCAACCCCACACCTACAAGAGGCATTAAAGCCACGTAAAGTAAAACATATGGCTCGTTTGGATATCTCTGAGTTTCCACCTTTTTTAGAGCGTATGGATCGTTATCACGGTAGTATCTTGGTTAAAACAGCACTACAACTAATGACATTAACATTTGTGAGAACTGCTGAACTGATCAATATGGAGTGGAATGAGATTGATTTTGATAATCATTTATGGCGTATTCCAGCATACAAAATGAAAATGGCATTACCTCATATTGTTCCTTTATCAAGACAAGCCGTTGAGCTAATAGAAGGTCTTCGACCAATTACAGGTAACAAGCAATTCGTTTTTTACAACCATAGTAAAGCCAAACCTTTAAGCAATAATGCTCTCTTAAGTGCAATTCGAACTATGGGATATATGGGAAAAATGACTGGGCATGGATTTCGAGGACTTGCGTCTACAACCTTACATGAACAAGGTTATATGCATGATGCGATTGAAATTCAATTAGCCCACACCGTTGGGAACTCAGTTTCTCAAGCTTACAACCATGCACAGCATGTAGATTATCGAAGAAAGATGATGCAGGAATGGGCGGACTTTATTGATGGGTTAAGGGAATAAAAGATATTATCTCTAATAATTTTCACAAAATTGTGATTATTAGATTATCTAACTTTGAATAGCTACCAATTCTGTAGATACTTTATGTTTTTCTTGAGCTGCTCAGAATCACTAGACAATTGGCTCGTATTTTAATACCAATCGAATACATTAATAAGGCAAGATGTGCAATGCCACGGTATAGAATTTAGCTCAAATTTAACCTGACTGTTTGGAACAAATAACTGTACCTATCTGACTAAATTTGAGCTACTAATGAGTTGGAGGTTTTAGATATATTTAAAAAACGTGTCCTTAGCTACGATTTTTCCATTACCCAATATACGACATGAAACCATCCACATCCTTGGCTTTTATATACTCAGCAGGTTTCTCTACATCTGCTGCTAATGCGGCAAAATGTTGTTCACCACATTTTATCTTAGCCCCTTCCTGATGACGTAAATCATCCCACCATGTACTAGATTTTGTTTCTACAACGAAAAATAGCTTTTCCTCTCCTTCATCATCAACAACAATTGCCCAATCAGGGTTATATGTACCTAACGGTGTTGGCACCTTAAACCAAGAAGGTAGTTTTGCATAAATTTTGATCTTTTCATTTTTCTCTAAATCAAGTGCAAAATTTTGCTCAACTCCCGCTGAATCATATATGACATGGGTGTAAACAGATTTCTGTGCTTCGATCATATCTTTTAGATATCCGCTTAGCTCAGTCTGCTCAAACAATTCTTGCGCGTAATAGTGATCATTACCTACTTTCGTATATTTTATACCATCTACCAAAGCCAATCTTTTAGTTCTAATAATTGCTTCAGCACAATAATCCATAAACTGCTGTGGATTTCGCTTAAAGTCTTCTAAACGTTTGCTATCTTTCAGGATACGTACAATACTTTTACGAGTGAGCTGCGTTCTATCCTGCAAATCAGTCAAAATATCTGGCAACTCAATATTTGTTTCATTCACTGTCGTGAAACCCGATTTTGATGTCTCATTCGCCAGTACTCCACCTTTGCTAATTTCCAACTCTGCTTTTCTAAATTGAGCCCTTGTCTTAGTGATAGGTGGACAAGCAAAGATTGCCTCTGCGCAGTCTTTGATTAATTTCTCATTATCAAAATCAACTCTATATGTTGTTTTAAATTTGATTCGATCCCAAAGTTCCTTAAAGTCTTCTGAATCTAAAATTGCTTTTCTAGTGGCTATAGGTGTATGATGTGTGCTGAGAAAACA